>NZ_JAELTO010000285.1 GCF_016428875.1 Xylophilus sp. ASV27
AGCTGGCGCTGCGAGATCAGCGGGCCCACCTGCACGCCCGGGGCCAGGCCGTTGCCGATCTGGATGGTTTTGGCGAAGGCCTTCATGCGCTCGACGAACGCGTCGTGGATGCCGCGCTGCACCAGGATGCGCGTGCCGGCCACGCAGACCTGGCCGGTGTTGCTGAACACGCCCATGGACGCGCCGGGCACGGCCTGGTCCAGGTCGGCGTCGGCCAGCACGATGTCGGGCGACTTGCCGCCCAGCTCCAGTTGCAGGCGCTTGAGGTTGCCGGCCGAGGCGCGCACGATGGCCTGCGCCGTGCCCACCGAGCCGGTGAAGGCCAGGCGGTCCACGCCCATGTGCTCGGCCAGCGCCTGGCCCACGTCCTTGCCGTACCCGGTGACCACGTTGATCACGCCCTCGGGCACGCCGGCT
>NZ_JAELTO010000286.1 GCF_016428875.1 Xylophilus sp. ASV27
CGCCCGCGCTGGGCGATCAGCGAGAACACCGGGGCCGGCGTCCAGGAGCCGCGCTCGAGTTCGGCCTCCAGACCGGCCGGAAGCACCCGCGCCAGGTTGTCGGCCAGCCCGCCACCGGTGACGTGCGCAAAGGTGCGCACCTCCGTCTCGGCGGCCAGCGCCAGGCAGTCCTTGGCGTAGATCCGGGTCGGCTCGAGCAGTTCCTCGCCGAGGGTGCGGCCGAACTCCTCGACGTGACCGGACAGATCCATGTGGCCCCAGTCCAGCAACACCTTGCGGGCCAGCGAGTAGCCGTTCGAGTGCAGGCCCGACGATCCCATCGCGATCACCACGTCACCCGGACGCACCCGGTCCGGTCCGAGGATCGAGTCGGCCTCCACCACGCCCACGCCGGTGGCCGAGATGTCGTAGTG
>NZ_JAELTO010000287.1 GCF_016428875.1 Xylophilus sp. ASV27
GGTCAGTCCGGGCAAGTTTATTTTTTTGATGTAACGTTTTATCTTTGGGTATCTATTCAATCGTCTCAAAATAGTTCTCCAAGTTCTCCAGTTGCTTAACACCGCCATGATCAGCAGAAGGAAACAGTAAAAGGCAAAACCAACAATAGAAGTATATACGATAATACGGTTCATTGGCGTATGTTCTATTGCATACCAACAGAAGAAAAAAAGAATACTTCCTAAAAAAGCAATGTAATATCCAACAGATTCTAGCACAAGAACTGAAAACGCACGAAGTGCATCTATTTGCCTTTTTACCAACTGGTTAAAAACATAGCCATTTCCACTAATCCCTCCTGTTGGAAGCGCTTGATTGACAAAAAGGAAATGCCATTGAGGGTACTGGTAAAAATCTCTGTTGTTGTTC
>NZ_JAELTO010000288.1 GCF_016428875.1 Xylophilus sp. ASV27
TGATCCAGCAGGCCGAGGCGGTCGGCATCCACGTGCTGTCCATCAACCTGCCATCGAAGGCGGCGGGCGCGGGCTACATCGGCCCGGACTGGACGCGCATCGGGGAAATGCTGGCGGAGTCCTCGGTTGAGGCCTGCAAGGGCAAGAGCGGCAAGGTCGCCATCATTCAGGGCTCGGTCACGGCGGCCAACAACCTGTTCATGATGAACGGCATCGACTCGGTTCTTGGCAAGAATGCCCAGATCAAGGTGGTAGCCAATCAGGCCGCCGACTGGGACACGGCCAAGGCCAAGGCCGTGTCCACCACGGTGCTCAAGCAGAACCCCGACCTGTGCGCCATCATGGGCTCATGGGACGGCATGGACCTGGGCATTGCCGCCGCGGTGAAGGAGGCGGGGCTGACCGGC
>NZ_JAELTO010000289.1 GCF_016428875.1 Xylophilus sp. ASV27
GATCGAGGACCGTCTGCTGCTGACCGGCGTGGCCGATGCGCTGGAGCGGCGCGAGGCGCCGCAGGCCAGCCACGCCGACCTCATGCGCGCGCACTCCGAGGCCCACATCGACCGGCTGCAGGGCATGACCACGCGCCTGGTCCAGGACATCGCGGCGGGCGGCCCGACCCATGCCCCGGTCGACCCCGACACCAGCCTCAACGCCCATACCTGGGATGCCGCGCTGCGCGCGGCGGGCGCCGCGGTGGCGGCGACCGACGCGGTGATCGGCGGCGAACTGGCCAACGCCTTCTGCGCGGTGCGCCCGCCCGGCCACCATGCCGAACGCGAGCGCGCCATGGGCTTCTGCTTCTTCAACAACGTGGCGCTGGCGGCGCGCCATGCGCTGGACGTGCACGGCCTGCATC
>NZ_JAELTO010000290.1 GCF_016428875.1 Xylophilus sp. ASV27
GCAGGCGCACTCATGCCTGCGCTCCCATCAATCGCTCTCGCATCATCCACAGGTTGGACAACGCAAACAGCGTGTGCAACTGCGCGGTGTTCTTGGCCAGCCCGCGGTAGCGCACCTTGACGTGTCCGAACTGGCGCTTGATCACCCGAAACGGATGCTCGACCTTGGCCCGGATGCTGGCCTTGATGCGTTCGAGCTGGTCAATCAGGTCGTCGACCCGTCGGCTTTTGTCCAGCAGCTTGCGTTTGCCCGGGCGCATGGCGATGTTCCAGCGCACGCCGGCCTGGGCATCGGGCCGCTTGGCTGCGCCCTGGTAGCCCGCGTCGCCCCAGGCCTCGGTTTCCTCGCCGTGCAACAGCGTGTTGGCCTCGATCACATCATTGACGTTGCCGGCTGTGCCGCGC
>NZ_JAELTO010000291.1 GCF_016428875.1 Xylophilus sp. ASV27
ACGGCGAAGCCGCGGCCCTGCTCGCCGGCGCGCGCGGCCTCCACCGCGGCATTGAGCGCCAGCAGGTTGGTCTGGAAGGCGATGCTGTCGATCACGCCGATGATGTCGGTGATGCGGCGCGAGGCCTCGGTGATGGCCTGCATGGTGCTGACCACCTCGCCCATGACCTCGCCGCCGCGCGAGGCGGCCTCGGAGGCCGAGCCCGCGAGTTGGCGCGCCTGGCGCGCGGCGTCGGCGTTCTGGGCGACGGTGCCGGTCAGGTGCTCCATGGAGGAGGCGGTCTGCTCCAGGCTGCTGGCGGTCTGCTCGGTGCGGATGCTCAGGTCCTGGTTGCCGGCGGCGATCTCCTGCGAGGCGGTCGCCACGCTGTCGGTGGCGCCGCGCACGCCGCCCACCACCTGGCC
>NZ_JAELTO010000292.1 GCF_016428875.1 Xylophilus sp. ASV27
GTCAGGGACGACAAGAGTTTTGGATTCTTTGCGACAGGCCCAGCAAATTTTCCCATTAGGAAATCGTAAAAAAAGTTGGGAATGATACTGTTGATACGGCTTAGGATTCCCATCGTAAACGGGAAATAATATTGTCTACGACCAGATTTAATAGCTCTTACAATTAGCTGTGCCGATCTAGCAGCCGTGATCTTGAAGGGCATTTGAAATTCAGAGTGCTCTGCCATAGGCGTCTGCACGAATCCTGGATGAAAACAGCTTACTTGAATTCCGTGGAGTTTTAGATCTAGTCTCAGGATTTCTAAGAAAATCATTTGCGCAGACTTTGAGGCACAATAAGAAGCAGCGCCTGGCAGCCCACGAAGTGCGGCGAGACTAGAAATTCCGATTAGGCACCCGGATTT
>NZ_JAELTO010000029.1 GCF_016428875.1 Xylophilus sp. ASV27
CCCCCCCCCCCCCCCCCCCCCCCCCCCCCCCCCCCCCCCCTCTTTACTCATCCGCCCACCACCGAGATCTCCACTAGGTTCTCTTCGTCGGCAGCGTCAGATGTGTATAAGAGACAGGGCCATCACCAGCGTGTCGGTGACGCTGCCGACGAAGCTGCGCAAGGGCGCGCGCCCGGCAAGCTCCAGCTCCTTGTTCAGGAAGCCGACGTCGAACGCCGCGTTGTGGATGATGATCTCGGCGCCGGCCAGGTAGTCCATCAACTCGTCGGCGACGGCCACGAACTTGGGCTTGTCACGCAGGAACTCGTTGCTGATGCCGTGCACCTTGAGCGCGTCCTCGTGGCTGTCGCGCTCGGGGTTCAGGTAGTAGTGGCGGTTGTTGCCGGTCAGCTTGCGCGCCACCAGCTCGACGCAGCCGATTTCGATGATGCGGTCGCCGCCCTCGGCCGAGAGGCCGGTGGTTTCGGTATCGAGAACGATCTGGCGTGTCATGCGCCCTCCCTCAGTGGTTTTCCTTGGCGTGGTTGATCGAGTATTTGGGAATCTCGATGGTCACGTCCTCCTGCGCCAGGATGGCCTGGCAGGACAGCCGCGACTGCGGCTCCAGGCCCCAGGCGCGGTCCAGCAGGTCTTCTTCGGCCTCGTCCATTTCGCCCAGCGAGCCGAAGCCCTTGCGCACCACCACGTGGCATGTGGTGCAGGCGCAGCTCATGTCGCAGGCGTGTTCGATGTTGATCTTGTGTTCCAGCAGCGCTTCGCAGACGGAGGTGCCCGCAGGCGCGGTGATTTCGGCGCCCTGCGGGCAGTATTCGGGATGGGGAAGGATCTTGATGACCGGCATGGCGTGATCGTGGTGGGTCTTCTTGGATGCGGTGCTATATCGATTGCACGCTGCGGCCGGCCAGCGCGCGCTGGATACCCCGATTCATGCGCTCGGCGGCGAAGGCCTCGGTGCCCTTGGCCAGGGCCTGCGTGGCGGCCTCGATGGTGGCGGCGTCGCCGGAATCGCGGCTGCCCGCCAGGGCCGTCATCAGCCGGTCTATCGCGGCACGCTCCGGCTGCGTCAGCAGATCGCCGTCCGCGGCCAGCGCACTGCGCGTGGCCAGCAGCATGCGGTCGGCATCCACCCGCGCCTCGACCAGCGCGCGCGCCGCCATGTCCTGGCTGGCGGTGCTGAAACTGTCGCGCAGCATGCGCGCGATGTCCTCGTCCGACAGGCCGTAGGACGGCTTGACGTCGATGCGCGCCTCGACGCCGCTGCCCTGCTCGCGCGCCGAGACGCTCAGCAAGCCGTCGGCATCGACCGTGAAGGTGACCCGGATGCGCGCGGCGCCCGCCGCCATGGGCGGGATGCCGCGCAGCTCGAAGCGCGCCAGGCTGCGGCAGTCGGCCGCCAGGTCGCGCTCGCCCTGCACCACGTGCAGCGCCAGCGCCGTCTGGCCATCCTGGTAGGTGGTGAAGTCCTGAGCCTTGGCCGTGGGAATGGTCTCATTGCGCGAGACGATGCGCTCCACCAGCCCGCCCATGGTTTCGATACCGAGCGAGAGCGGGATCACGTCCAGCAGCAGCAACCCGTCGTCACCACCATTGCCGACCAGTTGGTTCGCCTGGATCGCCGCGCCCAGGGCCACGACCTGGTCGGGATCGAGGTTGGTCAGCGGCGCCTGGCCGAAGAACGCGTGCACGGCGCTGCGGATCTGCGGCATGCGCGTGGAGCCGCCCACCAGCACCACGCCCCGGATGTCGTCGCGCGCCAGTCCGGCGTCGCGCAGCGTGCGCCGTACGGCCGCCAGGGTGCGGGCCGTCAGCGCGGCAGTGGCGGCCTCGAAGTCTGCCCTGCTGACCTCGAGCTGCACGATTCCAGTGGCAAGCTCCAGGTTGAAGCTGGTGGAGTCTGCCTCGGTCAAGGCTTCCTTGCAGGCGCGGGCGGCCTGGCGCAGCGCTGCCTTCTCGGAGGGCGACACGGCGACCCGGCCGGCCCGCGCGAGCAGCCATTCGGCCAGCGCCGCGTCGTAGTCGTCGCCCCCCAGGGCCGAGTCGCCGCCCGTGGCGATCACCTCGAACACGCCACGCGTCAGGCGCAGGATCGAGATGTCGAAGGTGCCGCCGCCGAGGTCGTAGACCGCATAGACCCCTTCGCTGCCGTTGTCCAGCCCGTAGGCAATGGCCGCCGCCGTGGGCTCGTTGATGAGCCGCAGCAGTTCGATCCCGGCGAGCCGGGCCGCATCCTTGGTCGCCTGGCGCTGGGCATCGTCGAAATAGGCCGGCACGGTGATCACCGCGCCGTGGATGTCGGAGTCGAACGAATCCTCGGCACGCTGGCGCAGCGTGGCGAGGATCTCTGCGCTGACCTCCACCGGCGACTTCACGCCTGCCACCGTGGCGATGCCGAGCATGCCGCCCTCACCTTCCGATGCGACGAAGCGGTAGGGCAGGCGCTCCGCATGCTCTATGTCCGCCAGACCGCGGCCCATGAAGCGCTTGACGGACGCGATGCTGTTCTCGGGGTCCTGGGTCTGGGCGCCGCGGGCGGCCTCCCCGACGGCCCGGCCATGCTGCGACAGGTAGCGCACGACCGAGGGCAGCAGCACCTGGCCGTGCTCGTCGGGCAGGCATTCCGCCACGCCGTTGCGCACTGCAGCCACCAGCGAATGGGTAGTGCCCAGGTCAATGCCGACGGCAATGCGCCGCTGATGCGGATCAGGAGACTGGTGAGGCTCGGAAATCTGGAGAAGCGCCATGTGCAAGTATGTTGTGGAGACCGCAACCGACTATTGTCCCAGTTGCTCCTGCCGCGCATCCACGTCCTTGGCGAAACGCGCAATGAACATGAGGGCTCTGACCTCGCGCGCGGCGGTCGCGGCATCGCCGGCCTCGTCCAGCAGGGCGGCGCAGCGCTGCAAGGCGGCGGCACGCGCGGTGTCGACCTCCTGCCGCAGGCGTTCGATGTCGGCTGCGTCCACCGCGTCTTCCAGCGCCTCGCGCCACTCCATCTGCCGCATGAGGAATTCCGCCGGCATCGCCGTATTGCTTTCGGCCTCGATCGGCGCACCGCGCAGCTCGCACAGGTAGGCCGCCCGCTGGAGCGGGTCGCGCAGTCGCCGGTAAGCCTCATTGATGCGCACCGACCACTGCAGCGCCATGCGCTGAGCGGCACCGCCCTGGGCAGCAAAGCGGTCGGGATGGGCTTGGCGCTGCAACTCCTTCCAGCGTGCATCCAGCACGGCACGGTCCTGCGCAAAGGTCGCGGGTACGGCGAACAGGTCGAAATCGGTGTCGTGGAGGTTCATGGCAAAAAAAATGCCGCCTGCAGCTAAGCGGCGGCGTCTGCTCAGCAAACACCGCGGAACCGGGTTTGCCGGGCCGCTGGTATTGCCCTCGGGAGGGACTTGTTCAGGGTTGCCCTAAATCCTGAAACTCTCGCCGCAGCCGCAGCGATCCCGTTCGTTCGGGTTGTTGAAGCGAAAGCCCTCGTTCAGCCCTTCGCGCACGAAGTCCAGTTGCGTGCCGTCGATGTATGCCAGGCTCTTGGGGTCCACCATGACCTTGACGCCGTGCTCTTCGAAGACCACGTCGCCGTCCACCGGATCGTCCACATACTCCAGCTTGTACGCGAGGCCCGAGCAGCCCGTGGTCTTCACGCCCAGTCGCACGCCCAGGCCGCGCCCGCGCTTGCTCAGGTAGCGGTTGACATGCCGTGCAGCGGCTTCGGTCAGCGTGATGGCCATTTCAGTGGGCGGCGGCGAGCGCCACGCTCTTCTTCTTGTAGTCTTCGACTGCGGCCTTGATCGCATCCTCGGCCAGGATCGAGCAATGGATCTTCACCGGCGGCAGGGCCAGCTCCTCGGCGATCACGCTGTTCTTGAGCGCCGCCGCTTCGTCCAGCGTCTTGCCCTTGACCCACTCGGTGACGAGCGAGGAAGACGCAATGGCAGAGCCGCAGCCGTAGGTCTTGAAGCGCGCGTCCTCGATCACCCCGGTCTCCGGGTTGACCTTGATCTGCAGCTTCATCACGTCGCCGCAAGCCGGTGCGCCGACCATGCCGGTGCCGACGGTGTCGTCACCCTTGTCGAACGAACCGACATTGCGGGGATTTTCGTAGTGGTCTATGACCTTCTGGGAATAAGCCATGATGGGTACCTCTTCGATTCTGTGTTCTGGAAACCGCGGCAGGCTTCAGTGTGCCGCCCACTGGATAGTGCTGATGTCCACGCCGTCCTGGTACATCTCCCAGAGCGGGCTCAACTCGCGCAGCTTGGCTACGTTGTGCTTGATGGTGGAGATCGCATAGTCGATCTCCTCCTCGGTCGTGAAGCGGCCGATGGTCATGCGCAGGCTGCTGTGGGCCAGTTCGTCGCTGCGGCCGAGCGCGCGAAGCACATAGCTGGGCTCCAGGCTGGCGGACGTGCAGGCCGAGCCGGATGACACCGCCAGGCCCTTGATGCCCATGATCAGCGATTCGCCCTCGACGAAGTTGAAGCTCATGTTCAGGTTCTGCGGCACGCGGTGCTCCAGGCTGCCGTTGATGAACACCTGCTCGATGTCCTTGAGACCGTCGAGCAGGCGCTGCTGCAGCGCGCGGGCCTTGGCGTTCACCTCGGCCATTTCCAGCTTGATGATGCGGAAGGCTTCGCCCATGCCTACGATCTGGTGGGTGGGCAGCGTGCCCGAGCGCATGCCGCGCTCATGGCCGCCGCCATGAATCTGCGCCTCCAGCCGCACGCGGGGCTTGCGGCGCACGTACAGCGCACCCACGCCCTTGGGACCGTAGGTCTTGTGCGCCGTCATGCTCATCAGGTCGATCGGCAGCACCTTCATGTCTATGTCCACACGGCCGGTGGCTTGCGCGGCATCCACATGGAACAAGATGCCCTTCTCCCGGCACAGGGCGCCAATGGCGGGGATGTCCTGGATCACGCCGATTTCGTTGTTCACGAACAGCACGCTGATCAGGATGGTGTCGGGGCGGATGGCCGCCCTGAGCTGCTCGAGATCGACCAGGCCGTCTTCTTGGACGTCCAGGTAGGTCACATCGAAACCCTGGCGCTCCAGCTCGCGCATGGTGTCGAGCACGGCTTTGTGCTCGGTCTTGAGCGTGATGAGATGCTTGCCCTTGGACTTGTAGAACTGGGCCGCGCCCTTCAGGGCCAGATTGATCGACTCGGTGGCGCCGCTGGTCCACACGATCTCGCGCGGATCCGCACCGATGAGGTCTGCCACATAGCCACGGGACTTCTCGACCACCTCTTCGGCCTCCCAGCCCCAGGCGTGGCTGCGGGAAGCCGGATTGCCGAAATGCTCGCGCAACCAGGGAATCATCGCGTCGACGACGCGCGGATCGACCGGCGTGGTCGCGCCATAGTCAAGGTAGATCGGGAAATGCGGAGTCATGTCCATGGCTAACTCTGTCAAGGCTGGCTATCTGGCTGGCGGGGAAAGCAGGTTCGGCCGGGCAGCCCCCTCAGGGGCCTACACAGGTCCGTTCCTCAGGATTTGGCGAAGACGTTGCCGAGGGCAAACACCGAATTCGGCGCATTCACGCGAATCGGCTTGACCACGGGCGCACTCGAAATGGCGCGCCGGACCACGGGCTTGTCCTCGATCTGCACGCCCTTGGCAATCTGCTCATCCACCAGCTTTTGCAGGGTGACGGAATCCAGGAACTCCACCATGCGCTGGTTGAGCGACGCCCACAGCTCGTGCGTCATGCAACGGCCGGCTTCGCCCAGGCAGTTTTCCTTGCCGCCGCAGTGGGTGGCGTCGATCGGCTCGTCGACCGACACGATGATGTCGGCCACCGTGATGTCGGCCGCCTTGCGGCCGAGCGTGTAGCCGCCGCCCGGACCACGGGTGGATTCGACCAGTTCATGGCGGCGCAGCTTGCCAAACAGCTGTTCCAGGTAGGACAGCGAGATTTGCTGGCGCTGGCTGATGGCAGCGAGGGTGACCGGACCATTGTTCTGGCGCAGGGCCAGGTCGATCATGGCGGTCACGGCGAAACGACCTTTGGTTGTGAGACGCATGTCAGCTCCTTATTGGCTGTTGCTTTTTCAAAACACCCGGGAAGCCCGCTATTGCAGGCCTCGACCGGGGTACCGTCTCCACCCTTACTCCCACGCTCCGCAAGGGAGGCGGGAGCCCTTCATCACAGGGCATTGTTGTTGAGTATTTCCGTCAAGTATAGCACAAGACCCAGGGCGCATGTCGGGAAAGACTTCCATTCCTGCCTGCGACCGGCTACGACAACCCCGCAACCTGGTCCCCGCCGGACGCTCCGAAGGCCTGCTCCTTCAAACGCGCCAACTGGTCGCGCAGGCGCGCCGCCTTTTCGAACTCCAGATTGCGCGCGTGTTCCAGCATCTGCTTTTCCAGGCGCTTGATCTCGCGGCCCATGTCCTTCTCCGACATGTCCTCCACCCGCGCCCTCTGCAACGCCGCCTGCTCCTGCAGCGCCTCGTCGCGTCCCGACTTTTCGCTGTAGACCCCGTCGATCAGGTCGCGCACCTGCTTGACGATGCTGCGCGGGGTGATGCCCTGTGCCTCGTTCCAGGCCAGTTGCCTGGCCCGGCGGCGCTCGGTCTCGCCGATCGCCCGCTTCATGGAGTCGGTGACCCTGTCTGCATAGAGGATGGCGCGGCCGTTGAGGTTCCGCGCCGCGCGGCCAATTGTCTGTATCAGGCTGCGTTCGGAGCGAAGAAAGCCTTCCTTGTCGGCATCCAGGATGGCCACCAGACTCACCTCGGGAATGTCCAGGCCCTCGCGCAGCAGGTTGATGCCGACCAGCACGTCGAAGGTGCCCAGCCGCAGGTCGCGCAGGATTTCCACGCGCTCGACCGTGTCCACATCGCTGTGCAGGTAGCGCACCTTGACGCCGTTGTCGCCCAGGTAGTCGGTAAGCTGCTCGGCCATGCGCTTGGTCAGGGTGGTGATGAGTACCCGCTCGCTCCTGTCGACGCGGATGCGGATTTCCTGCAGCACGTCGTCGACCTGGTGCGTGGCGGGGCGAACTTCGACCTCCGGGTCGACCAGGCCGGTCGGTCGCACCACCTGCTCGACCACCTGCCCGGCGTGGTCCTGCTCGTACTGGGCCGGGGTAGCGGATACGAACACCACCTGGCGCATCCGCGCCTCGAACTCCTCCAGCCGCAGCGGCCGGTTGTCCAGGGCGGACGGCAGGCGAAAACCATACTCCACCAGCGTCGTCTTGCGCGCGCGGTCGCCGTTGTACATGCCGCCGAGCTGGCCGATCATGACGTGGCTTTCGTCGAGGAACATGATCGCATCCTTGGGCAGGTAGTCGGTCAGCGTGGCCGGCGGCTCGCCCTCGGCCGAACCGGCCAGGTGGCGCGAGTAGTTCTCGATGCCCTTGCAGTGGCCCACCTCGCTGAGCATCTCCAGGTCGAAGCGGGTGCGCTGCTCCAGCCGCTGGGCCTCGACCAGCTTGCCTTCGGCGACGAAGAATTTCAGCCGCCCGGCGAGTTCTTCCTTGATCGCCTCCACTGCGGTGAGCACCTTGTCACGCGGCGTGACGTAGTGGCTGGAGGGGTAGATGACGAAGCGCGGGATCTTCTGCCGGATGCGGCCGGTGAGCGGGTCGAACAATTGCAGCGATTCGACTTCGTCGTCGAACAGCTCGATGCGCACCGCCAGCTCCGAGTGCTCGGCCGGAAAGACGTCGATGGTGTCGCCGCGCACGCGGAAGGTGCCGCGCGCAAAATCCTGCTCGTTGCGCGTGTACTGCATGCGGATCAGTTGCGAAATGGCGTCGCGCTGGCTCTGCTTGCCGCCCACCTTCAGGATGAAGCGCATCTGCGTGTAGTCCTCTGGAGCGCCGATGCCGTAGATGGCGCTCACCGTCGCCACGATCACCACGTCGCGCCGCTCCAGCACGCTCTTGGTGGCCGACAGCCGCATCTGCTCGATGTGCTCGTTGATGGCAGAGTCCTTTTCGATGAAAAGGTCGCGCTGGGGCACATAGGCCTCGGGCTGGTAGTAGTCGTAGTAGCTGACGAAGTACTCGACCGCGTTCTTGGGGAAGAACTCTCGGAATTCGCTGTAGAGCTGCGCCGCCAGCGTCTTGTTCGGCGCGAACACGATGGCCGGGCGTCCCAGGCGGGCGATCACGTTGGCCATGGTGTAAGTCTTGCCCGAACCGGTCACGCCCAGCAGCGTCTGGAACACCTCGCCATCCTGCACTCCCGCGACCAGCTGCTCTATCGCCGCCGGCTGGTCGCCTGCGGGCGGATAGGGCTGAAACAGCTCGAAGGGCGACCCCGGGAAGCGCACGAAGGTGCCTTCGGGGGCAGAAGAGGTGTCGGAAAGGGCTTCGGCGATGTGGGGCATGGTGGACACAAACTGTACAGGCAGGGCTGGAACGCCGGGCGTAGGTAAAATTGCAGATTGGCCCGCACTCCTGTGATTCAAGGCGGCCCGCCCCTCCCTCTCTCAAGGACTTTTCTCCCATGTCTCTCTTCACCGCCGTCGAGATGGCGCCGCGCGACCCGATCCTGGGCCTCAACGAGCAATTCGCCACGGACACCAACCCACAGAAGGTTAACCTGGGCGTGGGCGTCTACTTTGACGACAACGGCAAGCTGCCCCTGCTGCAGTGCGTGCAGGAGGCCGAGAAGCGCATGATGGCCACCCCCACGGCGCGCGGCTACCTGCCGATCGACGGCATCGCCGCCTACGACACGGCCGTGAAGCACCTGGTGTTCGGCGCCGACAGCGAGCCGGTGACCTCCGGCCGCGTCGCCACGATCCAGGCCCTTGGCGGCACCGGCGGCCTGAAGGTCGGAGCCGACTTTCTCAAGAAGCTCAACCCCGACGCCAAGGTGCTGATCAGCGACCCGAGCTGGGAAAACCACCGCGCGCTATTCACCAACGCCGGCTTCGAAGTCGAGAGCTACCCCTACTACGACGCGGCCAAGCGCGGCATCAATTTCGACGGCATGCTGGCCGCACTCAATGCGGCACCGGCCGGCACCATCGTCGTGCTGCACGCCTGCTGCCACAACCCCACCGGCTACGACATCACCGCGGCCCAGTGGGACCAGGTGGTCGCGGCCGTCAAGGCCAAAGGGCTCGTGGCCTTCCTCGACATGGCCTACCAGGGCTTTGGCTACGGGCTCAAGGAAGATGGCGCGGCCGTCGCCAAGTTCGTCGAAGCCGGCCTGACCTTCTTCGTCTCGACCTCGTTCTCCAAGAGCTTCAGCCTGTACGGCGAGCGCGTCGGCGCCCTGTCGGTCCTGTGCGAGAACAAGGAAGAGGCCAGCCGTGTGCTGTCGCAGCTCAAGATCGCCATCCGCACCAACTACAGCAACCCACCCACCCACGGCGGCGCCGTGGTGGCCGCGGTGCTGGGCAACACCGAACTGCGCGCCCTGTGGGAGAAGGAACTCGGCGAGATGCGCGTGCGCATCAAGGCCATGCGCCAGAAGCTGGTCGACGGCCTCAAGGCCGCGGGTGTCCAGCAGGACATGTCCTTCATCGTCCAGCAGATCGGCATGTTCAGCTACTCGGGCCTCAGCAAGGACCAGATGGTGCGCCTGCGCAGCGAATTCGGCGTCTATGGCACGGACACCGGCCGCATGTGCGTCGCCGCGCTCAACAGCAAGAACATCGACTACGTCTGCGCCGCCATCGCCAAGGTGGTATGAGAGGCTGGGATCCCATGCCCGCAGGAGCCGCACCACGCCGTCCTGATGATTGGCATGGCGGCAACACCGCATGTACATTGGAGCCGCCTTTGGGCGGCTTTTTTAATGGGCGTTTTCCTGCACATGTAAAAAGCATCCAGATGCTTATAACTGAAAGGCTTTTTGCTATCCAATCAATAGCCATTAGGTCTACAAGAATCTGCGTTTCCGGGCTGCATCCCAGACGCGATCCTGCAACTTGCAGTTCAATACAGTCTGCACCCGGTGCTATATTGCACTGCAACAATCCCACGACAACACAGCATGCTCTACCATTTCTACGAGGCCCAGCGCTCCATGATGGAGCCGTTTGCGGACTTTGCACTTGCCGCCTCCAAGGTCTACAGCAATCCGCTGACGATCATGGGCCAGATGCCGTTCGCCCAGCGCATCTCTGCTGGCTACGAACTTCTGCACCGGCTGGGCAAGGACTACGAGAAGCCCGTGTTCGGCATCCGGACGGTCAAAGTGGATGACAGCGAGGTGGTCATCCACGAAAGCGTCGATCTCGACAAGCCCTTCTGCGAACTGCGGCGCTTCAAGCGCTTCACGGACGACCAGGAGGTGCTCGCGCGCATGAAGGCCCAGCCCGTGGTGCTGGTGGTGGCTCCGCTGTCAGGACACTACGCCACCCTGCTGCGCGATACCGTGCGCGCCCTGTTGCGCGACCACAAGGTCTACATCACCGACTGGAAGAATGCCCGGCTGGTGCCACTGTCCGAAGGTGAATTCCACCTCGACGACTACGTCAACTACGTTCAGGAATTCATACGCCACCTGCAGACCCGCCATGGCAACTGCCACGTCATCAGCGTCTGCCAGCCCACCGTGCCCGTGCTGGCCGCCGTGTCGCTGATGGCGTCCCGCGGGGAAACGACGCCGCTCACCATGACGATGATGGGCGGCCCGATCGACGCCCGCAAGTCGCCGACCGCGGTGAACAATCTGGCGATGAACAAGAGCTACGAGTGGTTCGAGAACAACGTCATCTACCGCGTGCCAAGCAACTTCCCCGGCGCCGAGCGCCGCGTATACCCCGGCTTCCTGCAGCACACCGGCTTCGTCGCGATGAACCCGGACCGGCATGCCTCGAGCCACTATGACTATTTCAAGGACCTGCTCAAGGGTGACGACGTCAGCGCCGAGGCGCACCGCAAGTTCTATGACGAGTACAACGCCGTGCTCGACATGGATGCGGACTATTACCTCGAAACCATCCGCACCGTGTTCCAGGATTTCAAGCTGGTCCACGGCACCTGGGACGTGCGCGGGCCGGACGGCCGGATCGAACGCGTGCGCCCGCAGGACATCACAGGCTCCGCGCTGCTGACGGTCGAGGGCGAGCTCGACGACATCTCGGGCTCGGGCCAGACCGCCGCGGCGCACGACCTGTGCACCGGCATTCCGGCCGAGCGGCGCCAGCACCTGGAAGCCAAGGGCGCCGGCCACTATGGCATTTTCAGCGGGCGCCGCTGGCGCGACATCGTGTACCCGCAGGTGCGCGACTTCATACGCGTGCATGACAACGAGGCACAGGATCCGGCAGCCCCCACCGCGGACAGGCCGGACAGCGCCACGGCCAAGGCGGCGTGAGCCTCACGGCCGGTCCCGACACCCTGGCCGCGCGCATCGACGCGGCACTTCCGCAGACGCAGTGCACCCGCTGCGGCTACCCTGACTGCACGGGATACGCACAGGCGATTGCAGCCGGCGCGGCGGAGATCAACCAGTGCCCGCCCGGCGGCGCCGAGGGCATCGCCCGGCTCGCGCGCATCACCGGCCGCCCGACCCTGCCGCTGGACCCGGCCTTCGGCCAGGAAGGTCCGCGCCAACTGGCAGTGATCGACGAGGCCTGGTGCATAGGCTGCACGCTGTGCCTGGACGCCTGCCCGACCGACGCCATCCTGGGCAGCAACAAGCGCATGCACACGGTGATCGAGGCCCACTGCACGGGCTGCGAGCTGTGCATTCCGGTCTGCCCTGTCGACTGCATCGCGCTCGAGGTCGCGACACCGGGCCGCAGTGGCTGGCAAGCCTGGTCACAGACACAAGCCGATGTCGCGCGGCAGCGCTACCAGCAGCACCGCCGGCGCCGCGATGCGGCGCAGCGCGAAGTCCAGGAAGCACCTGCCGCCGACACACGCAAACGCTCCATCGTCGAAGCCGCCCTGGCACGCGCCCGTGCCGCCACGCAACGCGCGCCTGCCGACAAGCCATGACCTCGATGCCTTGCGCATCCATGGCGTCGCCTCGCTTGCCGGCGTGATGCTGGCCTATGCGAGTGCCGGCACGCAGGCCGTCCGACTCCTCCCGCAGCGCGGCCTCACGGCCATGAACCGCGGCTGCGCAGCCGGCATGTGGCTGCTGGCGGCCACGCTCGCGTTCTGGCGCCGGCCCTAGGCCAGCCGCTTGTAGACGCCGCAGCCGACGAACAGGTTCTGGTCGGTCTGCGTGACGAAGGACATCTTCGTCTGCACCGCGCCCGTGACGGGGTGGGTGATGTCGTACTCGACCCAGCCCGGCCCCTGCCTCGCCTGCTGCATGATGGCGTCCAGCAATGCCTGGCCGTCGATGCCCGCAATGTCCTGCACCCGCGTGCCGACCTTGGCCGGGTTGCCGCCGAACGCGCGGTAGCTGCCCTGCGCGTCGAGCGCGAACACGTACATGTCGCGGTCATGGAAGGGCTGGGCCGGATCGCTCAGTGTGCGCAGGAAGGCCGCCAGCGAAGGGCTGGTGCGCCGCAGTTGCAGCGCGCGCTCCACCAGCGCCACCGCCTCTTCCGCCGTGCCCTGCTGCAGCTGGAAGGCCTGCACCGCCTGCGCCAGCGTGGAGGCGCGCAGTTCCAGCCGCCGCGCCTCCGCAGCGGCCTGCTCGACCATCTGGGCGTTCTGCTGCGTGAGCTGCTCGAGCTGGCGCACGGCGGTGTTGATCTCGGCCAGGCCTTCGCTCTGCTCCGCGCTGGAGGCCGATATCTGCGTCATGCTGTCCGCCACGGCGCGAATTCCGGGCGCGATGCCTGCCATGCGCTCACCGGCAGCACGGACCAGGCCGGTGCTGCCTTCGACCTGCGCGGTGGACGCGCCGATCAGTTGCCGGATCTCGCGCGCCGACGCGGCAGACCGCTGCGCGAGGCTGCGCACTTCGGCCGCCACCACGGCGAAGCCGCGCCCCTGCTCGCCGGCGCGCGCCGCCTCCACGGCGGCATTCAGCGCCAGGATGTTGGTCTGGAAGGCCAGCATGTCGATCACACCCACGATCTCGCCCATGCGATGGGCATCCTTGCGTATCGCCTCGATCGACGCCACCGCCTGGGCCATGGCCTGCGCGCCGGTGTCGGCCGCTTCGCGGACGGTGGTGGCATGGGTGTCGGAATGCCGGGCCGCCTGCGCGTTCTGCTGCACCGCGCCGGAGAGCTGCGCGACGCTCGCGGCCGTCTGCTCCAGGCTGGCCGCCTGCTGCTCGGTGCGTTCGGCCAGCGCGCGGTTGTCGGCCGCCAGCCTGCTGCCGGCATGGGCGACCAGCGCCGTATTGCTGCGGATGTCGGCCACCATGGACGACAGTGTGAGCACCATGCCAGACAGCGTGGCCGCCAGGGCCGCCGCTTCGTCGCGGCCCGTTACGTGGGGCTGCGCCCTCAGGTTGCCGGCGGCCGTATCCTGCATGGCGCGCGCCACCACAGCCAGATCGGCCGAGAAACCCCGGTACAGGGCGATGGCCCAATACCCGACCACGCCAGCGCCCAGCAGCGGCACTGCCCAGCGTGCCGCGTCGCCAGCGGCCGCCATGCCCGCCAGCGCGCTCGCCGCCAGCGCGCAACAGCAGATCAGGGTCAGCAGGGTCAGCTTGCCGGCCAGCCGCAACCGGCGCATCAGCCATACAGCGGGCCGGAGAGGGTCGAGTGAGCGCATGGCCGTGAATCTCCTTTTTGTAATGAACGGGAACCGGAGATTCTCTGCCGCAACGCCCGACATGGACCTGACAACCGGGGCCATCTCGGCCTGGTATTACCCGCGGACCCGCGGGCGGATACCCTGCCCGCCCCTACCCGCGCGTCAGTGCCGCGAACGCGCGCACGACCTCGGGCGGCGCCTGCACCAGCTCGATCAGCACGCCCTCGCCGGCCATCGGGAACTCGTCGCTCGCCTTCGGATGCAGGAAGCAGATGTCGAAGCCCGCCGCGCCCTTGCGGATGCCGCCGGGCGCAAGGCGCACGCCCTGCGCGGCGAGCCATTCGACGGCCTGGGGCAGATCGTCGATCCACAGGCCGACGTGGTTCAGCGGCGTGGCGTGGACGGCCGGCTTCCTGTCCGGATCGAGCGGCTGCATCAGATCGACCTCGACCCGCAGCGGGCCGCTGCCGATGCCGCAGATGTCCTCGTCCACGTTCTCGCTGGCGCTGCGGAAGCTGCCGGTGAGTTCCAGGCCCAGCATGTCGACCCAGAGCTTGCGCAGGCGCAGTTTGTCCGCCCCCCCGATGGCGATCTGCTGCACGCCCAGCACCCGGAAGGGTCTTGGCTTGCCGCTCAAGCTGCGCTCGCCCACGTTTCGCGCTGCTTCAGGCCGGGCTTGCGGGGATGCAAGCGCAGCGGCCCGGGCAAGAGGCTGGAGTCGGGGGCAAGGATGCTCATGGATTCGATTCCGGCGTGTCAGGCGCGCGGGTAGAGCAGCATCTGCGTGCAGCGGAACAGCACCAGGGTCTTGCCCGTTTCGCGGTGCGTGATGGTGGCATCCCACACCTGGGTGCTGCCGCCCAGGTGCACCGGGCGCGCCACGCATTGCACGCTACCTTCGCGGGCGGTGGACAGGTGGTTGGACTTGAGTTCGATGGTGGTGAACCCCTGCGCGCCGTCGGGCAGGTGCACGCGGCAGCCGTAGCCGCAGGTGGTGTCGGCCAGCGTCACCAGGCTGCCGGCATGCAGGAAGCCGTTGGGCGCCATCAGGTGCGGCTCGACGCTCATCCCGGTGCGGATCTCGCCCCGCTGCACCGACAGCACCTGGATGCCCAGGTGCCCAGGCAGCATGCCCTGGCCGGCGCGGTTCAGGGCCTCGACGGTGTTGCGCTCCTCGGTCATCGCGCTGCTCCAGCGTGCCGGCGGCTTCGGGCAGCGCGCGCGCCCGCTCGATGGGCGCGCCCTCGCACTGCGATGGGATGGGGTCGTGGTTCGACGCGCATGGGGCTCCTTTGTTGACGGCTCAGGCGAATTCGAGAATCACCTGGTCCACGGCCAGCGATTCTCCCTTGCTGGCGACCACCTTGCCCACCACGCCGTCCTGCGCGGCGCACAGCACGTTCTCCATCTTCATCGCCTCGACCACCGCCAGCTTCTCGCCGGCGCGGACCTGCTGGCCGGGCTGCACCGCCAGGTCCACCAGCAGGCCGGGCATGGGCGAGAGCAGGAACTTGCCCAGGTCCGGGGGCGCCTTGCACGGCATCCACTGGTGCAGCCGCGCGGCCAGCGGCGACAGCACCATGGCGTCGATCCGGGCGCCCTGGTGCTGGATGCGCAGGACCAGCGGATTGTTCGGCGTGCCGCGCTCGATCTGCGCGACGAAGGGCCTGTCGTTGCAGAGGCCCCGCACCCGCAACTGGCCCGAGCCGGAGTCGCTATCTATTTTGTAGCTGGAAGCCAAGATACTGACTAGGCTTGAGCCACTCATTCCTTGAAAATCGGTCACCGACACGGGCGTGTAGCTGCGCTGGCCCGCGGCGCCCAGCGTGAGCACCACCCACTGCTTGCCGGCCTTCAGGCCCTGCCCCGCCCGTGGCGTGCCGATGCGGTGGTGCATCCAGGCGGCCAGCGCCACGAGGAAGCCGGGGTCCTCGGGCGCCAGATCCTCGGCGCGGAAACCGTGGGGGTAGTGTTCGGCGATGAAGCCGGTGTGGAAGTCGCCGGCGGCGAACTTCGGGTGCGCCAGCAGCGCGGCCTGGAACCCGATGATGCTGCTGATGCCACGGACCACGAAGCCATCGAGCGCCTCGCGCATCCTGGCGATGGCGTCGGCCCTGTCGGTGCCGTGCACGACGAGCTTGGCGATCATCGAGTCGTAGCACGCCGGGATCTCGCCGCCCTCGTGCACGCCGGTGTCCACCCGTGTGCCGTACCCGCGCCCGGCATCGGCCGCGCACAGGGTCTGCTCCGGCGGCTGGAAGCGCGCCAGCCGGCCGGCGCTGGGCATGAAGTTGCGCAACGGGTCTTCGGCATTGATGCGGCATTCGATGGCCCAGCCCTCGCGCCGGACCTGGTCCTGCGTCAGCGGCAGCGGCTCGCCGGCGGCCACGCGGATCATCAGCTCCACCAGGTCCAGGCCGGTGATGCACTCGGTCACCGGGTGCTCCACCTGCAGCCGCGTGTTCATCTCCAGGAAGTAGAAGCGCTGGTCCTTGCCGAGCACGAACTCCACCGTGCCCACGCTCTGGTAGCGCACCGCCTTGGCCAGCGCCACCGCCTGCTCGCCCATGGCCCGGCGCGTGGCCTCGCCGATGGAGGGCGAGGGCGCCTCCTCGATCAGCTTCTGGTGGCGGCGCTGGATGGAACACTCGCGCTCGTTCAGGTGGATCACGTTGCCGTGCGCGTCGCCCAGCACCTGGATCTCGATGTGGCGCGGCTCCTCGACGAACTTCTCGATGAACACGCGCTCGTCGCCGAAGCTGTTGCGCGCCTCGCTGCGGCAACGGGTGAAGCCGTCGAAAGCCTCCTCGTCGTTGAACGCCACCCGCAGGCCCTTGCCGCCGCCGCCGGCGCTGGCCTTGATCATCACCGGGTAGCCGATGTCGCGGGCGATCTGCACCGCCTGCTCGGCCGATGCGATGGCGTCGGCCCAGCCCGCTATGGTGTGGACGCCGGCCTGGCGCGCGAGCTTCTTCGCGGCGATCTTGTCGCCCATGGCCGCGATCGACGGGTGCCTGGGCCCGATGAAGACGATGCCCTCTTCGTCGAGCCTGCGCGCGAAGGCTTCGCTCTCCGACAGGAAGCCATAGCCCGGATGCACCGCCTGTGCGCCGGTCTGCCGGCAGGCCGCGACGATGCGCTCGACCTGCAGATAGCTCTCGCGGCTGGGCGCCGCGCCGACATGCACCGCCTCGTCGGCCAGCGCGACGTGGCGGGCCTGGCGGTCGGCATCGGAATAGACGGCGACGGTGGCAATGCCCATCTTCCTGGCCGTCTGGATGATGCGGCAGGCGATTTCGCCGCGGTTGGCGATGAGAATTTTTTCAAACATGACCTTTGGCCTCGATTCACGTGGGCCGCGAACCCGCACTACCGCGCAACGTGGGACCCCGCAAAGCCGAGATGCTCCGGCCGCATCGATGCGGTGCGCGGCAAGCCGGCGCAGGCTCCCACGCCAGAGCCTCCACGGCCAGCGCCGAGCCGGTGACGTCCCTTGTCACAGCGGAATGTTTCCGTGCTTGCGCCACGGGTTCTCCAGCTTCTTCTCGCGCAGCATCACCAGCGAACGGCAGATGCGCCTGCGTGTTTCGTGCGGCAGGATCACGTCGTCGATGAAGCCGCGTGCGCTCGCCACGAACGGGTTGGCGAAGCGTTGCGTGTAATCGGCCTCGCGGGCGGCCAGTTTCGCGGGGTCGTGCTTGTCCTCGCGGAAGATGATCTCCACCGCGCCCTTGGCGCCCATGACCGCGATCTCGGCGCTGGGCCAGGCCAGGTTGACGTCGCCGCGCAGGTGCTTGCTGCTCATCACGTCGTAGGCGCCGCCGTAGGCCTTGCGCGTGATGACGGTGACCTTGGGCACCGTGCATTCGGCGTAGGCGTACAGCAGCTTGGCGCCGTGCTTGATGATGCCGCCGTGCTCCTGGCTGGTGCCGGGCATGAAGCCGGGCACGTCGACGAAGGTCACGAGCGGGATGTTGAACGCATCGCAGAAGCGCACGAAGCGCGCGGCCTTGATGCTGCTCTTGATGTCCAGGCAGCCGGCCAGCACCAGCGGCTGGTTGGCGACGATGCCCACGCTCTGCCCGGCCATGCGCGCGAAGCCGATGACGATGTTGCCGGCGTAGTCGGGCTGCAGCTCGAAGAAGTCGCCCTCGTCCACCACCTTGGTGATCAGCTCCTGCATGTCGTAGGGCTGATGGGGGAGCTCCGGCACCAGGGTGTCGAGCGACGGTTCGGCGCGCTCGGCAGGGTCGCCGCCGGGGCGCAGCGGCGGCTTCTCGCGGTTGTTCTGCGGCAGGTAGTCGTGGAAGCGGCGCAGCATCAGCAGCGCCTGGACGTCGTCCTCGAACGCCCGGTCGGCCACGCCGCTGCGCGTGGTGTGGGTGATGGCGCCGCCGAGCTCCTCGGCGCTCACGCTTTCGTGCGTGACGGTCTTCACCACCTCGGGGCCGGTGACGAACATGTAGCTGCTGTCCTTCACCATGAAGATGAAGTCGGTGATGGCCGGCGAGTACACCGCGCCGCCCGCGCAGGGGCCCATGACCATGCTGATCTGCGGCACCACCCCCGAGGCCATCACGTTGCGCTGGAACACGTCGGCATAGCCGCCGAGCGAGGCCACGCCTTCCTGAATGCGCGCGCCGCCCGAGTCGTTCAGGCCGATGATGGGCGCGCCGACCTGCATGGCCTGCTCCATCACCTTGCAGATCTTGCCGGCGTGGGTCTCGCTCAAGGCGCCGCCGAAGACGGTGAAGTCCTGGCTGTAGACGAACACCAGGCGCCCGTTGATCGTGCCGTGGCCGGTGACCACGCCGTCGCCCGGGATCTTCTGCTCCTGCATGCCGAAGTCGGTGCAGCGGTGCTCGACGAACATGCCCCACTCCTCGAAGCTGCCCTCGTCCAGCAGCAGTTCGATGCGCTCGCGCGCGGTGAGCTTGCCCTTGGCGTGCTGCGCGGCGATGCGCCGCTCGCCGCCGCCCTGGCGCGCCTGCTCGCGCTTGCGCGCCAGTTGTTCGAGGATGTCTCGCATGGGGAAGGATCTCCGTGGTGGCGGTGCGGCCTTGCTATTCATTCAATAGCACAATACCCAGATGCAACCTGGGATTCGAGCATTTTTCTTGCTGAAAATGGCCAAGGGCGGCTCACAGGATGTCGAAGCCGCGCCCCTCGGGCAGCCGGTAGCGGGAGAAGCCGCGCACATCCACGGTGAAGATCTGCGTCACGCCCGACTCGCAGGCCAGCCAGTACAGCGAGGCATCGGCCAGGTCCATTTCCGCGCGCGGCTGCCGGGCGTACTGCGCCATCCATCCGCACATCTCGGGCAGGTCGGCGGCGTCGAAGGGATAGACCAGGACGGCGCCCGCGGCGATCCACTGCAACAGCGCCAGGCGGTGGCGCGGCCCGAGCAGATGGCCGGCTTCCGTCACGCAGGGCCAGGTGGTGTGCAGTTGCACCGGCACCTCCGGCTCCAGGATGAGCTGCCGGAAATGTCCATGGAAGCGGTCGCCCGCATGGAACAGCGCCACCAGCGGGCCGGCGTCGAGCAGGCAGACCTTCAATCGGGCTTCCCGGGCCGGGCCGCGCGCTGCGCCAGATGCGCCGCGTACTCGTCCTGCTGCTGCGCGTAGCTCTCGCGCAGGCTCTGGCGCAGGGCCGATCGGTGGGGCGGCAGGTCTTCGTCAGGCGCGCCCTCGCCCACCGCTTGGTGCGCAGCCTTTTCCATGACCTGGTGGTAGAGCGCCGCCGGATTCTTGCGGCCCAGGGCGCGCTCCACCGCCTCCACGATGAACTGCGACTTGGTCACGCCCTGCCGGCGGGCGGCCAGCTCCAGCTCCTTTTCCAGCAAGGGGTCCATCCGCACCGATACCGCCATGATGCGTCTCCGTTGAATTACGGTATTACTGTATCAATTTGGCATATGGCCGGTGTTCGACGGCTGGCGGATCCGCTCCAGGGAGTTCCGGGATGCAGGTTGCGACTCGGCCTTTTGCTACACTATTTATAGCTAATAGCCCAGAATCTACCTGGGCTTCAGGCACTTTCCTTCAAGAAATCGTCAACGCGCCGGCGTCGAGCGGCCACTTCGGGCCGCGCACCTTGCGGTAGCGCAGGGTGCGGAGGTCCAGCGTCACGGAGCCGGGCGCGCCGGCATAGATCACCTGCCGGGCCACCTGGGAGAACGAGTCGTAGAAGTGCTGTGACGACTTCACCACGACGATCTTGCGCGCCGCCAGATCGCAGCCCAGTTGCGTGAAAAGGTCGGTTCCCATGGCCTGGTTGCGCAGCGTGACCAGCACGATCCCGATGCCGCCGGCCTCGACCAGCGCGCAGTCGCCCATGGGCACGGGCGTGTTCGCCAGGCCGGTCATCACCAGGTCGTGCCGGAGCGCCTTCACCGTGCATTCGAGGTCGAGCGGATCGCCCGAGAGCGGGCTGATCTTTCCGCCGATGCGCATGGGCAGCCTCGCGCCCACGCCGGCGTCGAAGGCGATGCGCACCGCGACCGGGTCCCACATCGGGCCGAGCGCCGCATTGCCGATGCCGCGCTCGAGCATGCGGCGCAGGATGAAGGTGGAGTCGCTCGCCGAGCCGCCGCCGGGGTTGTCGGCCGCGTCGGCCAGCACCACCGGGCCGCCGTCGAAGGCCAGCGCCTCGTCGAGGGCGGCGTCGATGCCGGGGTAGCGCACCGTGAGGCCCTCGCGCAGGCCGATCAGCTCATCGGCCAGTTGGCGCGCGAGCGCCTGGGCCTGCGCGGCGTCGCCATCGGTATAGACCAGCACCTTGGTGCCCATGTCGGCCACGTCGCCCCACGGGAAGCCGTGCGCGATCGAGATCGACAGCACGCCGTCGCGGCCTTCGAGCGACTGGATGCGGTCGACAAAACCGCGCCCCGGTTCGCGCGAGGTATGGACGGTGACGATCATCTCGCAGTCCACCACGGCGGCCGCCGGCCTGACGCGGCCCTCGACCATCGCGGCGCACAGGTCGACCAGTTCCAGGCCGCGCTCCAGCACGTCGGTGTGCGGGTACTCCTTGCAGGCGACCATCAGGTCGGCAAGGGCCACCATGTCCGGCGTCAGGTGGCAGTGGGGGTCGAGTTCCACGCCGATCACCACGTCCGCGCCGGTGATGCCGCGCACGCGCGCCAGCAGGTCGCCTTCGCAGTCGTCATAGCCGTCGGCCACCATCGCACCGTGCAGGCCGAGCAGCACCATGTCCACCGGCAGCGCGGCGCGCAGGTCGGCCAGCAGTTCTTCGCGCAGCGTCTCGTAGGCATGGCGCGTGGTGGCGCCGCCGGGCTGCGCGCCGGCCACCACGCCCTCGAACAATTGCCAGCCGCGCTCGGCCCCCCGCAGGCGCGCGGCCCACAACGGACCGGCATAGAGGGTCATCCGGTCGGGGTGCTGCCCGGCCGGGTAGTAGCCGAACTCCCTGAACGAAGACAGGCCCGTCGGCATCGGGGCAAAGGTGTTGGTTTCGACCGCCAGGGTGGCGCTGAAGACTCGCATGGATCGCCCTAATTGAACTTGAAGATGAACTCCTGCGTGGCCAGGATTTCGGCATCGCCCGTGGTCTGGCATTCGTAGCGCATCACCGCCGCGCGCACCGCCGCCTGGTAGACGCGCGGCCCCGAGACGAAGCGCACGTCCGTCACGTGGTTGCCCTTGATGCGCACCTCGACCACGACCACGCCGCTGATGCCTTCGTCCAGCGCCTTGCGCGGCATTTCGGGACGCACCTGCTTCGGGCAGGCCACCGCAATGTCGGTGGAAGCCGCCCGCTGCGGCGCGGGCGGCGTGGGCGGGGCCGCGGGCGCCGGTGGCGCCGCGGGCGGCGGCGCCACCGGCTCGGTGCTCTGCACCGCCGTGATCGCAGGCGCCGTGCTCTCGGGCGGTGCCACCGCGGGCGGCGGCACGTAGGCCGGGCGTGGCGGCGGCGGTGTCCGGGGCGCCTCCTGCCGGACGATTTTCTTCGGCGGCGGCGGCGGTGGAGGGGGCGGCGGCGGCAGCTTGACCTCGGTGATGATGGTGGCATCCATCGGCTTCCTGGTCAGCTCGATCGTCTGGCGTGCCAGGCCCGACACCAGCGCATACCCGATCAGGACGTGGAACAGCACCATCAGCCCGATGCCGACCGGGCCGAAGCGGGACTTGGGGTCGAAATCCTTGGAGCGGCTCATGGTACGAACTGCTCCGAACCCACGATGCCCAGCTTGTTCAGGCCCGCGCGCTGCGCCGAGGCCATGACACCGGCCACGATGTCGTACCTGGCGCGCTTGTCGGGCCGCAGATGCACCTCGGGCTGCACCGCCTGCCTGGCAAGCTGCTCGAAGCGCCGTTCGACTTCCGGCAGATCGGCCACCGGTTCGCCGTTCCACAGCATGGTGCTGCGCTCATCGACGTCGATGCGCAGCACCTCGGGCTTGATGTCGCTCGGCGGCGGGTTGCCGTGGGGCATGTTCAGGTTGACCGCGTGCAGCTGGATCGGAATGGTGATGATCAGCATGATCAGCAGCACCAGCATCACGTCGATCAGCGGCGTGGTGTTGATGTCCATCATCGGCTCGTCGGGCGGCGCGCTGGCGCGGCGCCCCTGCTTTTGTTTTCGCATCGCTGTTTCTTTCAGTTGGCCATGGCGCGGCGCGAAGCCTGGGGGTGTTTCACAACCGCGCGGGCGGCTCGGTGATGAAGCCCACCTTGACGATGCCCGCGGCCTGGCAGGCATAGATGATCCGGCCCACCGGCTCGTAGTCGGACTGCCAGTCGCCGCGGATGTGCACCTCGGGCTGCGGCGTCTGGGCGGCCACCTTCCTGAGCCGGTCCACGAGGCTGCTCACATCGCGCACGGGAGTGTCGTACCAGTAGATGCGGCCCGCCGCATCGACCGACAGCACCAGCGTCTCCGGCTTGCTTTCCCGCACCTCGTTGCGCTGCTTGGGCACTTGCACCGGGACCGAGTAATTGACGACCGGAATGGTGATGAGGAAGATGATCAGCAGCACCAGCATCACATCCACCAGGGGCGTGGTGTTGATGGCGGCGATGGCCTGGTCCTCTTCACCCCCGGCCGATGGAATGTTCATTGCCATGGTGCGCCTTGGGCAGTGTGCGGTGGCAAGGGACTCAGGCCGTGGCGCTGCCGGCCAGGATCACCGAGTGCAGCTCGCCGCTGAACTCGCGCACGTCGTCCATCACGGCGACGTTGCGGCGCAGAAGCCAGTTGTAGCCCAGCACCGCCGGCACCGCCACGGCCAGGCCGATGGCGGTCATGATCAGCGCCTCGCCCACCGGGCCTGCCACCTTGTCGATGGATGCCTGGCCGGCCACGCCGATGGCGGTGAGCGCATGGTAGATGCCCCATACCGTGCCGAACAGCCCGACGAACGGCGAGGTGGAGCCCACCGTGGCCAGCAGCGACATGCCGTTGCTCAGGCGCCGCTGCACGCGCTCGGTGGCCCGGTGGATGCAAAGGTCCACGAAGTCGGCAAAGTCCACCTTGCCGCGCAGGCCGACGTGCTTCTCCGTGGCGTGCACGCCGGCATCGGCGATGAAGCGGAAGGGGCTGCCTTCGGCCAGCTTCGCCGTGCCGGCCTGGACACTGCTGGCGCTCCAGAACGCATCGTCCACCTGCCTGGCCTGCCGGCCCATGCGGCTCTGCTCGAGCAGCTTGATGACGATGACGTACCAGCTGGACATCGACATGATCACCAGGATGGCGAGCACCGCCTTGGTCACCGCATCGCTCTGCGCCCAGAGCGCGCCGATGCCGTAGGGGCTGTCGGCATTGGCGCTCGCATGCTGCGCCGGTGCCGGCGCGTCCGCGGGTGCCGCTGCAGCCGTGCCCACGGTGGCCGGCGCCGCGTCGTTCCGGGCGTGGGCCGCGGGCAGTGCCCCCAGCAGGCATACCGCCAGGATTGCCGCAGCGGCCGGCGCCAGCAGTCTTGCGAAAAGCGTTTTCATCATGGGTTTCTCCGGGGAAATGAAAAGATGCATCAGGCGCCGTCGAGTTGGGCCATCACCAGGTCGACCTCTTCGGCCACGCGCTTGACGAAGGGCGGCAACAGCACCAGGGTCATGTGCTCGGCACCCTCCACCGGGGTCAGGCGGCTGCGCGTGGACAGCGCCGCATGCGACCGCTGGTACTCGGGCCAGCGCCTCTGCACTTCGGCGCCCGCCTCGGCGCCGGGCGGCATCTGCTGCATGACGGTTGCCGACAGCACCGCGAGCGGACGCACGCCCAGGTCGGGCGAGGCGCCGGCCTGCCGGGCCACGAGCGGAAGGCCCACGTGCTCCTTCAGGATCGTGTCGACGGTTTGCGGCGTGTAGGTCGCGGACATTTGCCGCAGCACATGGGGCATGTCGGCAAACAGCGCCTGAACCGGCGCGAACTCCGGCGGCGGCGGGCCGCCCGCCTGGAACTCGGCGCGCTTGGCGCGCTCGGGCGCCAGCGTTTCCGGCGGCAGGCCCTCGAACACCTCGAACTGCTCCGGGTGGCTGGCGTCGAGCATCACCACCCCGGCCACCTGCTCCGGGTACAGGCCGGTGTAGATGCGGTTGAGCAGACCGCCGAGCGAATGGCCGATCAGCACGATCGGGCCGCTCACACCGGCCGCGGCCAGCAGCGCATGCAGCCGCTGCGCGTTGCGCCTGCCGTCGAAGGGCGCGTCGTCGGCCTCGCTCCAGCCCATGCCGGCGCGGTCGTAGCTGATCACGGGGTACTTGGCCGACAGGGCCTGCTGCAGGCGCGCATAGATCGGCGAGGCGCAGCCGCCGCCGGCCTCGATCACCAGCGTAGGCTGCGTTGCGCTGGCCGGCGCGGGGCCGCTGCGCTGCAGGTGCATCCGGCGCCCGTCGATGGTGTACAGCTCGCCCGGTGCGGGCATGCCGCGCCCGTCCACCGAGGGCGGCAGGCGCGCCGCGCGCTTCGGTTCTTCCACGCGCGGCCAGTAGTCGAGATCGCGCACGCGGTACGGCAGATTGGCGAAGTCGGTGCTCAGCGCGCCCGGCGTCGATACGTACAGCACCGACCTGGCAATGGGGCCGAACTCCGCATGGAAGTGCTGCGCCGACTTCACCACGACCAGCTTCTTGGCCGCCAGGTCGATGCCCAGGCCGGTGAACAGGTCGGTGCCGATGACCTGGTTGCGCTTGCTGATGAGCACGATGTCCACGCCCTTGGCCGCCTGCACCCACACGCAGGGCCCCATGGGCGTGCGCACGCCCGAGAGCCCGCCCTGCGAATGCGCGTCCTGCACGGCCATGACGGTCACCTGCAGGTCGATCGGATCGCCCGAGGCCGGTCCGCACTTGCCGCCCAGCCGCAGCTCGAAGCTCGCGCCCACGCCCGCATCGCGGCACAGCTGCACCGCGCCCAGGTCCCAGACGCCGCCGAAGGCCACGTCGGCGATGCCGCGCTCGACGATCGCGCGCAGCACGAAGGTGCTGTCGCTGGTGGCGCCGCCACCCGGGTTGTCGGCGGTGTCGGCGATCACCACCGGGCCGCCCTGCGTGGCCATGGCCTGCTCCAGCGTCTCGTCGATCGAGAGCGAGGGCACGCCGGTCTGGTGGCGCAGGTCCCAGAACGCGCGGCCCAGTTCATCGGCGAGCTGCGCGGCGAGCGCGGGGTCGTTGTCGGTCACCACCCACAGCTTGGCGCCGGACTCCGGCACGTCGGCCCACGGAAAGCCGTGGCCCAGCGACACCGAGAGCACGCCGGGCAGCTTCTCGCAGGCTTCCATGCGGCGCACGAAGCCGGCCATCGGCTCGCGCGTGGTGTGCCACTTGCCGACCATGCGGCAGTCGTGCACGGCGGTGGTGGGCCGCACGCGGCCCTGCGCGGTGTCCACCACGATGCGCACCAGCTCGTGCAGGCGCTCCACCGCGTCGGTATGCGGATATTCCTTGTAGCTGATGATGACGTCCGCGCCGTTCAGCATCTTCCGAGTGAAATGGCAGTGCAGGTCGAGCGACACGCCGATGGCCACCTTCGGGCCGACCATGGCGCGCACGCGCGCGATCAGGTCGCCCTCGCAGTCGTCGTAGCCCTCGGCCACCATGGCGCCGTGCAGCACCAGAATCACGCCGTCCACCGGGCCTGCCTTGCGCAGGTCATCCAGGATCTCGTCGCGCAGGCTCTCATACACCGTGCGCACGGTGCGCCCCAGCGGCTGGGCAAAGGCCAGCAGGCCTTCGACCAGCTCGTGGCCTTCGGCGGCCAGTTGCCGACGCAGCTCCACCGCGAACATGCCGTAGCCGGCCGCGTCGCGCGTGCTGGAGTCGCCGCGGAAGATGCCGTATTCCTCGAAGCTGCCCATCCCGGTGGGGGCGGAGACGAAGGTGTTGGTCTCGGTGGCGAAGAGTGTGGTGAAGAACTTCATGCGCGCGGCTCCTGGCGGACGAGGTGGATGTTCCGTGTGCGCAGCGTGCTCAGCCGCAGTCCCGTGACCCGGCCGGCCTTGCGCTCCACGTTGAGGATCGACTTGCCCATCTGGCTCAGCACCGGATCGGTGGAGGTGAGCGTCATCACGTCGGGCGACAGCGGCTTGAGCACGCAGGCATGCTGCCCGTGGCGGCCGTGCACCGTGAGCAGCAGCGCTCCGTTGGCCAGCGTCAGCTGCGCGGTGGCGTCGAGGTCGGCGCTGGTGTAGTCGCCGCACAGTTTTTCGGCCAATGCCGCGGCATCGGGCGCGGGCGCGTGCAGGCGCTCGTAGCGGCGCGGCTCCCCGCCTTCGTACAGCACCAGCGTGTCGGGCGTGCGCTGCGGGTCGATGTCGCCAGCGTCGATCACGAGGTCGTTGACCGGCAGGTCCTGCAGGCCCAGCCACAGCCTGCCCTCGCCCTGGTGCATCGGTGTCGCGGCGCCGGCCTGCCACGACATGGCCAGCTTGCCCGCGACGTCGGCAAAGCCGATCAGGCCGCCGTTGGCCGGCGCGTGGTAGTGATGGCCGAGCAGCGTGGGGAAGGCGCTGGCCAGCGGGCGCACTTCAGGCGGCGCGAGCGCGTCGCCCAGCAGCAGCTCGACCACCTTGAGGGCCAGCGGCGATGGCGATACCGGGGCGCCGTTGACCATGACGATGATGTCCAGCCCGTGCGCCGGCACGCTGAGCATCTGCGACTGTGCGCCGAGCACGGCGCCCGCGTGGTGGATGATCTCCACGCCGCGGTACGGATGGCGCGCCAGTCCGAAGCCGTAGCTCACCTTCGAACCCGAGCGCAGCGTGGTGGGCTCGGACAGCAGGGCCCAGCTCTTGGCACTGCCCACGATCTTCTCGCTGCTGCGCATGTGCGCGAGCCAGCGCAGCATGTCGTCCACCGTCGAGACCAGCGAGCCACCCCCGTCGAGCTCGCACGGGTACAGGCCGCGCTGCCATCCACCGCCGGGCGCGGGCATGTAGAGGCCGGCCAGGCCGGGGACCACGTCGAGGTCGGTCGCAACCGAAGCGGTGTCGGGCATGCCCAGCGGCCCGAACAGGCGCGCCTTGAGGAAGTCGTTGAAGCTCTGCCCGCTCACGCGCTCGATGATCTTCGCCAGCAGGTGGTAGCCGCCGTTGCTGTATTTCATCTGCGTGCCGGGCTCGAAATTGAGCTCGCGCTGGCGCACCATGGCGGGCAACCCCGGGCCCGGGCGCGTGAACGTGAGGCCATGCGCGATGGCCCACAGCTCGTCATGGGCGCGCCAGCCGCTGGTGTGGTTCAGCAGGTGGCGCAGCGTGGGGCCTTCGGCGCTCAGTTGCGGCATTTCGGGCAGGTGCTTGTGCACCGCGTCGTCCACGTCGAGCAGGCCGTCCTCGGCCAGCAGCAGCACCGCCATCGCCGTGAAGTGCTTGCTGGTGGAGGCGATGCGCATGCGCGTGGTGGGCGTGTTGGCCACGCCCATCTCCAGGCTGGCCATGCCGACGGCGCGCCGGTACAGCAGGCGGCCGTTGCGCGCAATGCCCATGACCAGGCCCGGCGCGTCGCTGCGGTTGAGCGGGGCGATCAGTGCGTCGATGGCGGCCAGCGCGGACGCCTCGGCGGCGGCAGGCGAAGAGGAGGTGTCAGGCACGAAAGGCGGTGGTTGTTGTGACATGGAAGGACAACGAAGGGGTGGGAGAGAAGCGGAGGAAGGCCATCAGGTCGGCCGCGCCGCGCGCATCAGGCGCACGAATGGGCCTTCGGTGGCGCGCAGCACCATGGCGCCCATGACGCCGCCGATCAGCGTGGTGGCGACGATGGCCACCGCCAGTCCGTTGGGCACCGACTTGAGCGCATCCGACAACATGCCGACCACCAGCGGCCCCAGCACGCCGAAAGGCAGGCCGCCCACGGAGAGCATCGCAATGGTGCGGGCGCGCAGGTGCGGCGGCGCCGCGTCCTGCAGCACGTTGGGCAGCAGCACCGCTCCGCTGATGAGCGGCACGACCAGCAGCGCCAGCAATGTGAATGCGTCGGTCGCCGAACGCGTGAAGAGCAGCAGCGACGACAGCAGCGCGGCCGTGAGGTTGCCCAGCATGATGATGCGCAGCGCGGCGGCCGGCCCCATGCGGGGCTGCACGTAGCGCATTGCCATCACGCCCAGCAGGCCGCCGATCACCGTGCCGCTGAGAAAGGCAATGCCCATGCCCTGCCCCATCTGCGTCGGCGTGATGCCGTATTCGCGCGCCGCCATGATCGGCAGCCAGGTGCCGATCGAGCTCATGCCGATGCTTGCCAGACCGGCGCCGATCACCAGGCCGGCAAAGGTTCGCCAGTGCTGGCGCAGGTGGTCGCGGAAGCTGACGGTGCTGACCGCATCGTCCACATCGGCTGGATGCGCGGCGCTGGCGGCGGGGGCGGCATCGTGCGGCATCGAAGTCGCCGGAGCCACCGCGTCCGGTTGCGCGCCGCCGCGCCGGGTGCGGCGGATCGACAGCACCAGCAGCGCCACCGGGATGCCGGCGGAGGCCATCACGAAGAAGGTCAGCCGCCACGCCTCCATGTGCTGCATCGACGCGGGCAGCAACGGCCGCAGGTCCTGCGTCAGGTGGATGACGGTGCCGCCCAGCAATGCGCCCAGCGCGCTGCCGAAGATGGCCGACAGCGCGAACACCGCATTGGCCAGCACCCGCTGCGCGCGCGGAAACAGGTCGGGGATCATGCTGTTGGTGATGGGCGTCAGGCCCGCCTCACCCACACCCAGGCCGATGGAGGCGATGAACAGCACGCCGTAGTCCATGGCGGTGCCGCGCATGGCGGTGGCGGCGCTCCACAGCACCACGCACGCGGCCAGCACAACGCGCCGGTCGTAGCGGTCGCTGAGCCAGCCCAGCGGGAGCGTGGCGATGCCGGTGAACAGCACAATGCCCGCACCCTGCAGCAGCCCCAATTGCGTGTCGGAGAGCGACAGCGTGATGCGCATCGGCTCGGTCAGCAGCGTGAGGATGACCTTGTCGATCGACCCCAGCACCGTTGCGATGACCAGCACCACCAGCGCATACCAGGCGCTGGTCGGCGCCTTGCGTGTCGCAGCGGGCGCGGCCGCGCTCGTCGTATCCGGCGGCACCGCGGCCGCCAGTGGCGTAAGGCTCGACATCTCAGAATGGAACGTTGACGCTCACGCCGATGGTGCGCGAGGGCGCCAGCGCCGCCTGCACCAGATTCGGGTTCGCTGCCCGGCCCGTGTCGATCGACAGGATGCCGCGTTTGTCGGTCAGGTTGCGCACGTAGGCCGAGACGGTGAAGCGCTGGAAGTCGATGCCGGCCTGCAGGTCGATCAGCGTGAACGCCGGCATCGGGATGCTCGGAATGCTCGAGCTGCCGGGGTAGCCCGCGTCGCGCTTGCCGGTGTAGCGTGCGCTGACGCCGAAATAGGCCGGGTGATCAGCGATGCTGAAGTTGCGCATCGCGCCCAGCGTGGTCGCAAAGCGCGGCGTCTGGGGCAGCCGGGTGCCCGCCTTGGCGTCCAGGCCCTTGGCATCCTCGGTCAGGGTCGCGTCGATGAAGGCGCCGTTGGCGCTCAAGCGCCAGTCCTTGGCGGGCTTCCAGTTGAGCGTGAGTTCCGCGCCCCTGACGCGGGCGCCGCCCGCGTTGGTGACGAAGACGAAGCCGCCGCTGCGCGTGGGCTGCTGGACGTCGCGCCACTCGATGTCGTAGAGCGCGGTCTCCAGCGACAGCGTGCGGTTGAGCAGGTCGGCCTTGTAGCCGAGTTCGTAGCTCCAGAGCGAGTCGGACTTGTACATCGGCTGCACGATGTTGCGATCGGTGTCGGCCTTCAGCACGTTGGGCCCGCCGGGACGGTAGCCGCTTGCCGCGCGAAAGTACGCGGTGCTGGTCTCCGACAGCGTGTACTTGGCCGCGGCAAGGTAGGTGGTGGGGCTTTCCGACGAGGTGCCGGCGGCGCTGGCGTCGACCGGGCCGACGAGCGTGCCGGACTGGTTGCTGCCGTAGCGCTGGCTGTTATGCGCCACCCGGATGCCGCCGGTGAACGACAGCGCGGGCGTCACGTTCCAGGTGACGTCGCCATAGAGGGCTTCTTCGCGGTAGCGCGAGGACTGCGTCGACGTCAGGAAGCTCTTGTTGCCCAGGCCCCCGTTCAGGTTCGCACTGATATTGCCCTCATTGCTGCCGCGTTCGCGGTTCAGGTAGATGCCTGCCAGCCACTCGATGGCGGTGCCCGAGCGCGAGGTCAGGCGGAACTCCTGGCTGATGCGGTGCTGCCCGACTTCACTGGCGAGCGGCACCGAGGCCACCGGCAGTCCCATCGCGGTCACCACCGGCCCGTAAAGCGGTGTGAGGTCGACCGAGTTGGTGATCTTCACGTCCTGCGCGGAGGTGATCGAGTTCAGGCGCGCCCAGCCGAAGTCGTACTCCACGTCAGCGCCGAACAACTGCGTGCTGTTGCTGTAGGGCTCGCGGGAAGACAGTTGGCGTGTGCGGTCGAGTTCCCAAGGGCGCAGGGTCCGCTTGTCGATATCTTCGAAGCCCAGGCCCTTTCGCTTGACGTCCTGCATGGTGCCGGTGAGGCGCACCGTGAGTTCCTTCGTGGGCGTCACCAGCAGCGAGAGCCGGGCGCCGTCGGTGTGCCCACGGTCGACGTTGCGGCCCGCTACCGGGCCGACGGCGTCATAGCTGCCGCCGACCCTGTCGGTGAAGGCGGCGATGCGCACGGCCGCGACGTCTTCCTTGAGTGGCACGTTGAGCACCGCGCTCGTCGTGAAGCCGGGACCGCCGCCCTGCGTCCATGAGGTGCCGAGCTTCACCGAACCGGAAAACTCCATCGTGTCGGGCTGGTTGGTCACGTACTTGAGCACGCCGCTCATGGCGCCGGCTCCGTACAGCGTGCCCTGCGGGCCGCGCAGCACCTCGATGTGGTGCAGGTCGAGCATGCCCATGTCCAGCGGCGTGAAGCCGGCAAGCGCGCCGGACGAACTCAGCCCCGTGGCCACGTCGTCCACATACACGCCGACGGTGGCAATGCCCTGCACCGGGCCGGTGGTGAGCCCGCGCATGGTGAGGATGCCGCCCACGCTGCCGCTGCTCGTCATGGTCACGCCCGGCTGCTCGGCCACGTAGTCGGCCAGATTCTTGGCGCCGGCGCGCTCCAGCGACTCGGCCTTCATCACGTTGACCTGCATCGGGATCTCCCGCACCGGCTCGCGGCGGCGGGTGGCCGTGACGGTGACGCTGTCGAGTGCCTGCGGCCGCGTCTCGAGCGGCGTCTCCGCACTGGCCGCTGGCGCCGCGGCGTAGATCACGATCGCGCCGTCGTCGCCACGGCGCGTGAGCAGCGCCGTTCCCTCGAGCAGACGCGCCAGCGCGTCCTGCGGCGAGAGCTCGCCTTTCACGCCGCGTGTGGCCACGCCGTTGACGTCATCGACCTTGTAGAGCAGTTGCACGCCCCCCTGCGCGGTGTAGGCCTCGAGTGCGGTCTTCAGGTCGCCGCCCCTGACATCGAAGCCATGCGGCGCCGGGACCTGGCCCTGCGCCTGGGCCTGCACCGACAGCCCTCCCACGAGAGCCCAGGTACCGCCTACGAGCCAGGGACGAAGGGTCCTCCAGTTGCGCTTGCTCATGGACAGTGGACGGGGGCTTGGCACGGCTCTATGCATAGTTGTCTTCCAGTGTGGTTTATTGTTCGGATACCCACTGAGACGAACGCCCCGTCACGTTCCGGTAACACGCCTATTTCGAAATCAGTATTTCTTTTCCGCTCTCCTGCACCGCCAGACCGAAGCCCTGTTTGAGCAAGGCGACGAATCCACTCATGTTGTTGGCTTCGAAGCTGCCGCCGATGCGAATGCGCGCGACGGCCGGATCGGCAATCACCAACTGCCGGGTGTTGTAGCGGTTGAACTGGGCGGCCGCTTCGCCCAGCGTTGTCTGGTCGAAGACCAGCCTGCCGCGCCGCCAGCTCAGCTCGTCCTCGACCTGCTTCGGGACTTTCGAGATCACCAGCAGGTTGCCCGCGCTGGCCACCGCCGCCTGGTTGCGCGTGAGCACGGTGGGCTCGCTGGCCTTGCCGGACTTGTCGTTCTGCAATGCCGCGATCTGCACGCGCCCCTCCTCCACCGTCACGCTGACGTGGTCGCCCTGGCGCCGAACCAGGAAGCGCGTGCCCAACACGGTGATACGGTGCTCGCCCGCGGTCACGACGAAGGGGCGCTTCTCGTCATGCGCGATGTCGAAGAAGGCCTCGCCATCGTCGAGCCAGACCTTGCGTCCGCTCCCGGTCACCGAGGCGCGCAAGTGCGTGGCGGTATTGAGCGTGACCACCGAACCATCCGGCAGCGCGACCGATTGGCGGGCTCCGACGGCCGTGGCATACAGCTCGCTCTGCGGCCCCTGCGCATACTGCCAACCCAGCCAGCCGCAGCCGGCGGCCGCGAGCAGCACCCCGGCGGCAATGCGCTGCATGGAAAAGCGCGGCAGCCAGGTCGCCGCTGTCTTGCGCGGTGCAGGCTCGGCGGCCGGCGATGCCGCCTGTGCCGCCTGTGCCGCCTGTGCAGCTTGTGCCGCAGGCGCGCGCAGAGCGCTCAGCCGGTCGGCGCGTTGCCAGACGCTGGAGAGCCGCAGCCAGGCCACGCGGTGCGCGAGCGACTCCGCGATCCAGGCATCGAGCGCCTGTTGGTCGCCATCGGTCCAGGCGCCGCTGTCCTGGCGCGCCAGCCAATCGGCGGCAGTGGCTTCAATGAGTTCGGCTTGCATCATGTCGAGAGTCTCTTGTCATTCTGTGCCCGGCCGAAGGCCTTGGTGTCCAGGCGCACGCCGCTGGAGACCATGGCGTCGGCCAGCGCCCGCACGCCGCGCGACACCTGCCGCTCGACCGTGTCTTCGGTGATGCCCAGTTGCGTGGCGACCTCGCGCTGCGAAAGGCCTTCGATCTTGCGCATCTCCACCACACGGCGGCACTTGGACGGCAGGGCATCGAGCGCGTTCTGCAGCAACCGCAGTTCGCCCCGGCCCGAGGCGTGGCGCTCCGGCGTGAGTTCGTCGGCGGAGAAATCGAGCGCGTCGAGGTCGGCAATGATCTCGATGGAAACGATCTGTGCCCGCCGCGCACGGTCGATCAGCAGGTTGCGTGCCGTGGTGAAGACGAAGGGCTTCACCAGATCGGGCACGCCTTTGGCGGCGGCCTCGTAGATGCGCATGTAGATGTCCTGGCGGAGGTCGGGAATTTCGGCGTCGTCGCGCCAGTTGCGGCGCAGAAAACGCGTGAGCGCGGCCTCCAGCGGCAGCACTTCCCTGACGAACCAGTTGTCCAAGTCACTGAGAACCAAAGAAGCGCTCCTGAAAGGCCTTGCAACAGGCCGGTGGATCACGGCTCGCCGGGATTGGCGACAGACATGGAGACGGATGGCCGGACGATTTCCGGTAACGCGGCATGAAAACAGCACGAGATCGCAGGGATGCACCGAAACAAGGCGCCCCGCTACCGGAAAGCCCGGCCGCGCTCGTCTAAGAAATCACAAGCGAACCCAATGCGCAGGAAACACCCCTACATGAATCCCACCGGGAGGCACAGCCCGAACCGCCCCATTGCAGCACGCCGGCGCATCACCATCAGCGCCGCCTGCCTCCTCATGGCAAGCCTGTCATACGCCGCCCCCCGAGACTTCGACGTGGGCGGCGGCGCGCTCAGGCCCGCACTCGACGCCTTCATCGCGCAGTCCGGCGTGCAGCTCATCTACAAAATGGAAGACGTCGAGGATCTGTCCACGCGAGGCGTCAAGGGCAGCATCGCCCCCGATGCCGCATTGGCCCGGCTGCTGGACGGCACCCGCCTGCGCATCCGCCGCGGACAGGACGGCGCCATCGTGCTCGTCGCACCCGCCGCGAACGCAGCAAGCGCGCCCGCTTCTGCCGGCAAGAAGCCATGAACTACGCGAATTGCTATACAAAAAATAGCTAGAAGCCTTGGAACTTCCTGTCTTCCAGCCACTTTTCACTCAAAACACCTGCCCTGTCAGCCATCCACCGCAGTGAAAGCCGGTTGCCGCGCCAGCGCCATCACCGCGTGCGGCGGCTGCGACTTCAGGCGATGGTCGCTCCAGACCCGGCGCCAGTGCCGGGCGCCCGGCAGGCCGTGGCGCAAGCCGAGCATGTGGCGCGCAATGGCGGGCCACGGCGTGCCGTCGCGCGCCGCCTCGCGCTCCATGTAGGCAACCATCGCCTCCTCCACCTCATCGCGCGTCGGCCCGCACGGCGCCGCGCCGTAGAAGTCCGCATCCCAGCCGGCCATCGACCAGGGGTTGTGGTAGGCCTCGCGGCCCACCATCACGCCATCGAGCACCGCCAGTTGTTCGGCAATCTGCGCGGAACCCGTGAAGCCACCATTGATCGCGATCACCAGTTGCGGGAAGTCGCGCTTGAGCCGGTGCACCAACTCGTAGCGCAGCGGCGGCACCTCGCGGTTCTCCTTCGGGCTCAGGCCCTGCAGCCAGGCATTGCGCGCATGGACGATGAAGACCCGGCAGCCCGCTTCGGACACGGTGCCGACAAAGTCACGCACGAAGTCATAGCTCTCCAGCTTGTCGATACCGATGCGGTGCTTGACGGTGACCGGCAGGTCCACCACGTCCGCCATGGCCTTCACGCAGTCGGCCACCAGTCGCGGCTCCTGCATCAGGCACGCGCCAAAGGCCCCGCGCTGCACCCGCTCGGACGGGCAGCCGCAGTTCAGGTTGATCTCGTCATAGCCCCACTCGGCCCCCAGCCGCGCCGCAAGCGCCAGATCCGCCGGCTCGCTGCCGCCCAGTTGCAGGGCCACCGGATGCTCCTCGGCATTGAAGCGCAGGTGCCGCGGCACGTCGCCATGCAGCAGCGCGCCGGTCGTCACCATCTCGGTGTAGAGCAGCGCATGGCGCGTCAGCAGCCGGTGAAGGTAGCGGCAATGGCGATCGGTCCAATCCAACATCGGCGCGACGGACAGGCGCCAGGGGCTGTGGCTGCTGGCTTTTTCTGGAGGATTGGGCATCTCGGGGCCGGCGCGGGTGAGTGCGATAAACCTCGTATTTTCCCAGATGGCGCTTGCCCAGGCGGCGCAGGTCTTCATTGCGCGCCTCGAACGCGCAGCACCTTGCGGACATTCGGTGCCTGCATTTGCATGTCGTACACGCCTTCCCGGGCTAGCGCGACCACGACGCCAGTTCCCTCATTCAATCAGGCTGAACATGGGCAGCACGGTGGACGATGTCCACTCTTCCATTCGACGTACCCACCGAGCTTTTCATTGCAGGCCAATGGTGCCCCTCTGCGTCGGGCCGGCGCATCGATGTCACCAACCCCTCCACTGAGACTGTCATGGCTAGCGTGGCCAATGCCACGGTGGACGAAGCGCTGGAGGCGGTGGACGCGGCCGCTGCGGCCGCCCCGGCATGGGCCGCCACGCCACCGCGCCAGCGCGGCGAGATACTGCGGCGCGCCTACGAGCTCATGGTGCGCGACGCAGAGCCCCTGGCACAGCTCATTTCGCTGGAGAACGGCAAGGCACTGGCCGATGCCCGGGGCGAAGTGGCCTACGCGGCGGAGTTCTTCCGCTGGTTCGCGGAGGAAGCCGTTCGCATCAATGGCGACATCAGCGTGTCCCCTTCGGGCACGAGCCGCATCATCGTCCAGTACCAGCCGGTCGGCGTCGCCTTCCTGGTCACGCCCTGGAACTTCCCCGCCGCCATGGCCACGCGCAAGATCGGACCGGCGCTTGCCGCGGGCTGCACGTGCATCCTGAAGCCGGCCACGGAAACCCCTCTCACGGCCCTGGCGGTCGCACGCCTTCTTGCCGAGGCCGGCGTGCCCGACGGCGTGGTGAACGTCATCACGACCTCGACTGCCGGCAAGATCGCCGACGCGGTGCTGGACGACCCGCGCGTGCACAAGCTCTCGTTCACGGGATCCACCGAAGTGGGCCGGATCCTGCTGCGCAAGGCCGCCGACTCGGTGGTCAACTGCTCCATGGAGCTGGGCGGCAATGCCCCCTTCATCGTGTTCGATGACGCCGACCTGGGCGCCGCCGTCGAAGGTGCCATGGTGGCCAAGATGCGCAATGGCGGCGAGGCCTGCACGGCGGCGAACCGCTTCTATGTGCAGCGCGGCATTGCCGAGGCGTTCACCCAGGAGCTGGCCAGGCGCATGGGCGCGCTGACGGTGGATGACGGCTGCAAGGAAGAGACGCAGTGCGGCCCGCTGGTCAACGCCGCCGCGGTGCAGAAGGTGGCTTCGCTGGTGGACGATGCCGTGGCCAAGGGCGCGCGTGTCCTGACCGGCGGCAAGCGCCTGGACCGTGACGGCTATTTCTACATGCCGACCGTGCTCGCCGACGTTCATGCAGAGGCCGACCTGCTTGGTGAGGAGATCTTCGGCACCGTCGCCCCGATCGTCGTATTCGACGAGGAAGGCGAGGCCATCGCACAGGCCAATGCGACCGAGTATGGTCTGGTCGCCTACGTGTTCACCCGCGATCTGGCGCGCGGACTGCGCGTGTCGGAGTCTCTCGAAACCGGCATGGTGGCGCTGAACCGGGGCCTGGTATCCGATCCGGCGGCCCCTTTCGGGGGCGTCAAGCAGAGCGGGCTCGGGCGGGAAGGCGCGCACCACGGGCTGCTGGAATTCATGGAGGCGAAGTACATCTCCACGAACTGGTAACTAGTCACTGTCATTGAAACGCACTGGAGACACCAACTCACATGGCCACATACGAAATCGCAACCCTTGACGGCGATGGCATCGGACCGGAAGTCTGCCAATCGGCCACCACCGTCCTGGCACAGGCATGCGGGCAGGACCTGCTCAGGTTCTCGCGCCATGACGGCGGCGCAGGACACTATGCGCGCACGGGCAAAGTACTGTCCGACGACACCTTCAAGGCCTGCAAGGACGCGGACGCCATCCTGCACGGCGCAGCCGGCCTGCCCGGCATCACCTACCCGGACGGCACCGAAGTCGGCAACGACCTCCACCTGCAGCTGCGGTTCAAGCTGGACCTGTACGCCAATGTCCGGCCAATCCGGCTGTACCCGGGCGCCAGATCGCCCCTGGCCGGCTGGAAGCCCGGGCAGATCGACTACGTGATCGTGCGCGAGAACACGGAGGGCCTCTATGCCAGCCGCGGCGGCGGCATCGTGCTGCGTGATGAAGTGGCAACCGACACGATCGTGATCACCAGGAAAGGCGTAGAGCGGGTCGCACGCTTCTCGTTCGACCTGGCCCGCAAGCGCAACGGCGCTCCCCGGGATGGCAAGCGCCGCGTCACGGTCTGCGACAAGGCCAACATCCTACGCAGCTACGCCTTCTTCCGGAAGGTGTGCGACGAAGTGGCCGCAGGCTACCCTGACGTGGAACTGGACTACGCCTACGCGGACGCCATCACGGTCCACATGGTCAAGAAGCCCGACTTCTATGACGTGATCGTCGCGGAAAACATGTTCGGCGACATCATCTCCGACCTCGGCGCGGCGACCATCGGCGGCATGGGGCTGTCGGCATCGGCCGAGCTGGGCGACCACCACGGCCTGTTCCAGGGCTCGCATGGATCCGCTCCGGACATCGCCGGCCAGAACGTGGCCAGCCCGTTCGCCACCATCCTCTCGGGGGCGCTGATGCTGCGCTGGCTGGGGGAAAAGCACCAGGACTCCGCCCTCGTCACCGCCGCCTCGCGCGTGGAAACCGCCGTGGAAAGCGTGCTCGCCGAAGGCCGGGTCCTGCCCCGGGACATCGGCGGAACAGCCAGCTGTACCGACATCACCGCGGCGGTCTGCCGCCAATTGTCCTGACGCCTGGCCAGAACGCCAGACGAACGGAAAAACCCAAGGAGACAAACCCGTGTTCAAGAAACTTGCACTACTCGCCGCGCTTTGCCTGCCATTCGCCATGGCCCATGGCCAGGGCCTGGCTGACCGCCCCATCACCTTGATCGTCAATGTGCCTCCGGGCGGAAGCTCCGATGCACTGGCACGGCTGACGGCCACCGTGCTGGGGGGCCAACTGAACCGCTCCATCGTGGTGGAGAACGTCACCGGCGCGGGCGGCCTCGTTGGCATGCAGAAGTTCCTGCGCGCCCCTGCCGATGGCAGCACTCTTCTGTTCATCAACCAATCGCTGGTCATTCTTCCTTACCTGCATCCCAAGTCTGCCTACAGCCCCTTGACCGACGTGGAGCCCATCGGAGTCGTCGCCAAGGTGCCCATGGTCTTGTCGGTCAGCAACGCTGGGGGCGTGAAGAGCCTTGCATCGCTCATCGACACCATGAAGAAGTCTCCAGGCAAGGTGAACTTCGGCTCCGGCGGCCCCGGCACGACGGCGCACCTGGCGGAGGCGCTGTTCCTCAAACTGGCCGACGTGCAGGGCGAGATGATCCAGTACCGGGGCTCCGGCCCGGCGCTCAGCGACCTGATGGCGGGCACCATCGACGCAGTGATCGACCAGACCGTGACCATGCTGCCGCTGCACAAGGACGGCCGGGTCAGGGCGATCGCGGTCACGGGTGGTACACGGCTGCCACAACACCCTGAGATCCCCACCTTTGCAGAGTCGGGCCTGCCTGGGTTCGATCTGATCATCTGGAACGGCGTGGTCGCCCCCAAGGGAACACCGCCGGAGTTGACTGCAAAGCTGGCGAGCGCGCTGACTGCGGCAATATCAAGCCCCGGCGTCCAGAGCCGGCTGTCCAGCCTTGCAGCGCAAGCCCCGGCCGACAATGAGAAGGGACCTGCACACTTCCGCCGCTTGATCATGCAGGACAACGAGCGCGTCGCCGATCTGGCCAAGAGCGGGGCATTTGCCAGCACTGCCGGGGCGGCGGGCAAGTAGTCTGAACCACCGCCAATTCAACTCTCCGCCCCTCCCGCAGCCATCCACAGGATGGCTGCACGATCGCATTGCCCCGCAATGCCATCAGCAGCGGACTGTGGAAATCCGAGCAAGGACGGATGACCACGGTGCAGTTCGCAGACCCATTCAGCCCGCGGCGCCGCTCAGATGCTCGAACAGAATGAAGGCCCCGATGCCGATCAGCACCAGGCCGCCCGCCATTTCTGCGCGGCGCCCGGCGATCTGGCCCAGCACGCGGCCCAGCATGACGCCCAGCGTGACCATTGCCAGCGTGGCAAGGCCGATGGCGGCGGCCACGGTCACGATGTCGGCGTCGATGAAGGCCAGGCCCACGCCGACTGCCATCGCGTCAATGCTGGTGGCAAATCCGGTGACCGCGAGCAGCCAGAACGAGTGGCGCTCCGGCAGTTCCTCGGTTGCCTCGTCCGAGCGCTTCGCGGCGGCCCAGACCATGCGCAGCCCAAGGCCGCAGAGCAGCACGAACGCGATCCAGTGGTCCCACGCCTCGACGTAGCGAGAGGCCGCCAGACCGGCTGCCCAGCCGACGACCGGCGTGATGGCCTCGATCGTGCCAAAGATCAATCCGGTACGCAGGGCCTCGCCAAAGCGCGGGCGATGGAGAGCGGCGCCCTTGCCGATGGCGGCGGCAAAGGCATCGGTGGACATGGCGAACGCCAGCAGTACCGTGGAAGCGAGATTCATGAAGCGGGGCAAAAAAGGGCCGGTCGGAGACGCCACGGCATGCCACGCACTCCGGCCGAACCGTGCATGGGCATACCGCTGGTCTCGCCAACCTTTCGGCTGCTCACGCCACGGCACAGGTGCCGAGTATGTTGACGTGAGCGCTTCCGAAGACCGGAAGCAGGCTACTCCCCAAAAGAGGCAGGCAGTGTAACACTGCCCCCTCGGAACCCTGGTGCACAGGCCCCGGTGCAGGGCGGTAACATCCTGCGCGACGTACTTACTTCTGCCGCGCATGGAGCGGCAACGCCCATGCCCGAGGAGAACCGCATGCCCACCCGCACCCACCCCGCCGCCCCGCCAGCACCCGCCCTCCTCCGCGCGCGGCGCCGGCCCTCTTCAACCCCCGCCTGGCTGCGCGGTGCCGCCTGGTCCGTGCCGCTGGCGCTGCTCACGGCCTGCAGTTCGACCCCGCTGCCGCCCTGGCAGTCGGGCCAGGGCGTCACGGGCACCGATGCCACACCCGCCGTGGTGGTGCGGCCTGCTGCGCCGCCGGTGATCGACATGTCGCCTCCGGGGGCCGTCGTCATACCTGTCGCGCCAACCGGCCTGCAGCCCGCGCCGTCCAGTGTTACGCCCCCGGAAGCCCTGGCGCCGCCGCCCTACGCGGACGCCGTGGCCGCGCGCTTTCCCGACCCCTCGGTGCGCTACAGCACGCCTGGGCTGCAAGCCGAGCGCACCAGCTTCACCACCAACGCCGAGGTGCACGCATGGCTGAGCGAGCTGTCCGCCATGGCATCCGGCACCGGCGGCGTGCGGGCCGGACTGCTGCCCATCGGGCGCTCGCAGCGCGGCGAGCCGCTGGAGGCTCTGATGATCACCCGCTCTGCCAATACGGAGCCCGGCACGCTCGCCGCCGACGGCCGGCCTACGGTGCTGCTGATCGGCCAGCAGCATGGCGACGAACCCGCCGGCAGCGAAGCACTGCTGATCATCGCGCGCGAGGCGTCGCAAGGCCTGCTCGAACCCCTGCTGAATCGCATCAACGTGATCGTGGTACCCCGAGCCAACCCCGACGGCGCAGCCGCCGGCACCCGCACCACGGCCAACGGCATCGACATGAACCGCGACCACCTGCTGCTGCGCACGCCTGAAGCCCAGGCCCTGGCCCGCCTGGTACGCGATTACCGGCCCATGGTGGTGGTCGACGCGCACGAATACACCGTGGCGGGCCGCTTCCTGCAGAAATTTGGCGGCATCCAGCGCTACGATGGACTGTTGCAATACGCCACCACCGGCAACCTGCCGGAATTCGTCACCAAGGCCTCGGAAGAGTGGGTACGGCGGCCTCTGGTGGCGGCGCTGAACCGGCAGTCCCTCAGCAACGAGTGGTACTACACCACCTCCACCGATCCGGAAGATAGGCGCGTGTCCATGGGCGGCGTGCAGCCCGACACCGGGCGCAACGTCAACGGACTCAAGAACGCGGTGAGTCTGCTGCTGGAGACGCGCGGGGTCGGGATCGGCCGCCTGCACATCCAGCGTCGCGTCCACACGCACGTCACCGCCGTGGCCAGCGTGCTCCAGAGCACCGCGGCGCGCGCCGACGACCTCAAGCAGTTGCGCTCCTTCGTCGAGCGCGACGTGAGCGCGCTGGCGTGCCGCGAGGATGCCGTGATCGAGGCCGGCCCTACGCCGGGCCGACGCACTCTCCTGATGCTGGACCCGCAGACCGGCGCCGACCGGAGCATCGACGTCGCATGGAATTCATCCCTCACGCTGCGCACCCTCAAGTCCCGCAAGCGCCCATGCGGCTACTGGCTGTCGTCCACCGCGACGCCGGCGGTCGACCGGCTGCGCATGATGGGCGTGCAGGTCATGCGGGTGATGGAGCCAGGCTCCCTGCTGCTGGACACCTACCGCGAGACGGCGCGCAACAACGCTCCGCGAGAGGACGTCCGGGGCTCGGTCGCCGACGGTGCGGCGGGCGATATTGCGCGGGTGGAAGTGGCATTGACCCGCAGCCTGATCGACGTTCCGGAGGGCAGCTACTACGTGCCCCTCGGGCAGCCGCTGGGCAACCTCGCCGTGGCCGCGCTCGAGCCGGACACGCAAAACAGCTTCTTCGCCAACCATGTGATCGACGGCCTCGACGCCCTGGCCCGGGTGGCCGGCCCTCCGCCGGCATCGCTGCGCCTGGAAGACATGCAGCCATGAGAAGCAGGGCGTCGTTGCTCAGTCCTACAGCGGCGTGGCGCTCCCGCACCTATGATGTAACAGGAGACAGTTGTCCCGAAGAAGGAGCCACCCATGAAGGAATTCTCGATGCGGCCTGGCATGCAGACCCTGGCCGGCACGTTCTATCCCACCGGCCACGCCGTGGTCATGTTCCCGCAGGAGCAGCAAGCGCGACAGGCGGCCGAGGACCTGATGGCAGAAGGCTTCAGCGACGATGACGTGGAACTGCTCAGGCCCGATGTGATGCTGCGCGAAGTTCTTGCCTCCACGCCCGATGAGGCCGACGGCCTGCCCTCCGTGGGCACCGAAGCCGCCACCGCCCGCACCTTTGGGGATCTGGCGCGCCAGGGACACTACGGACTGCTGGTCGCGGTCAACGATGCCAAGGCCGCCGAGCGCCTGATGACGGTGGCGCGGCGCCTGCACTTTTCCGCCGCGCAACGCTACCGCCATCTGGTGATCGAAGAGCTGAGTTAGGGAGAGAGTGGCGCTTGCTTTGTGGCCCATGCATCTGTCTCTTATACACATCTGACGCTGCCGACGAAGAGAACCTAGTGTGGGTGGGGGGGGGGGGGGGGGGGGGTGGGGGGGGGGGGGGGGGGGGGGGGGGGGGGGGGGGGGGGGGGGGGGGGGGGGGGGGGGGGGGGGGGGGGGGGGGGGGGGGGGGGGGGGGGGGG
>NZ_JAELTO010000002.1 GCF_016428875.1 Xylophilus sp. ASV27
TCGGGTCCACTCGCGCGGCCATGGGCTCCACGCTCTTGCGCGACAGAGGAAGCATCAGGCCCGTGCAGTAACCGCGAAGGCCCGCATGCCGGTCCACGTGACCCAGGCCTTCGCTCAGGTGCTCCAGGTAGCTATCGAAACGCTCGGCTGCATTCATCGATCCTCCAAATCGAAGTCCGGAAGATCGAATTGTGACATTTATGACACAGTAAGACTAGACGATCCGCCGCCGCCGCAGATCGGCAATGCGCTGCGCATCGAGTCCGATGCCCGCCAGCACCTCGTCGGTGTGCTCGCCGTTGAGCGGCGCACGCTGGCGGATTTCGGGCGGGGTGCGCGACAGGGTCACGGGCGTGGCGAAGATCGGCACCTTCTTCGGCGCGCCCGGGTAGTCCATCCAGTGGATCAGATTCGCGGACTGGATGGTCTCGTCCTCCAGTGCCTGGCGCGGCGAGTTGACGCGGGCGGCGGGGATACGCGCCTCCTCGAGCAGCGCCAGCGCCTCGCCCAGCGTCCTGTTCCGTGACCACTCGCTCATCACGCTGCTCAGGAACTCGCCATGCTCGCCGCGCAGCCTGTCACTGGCAAATCGCGGGTCGTCCAGCAGTTCGGGCCGGTTCACCAGCCGCGTCCAGCTCTTGAACATGGCGCCGCCGATGATCTGGATGATGAACCAGCCATCCCGTGCCTTGAAGATGTCGGACGGCGCATAGCTGGCGGCCCGGTTGAGCGTGGCCTGGCGGTCCAGGCCCAGCATGGCCTCCTCGATCAATGCGCCGCTGGCCATGTTCAGCCCGGTGCCCAGCAGGGACGCGCTGACTTCCTGGCCCTTGCCGCTGCGCTGGCGCTCGTAGAGCGCCAGCAGCGTGCCCAGGGCGCAGGCGAACGAGGTGGCGAAATCCACCACGGGCACCATGGCCTTCTGTGGCTGCTCGGGCGTGCCCGCCATGTAGACCGCGCCGCTGAGGGCCTGGCCCACGCCGTCGAAACCCACGCGGTCGCGCACGGCCGGCGCGTGGCCGAAGGCGTTGGAGGCCACCAGGATGACGTCGGGCTTGATGCCGCAGAGGGTGTCGTAGTCCAGCCCCAGACTCTTGAGCGTGCGCGGCGGCATGTTGGCGATCACCACGTCGGCTCCGGCCACCAGCTTGCGCACGATCTCGCGGCCCTCGGGGCTGGCGAGGTCGAGCGTGAGCGAGCGCTTGTTGCGATTGAGCTGCAGGAACATCGCGCCCTCGCCGCCCTCGGTCACGGGCACGATGTAGCGGTCTTCCCCGCCCTCCACCCGGTCGATGCGGATGACTTCCGCGCCGTAGTCGGCCAGCAGCGCGGCGCAGTACGGGCCGGCGATGAAGCGGCCGAAGTCGAGAACCTTGATGCCTTCTAGTACCGTCATGGTGTCTTTCACTGAAGATTCGGCGGCGTTCCTTCACCGATCATGTTGAATTCGGCCTGCAGCGAGCGGCCCATGGCCAACAGGCGCGGCCCCAGTTCGCGCTCGACGCGCGCGCGTGTCATGCCCTGGCTGGCACCGATGCAGGCCAGCACGAAGGGCGACGAGCCCTCCAGCAGCATCGGCGTGGCGATGATGCCCAGGTCGGGCTCCCATTCTCCGATGGCCGCGCAGTAGCCCTTGTCGCCCACCTGCGCAATGCCTTCGGACACCCGGCGGCGCTGGCGCGGCCAGTCCCTGGACATGCGGCGCTCCAGGTTTTCGAGCAGGTAGCAGCGCTCCAGCTCCGGCAGTGCCGCGAGCAGCGCCCAGCCCATGGGCGACAGCGCCATGCCCACGCGCATGCCCACGTGCAGCGGCAGCATCACGGGCGAGCCCAGGCTGCGCCGGCATTCGAGCACGACCAGGTCCAGCCGGTCGCGGACCGCCAGGCACACGTGCGCGTTGTTCTGCTGCGCGAAGTTCGCCATGGGCCCGCTCGCCAGCCCCTGGATGGCCGAGTGCGCGATGGCCGCGTAGCCCAGCCCCAGCACGGCGGGCGAGAGCCGGTACTTGCGCCGCGCGCCGTCGTACAGGAGGTAGCCCAGTTGCACCAGCGAATGGGCGATGCGCGTCACGGTGGAGGGCGGCAGTCCGGTGCGGTGCGCCAGCTGGCCGTTGCCCAGCCAGCGCTCGTGCGGAGCGAAGGCCGAAATCAGCGCTAGCGCGCGCACCAGCGGCGTCACCACCGTCACGCCCGGTTCGGGCCGCAGCCAGTCAGACATGCTGGCCCGCGTGGACTGCACGCTGGCATGGGCGGCGGCGCGGGCCATGCTGCGGCGCGGGGGCTTCAGGCCGCGGCGGCGGCACGCACGTCGTCCAGCGCCCCGGGGTTGTCCAGCGACGAGAGATCGCCCGGCGGCTGGCCGCAGTACACGCTGCGGATCACGCGGCGCATGATCTTGGAGCTGCGCGTCTTGGGCAACTGGCCCACCACATGCACCTTGGCCGGACGGAAGGGCCGGCCCAGGCGCTTGTCCACGTGCGCCGAAACGGCGGCCTGCAGCGCTTCGTGCGAAGCGTCGATGCCCGGCCTGGGCACGATGAAGACCACCAGCTTCTGGCCCTTCTCGGCGTCGGCCACGCCGATGGCGGCGGCCTCGGACACCTCGTGCAGCTCCAGCACCACCTCCTCCACCTCGGCCGGACCCAGGCGCTTGCCGGCCACCTTGAGCGTGTCGTCCGAGCGGCCCATCATGAAGAAGTTGCCCTCGGGCGTGCGCAGGGCCAGGTCGCCGTGCACCCAGAGGCCTGGCACAGCCTGCCAGTAGGTTTCGAGGTAGCGCTCGTCGTCGCGCCAGAACGACTGGGTCATGCCCACGAAGGGCGCGCGGATCGCGAGTTCGCCCACTTCGCCGGTCACGCTGCGGCCTGACGGGTCCACGACGTCGGCGGCCACGCCGGGCGAGATGGTGTTGAAGCCGCTCGGCGGAATCGCCCGGATCGGCACGCTGGCCAGCAGCGCGCCCGAAGCCTCGGTGCCGCCGGTGTAGTTGATCAGCGGCGCGGTGCCGTCGCCAAATCTCTGCTGGAACCAGTTGAAGTGCTCGGGCGCGATGCCCTCGCCAGCCGTGATCAGCAGGCGCAGGGTGGAGCGCTCGCCCGCCAGCGCCAGGTCTTCGTGGCTCGCCATGCCGCGGATCAGCGTGGGCGCCGAGCCGAAGTGCGTGACCCGGTGGCGCTCCACCACCCTGGACATGCGCGACCAATCGGGATAGTCCGGCGCGCCGTCGTAGCAGACCAGGGTTGCGCCGCGCAACAGCGCGCAACCCAGCACCAGGGTGCCGGCGATCCAGCCCATGTCGGCGGGCCAGCAATACACGTCGCCCGGGTGCACGTCGAAGTGCACCAGCGAGTCGTGCGCGATCTTGATCGGGAAGCTGCCATGCGTATGCACCACGCCCTTGGGCTTGCCGGTGGTGCCCGAGGTGTAGATGACCATGAAGGGCGTGTCGGGCGTGACGGACACGGCATCGCCTCCCCTGCCCTGCGCGACGGCGGCGGTTTCCTGCCAGTCCAGGTCGCGCGCATCCTGCGCGGCCTCGCCTTCTGCGCGCTTCCAGATCACGTGTTCAAGCAGCGGCAACTGGCGCCAGGCATCGCGCAAGGCGCCCTGCGCGTCCACGCGCCTGGCGCGGCGCGAGAAGCCGGTGGAGGCGATGGCCATGCGCGCCTCGGCGGCCGACAGGCGCGCCACGATGGCATCGACGCCGAAGCCGCTGAACAGCGGCACGACCAGCGCGCCCAGGTGCACGATGGCGAGCAGCGAGACGGTCGCCTCGACCCCGTTCTCCATCAGCAGGCCGATGCGGTCGCCCTGCCGCACGCCGTGCCGCGCGAGCCCCGCGGCGAAGTCGCGCACGCGCGCTTCGAGTTCGGCATAGGTCAGTGAACTGAGGCTGCCGTCCTCGCGCTCACCGACCACCGCCGTCCGCTGCGCGGTGGCGGGCTTGCGCGCCCAGCCGTAGATCGTGTTGACCCAGTTCAGCCTGCCGCCGGGGAACCAGCTCGGGAACTGCGGCCCACGCGAAAGATCGACGTAGCCCGTGGGCGGCTGGTCCCAGGCGATGGCGCATTCGCGCATCACGGTCCGCCAGTAGCGTTCGGGCTCGGCCACGGAGACACGCAACAGTTCGTCGTAGGTGGGCAGATCCAGCGCACGCATCAATTGCACGATGCCGGCGTTCTGCAACTCGCGCTGGCCGGGCTGCCAGTTCTTGGTGGAATCCATGGGCCGATTCACCTTCATGCGCGCTCGAACACCATGGCGATGCCCTGCCCGCCGCCGATGCACATGGTCTCCAGCCCGTAGCGGGCCTGGCGGCGCTGCATTTCGTGGAGCAGCGTGCTCATGATGCGCACGCCGGTCGCGCCCACGGGGTGGCCCAGGGAGATGCCCGAGCCGTTGACGTTGAGCCGGTCTTCCAGCGCCTCCATGGTGCTGCCCCAGCCCTTGACGCAGGCCAGCGCCTGGCAGGCAAAGGCCTCGTTGAGTTCGATCAGGTCCATCTGCTCGAACTTCAGGCCGGTGCGCGCCATGACCTTCTGCACCGCAGGCACGGGGCCGACGCCCATGCGCGCCGGGTCGCAGCCGGCGGCGGCCCAGCCCACCAGCCAGCCGATCGGCGTGAGGCCCAGCGCTTCGAGCCTGTCCTCGGCCACGACCAGGCAGGCGGCGGCTGCGTCGTTCTGCTGGCAGGCGTTGCCGGCGGTGACGATGCCGTCCTTCATGATGGCGCGCAGGCTGGCCAGGCTCTCGGCCGTGGTGTCGCCGCGCACGCCTTCGTCGCGGCTCACCATTAGCGGCTCACCCTTGCGCTGCGGCACCGGAACGGGAACGATCTCGCCCTCGAACAGGCCCGCCGCCTGCGCCCTGGCGGCGCGCTGGTGGCTGCGCGCGGCAAAGCGGTCGGCGTCCTCGCGGCTGATCTGGTACTCGCGCGCCAGCGTCTCGGCGGTTTCGATCATGCCGCTGATGCGGCCGAAGCGCTCTTCGGGCTGCGAGCGCTCGCGGCCCCGGTCCAGCCGGTCGTAGAACCTGACGTTGCCGGCGCGCTTGCCCCAGCGCATGTCGGTGGTGTAGTACTCGACGTTGCTCATGCTCTCCACGCCGCCGGCCATCACCACGTCGGCCGCGCCGGTCTGCACCATCATGGCGGCCGTGGCCAGGGCCTGCACGCCGCCGCCGCAGCGCCGGTCGAGCTGCATGCCCGCGACCTCGATCGGGAAGCCCGCCTGCAAGGCCACCCAGCGGCCGGTGCAAGGCGTCTCGCCGCTGGCGTAGCTCTGGGCGAAGACCACGTCGTCGATGCACGCCGGGTCCAGCCCGGTGCGCTGCACGACGGCGCGCGCCACGGTGGCGCCCAGTTCCTCGACGGGAACGCCTCTGAGTGCCCCGCCGTAGGCGCCCACGGGGGTGCGCAGCGGGGAGACGATGGCTGCTCGTTTCATGTCCATGTACCTCAGGATTTCGATGAAAATTGGCCTCCAGCCCAGATCGCTCCTGGGCTACCAGCTATTATTTTGATAGCTCATCCATAGCGCCCGCCGGTCACGTGCAGCACCTCGCCACTGATGAAGCCGGCGCGCTCGCTGGCCAGGAAGGCCACGGCGTCGGCGATGTCCTCGGGCTGGCCCACGCGCTTGACCGGCTGGGCGGCGATGGCGTTGTCCTTGATGGTTTCGTAGGTCGGCAGCGCGCGCACCATTTCGGTTTCCATGAAGCCGGGCGCCACGCAGTTGCAGGTGACGCCGTAGCGCCCCTCTTCCTTCGACAGCGCCCGCGCCATGCCGATCAGCCCGGCCTTGGCGGCGGAGTAGTTGGCCTGCGTCGGGTTGCCCAGGTGGGCGCGCGAGCTGATGTTGATGACGCGGCCCCAGCCCTGCCCGATGAAGTGCGGCATCACCGCCTTGGTGGCCAGGAAGGCGCCCTTGAGCATGACGGCCATCACGAAGTCCCAGTCGTCCTCGCTCATCTTCACCAGGTACTTGTCGCGCGGCGCGCCGGCGTTGTTCACCAGCACGTGCACACCGCCGAAGTGCGCCACGGTCTCATCCACCAGGCGCTTCACGTCCGCCCCCTGGGTGATGTCGCCCACCACGCAGTGCGCGGCCAGGCCCTCGCCGCGCAGCGCCTTGGCCGTGGCCTCGGCCAGCTCCGCATTGATGTCGGTGATCACCACCTTGGCGCCCTCTTGCGCCAGGCGCCGCGCCGTGGCAGCGCCCAGGCCGCGCGCCGAGCCGGTGACGATGGCGACCTTGCCGTTCAAACCCAGATCCATGACGGTTGCTCCTTGGAAAATGCTCAGCGCAGATCGACCCGCGCATTGTTCAAGACCACCACGCTGCGTTCCACCGCCGTGGTGCGCAGCGATACCGTGGCGCCGCGCACCCACATCTCGGTGCGCAGCGTGTCGCCTGGCCAGGCGGGTGCGGTGAAGCGCACCCGCATGCCGGCAAAACGGGTGTCCTCATAGTCCAGCACCGTGCGCAGCACCGCGTGCGCGGCCACGCCCATCAGCGCCATGCCGTGCAGGATGGGCCGCGCAAAGCCCGCGGCCGCGGCCACGGCCGGGTCGGCGTGCAAGGGGTTCAGGTCGCCGCTCAGGCGGTAGATCAGCGCAAGTTGCGCGGGTGTGGCGAGGTCGCACACGTGGTCGGGCGCGCCCTCGGGCATGGCGTGCGGCGCGGGCGGCGCGCCTTCGGTGCCGCCCGCGCCAAACCCGCCGTCGCCGCGCAGCAGGCTCAACTGCTGGACGGTGGCGAGCAGGCGGCCGCTGGCGGCATCGGTGATCTCGCGCGTCTGCTGCAGCAGGGCACCCCTGCCCTCGCCCTTGTCCCACAGGCCGGTGATGCGCGTGCAGCCCGTCACGCGACCGCTGGCGGGCAATGGCGCGTGCCATCGGACTTCCTGCTCGGCATGCAGGAGCTTTTGCCAGGTGATGCCGGTATCGGGATCGCGCGCCCAGAAGCCTGGGTAGGCCAGGACGTTGGCCATGGTGGGCATGGCGCGCAGCGATGCGCCGTCCCGCCCTTCGTAGACGTAGCGCAGTTGTCCCGCGTCCAGCGGGTCCGCGCCCAGGCCCAGGCCCAGCGCGTAGAGCTGGGTGTCGCGCTGCGAGTAGGCGTGCTCGATGGCGGGAAAGGGCCGTGCCAGCAGGCGGGCTGGGTCGATAGGCATGGGAGAGGACTCTTGGTGAGGAAGCAGGGGCGACGATGCCGCCGCAGCCCGCCCCGGTCAACAGGCATGCGGGCTTCGTTCCGTACAACGGCATGCGATGGGCGCATCCTCTGTGCGTGCAGGCGTTCAAGGCATTTCCATCTTTCGGAACGCGCGTGCCACGGCGCTTGCGTCGGACACAGCGGCGGCGCAGCATGCCGCACCATCCTCATCCCTTGATTCGCCCGCCATGATCCGCGACCCAGAAACGCTCAACGTCCTGCTCGACTCCATCCGCCGCTTCGTGAACGAGCGTCTCATCCCCAATGAGGAACTGGTGGCCGACTCCGACGAAATCCCCGAGGACATCGTGCAGGACATGCGCACGCTGGGCCTGTTCGGCCTGACCATCCCGGAACGCTTCGGCGGCCTGGAGCTCACGATGGAAGAAGAAGTGCTGGCCATGTTCGAGCTGTGCCGCGCCTCGCCCGTCTTCCGCTCGCTCATCGGCACCACGGTGGGCATCGGCTCGCAGGGCATCCTGTTCGACGGCACCCAGGCGCAGCAGGAAAAATACCTGCCCCGCCTGGCCACGGGCGAACTGCTGGCCTCCTTCGCGCTGACCGAGCCCGAGGCCGGCTCGGACGCCGCCTCGCTGCGCACCACCGCCATCCGGGACGGCGACGGCTACGTGGTCAACGGCACCAAGCGCTTCATCACCAACGCGCCGCAGGCCGGCATGTTCACGCTGATGGCGCGCACCGACCCGGGCGTCAAGGCCGCGGGCGGCGTGTCGGCCTTCATCGTCGATGCCGACACGCCCGGCATCAGCTTCGGCAAGCGCGACAAGAAGATGGGCCAGAAGGGCGCGCACACCTGCGACGTGATCTTCGACAACGTGCGCGTGCCGGCCGACAACCTCATCGGCGGCAAGGAAGGCAAGGGCTTCAAGACCGCGATGAAGGTGCTGGAGAAGGGCCGCATCCACATCGCAGCCGTCTGCGTGGCCGTGGCCGAGCGCATGCTGGACATGGCGCTGCGCTATGCCGCCGAGCGCAAGCAGTTCGGCCAGCCGATCGCCAACTTCCAACTCGTGCAGGCCATGCTCGCCGACAGCAAGGCCGAGATCTACGCGGCGCGCTGCATGGTGCTGGACGCCGCCCGCCGCCGCGACGACAAGCTGCCCGTGGGCACCGAGGCCTCGTGCGCCAAGATGTTCGCCTCCGAGATGTGCGGCCGCGTGGCCGACCGCGCGGTGCAGATCTTCGGCGGCGCGGGCTACATGGCCGAATACGGCATCGAGCGCTTCTACCGCGACGTGCGCCTGTTCCGCATCTACGAGGGCACGACACAGATCCAGCAGACAGTGATTGCGAAGAACATGCTGCGGGAGCTGTGACGAGGGCGTGTCATCCTTCAACAGCCCATTTCGGCCGCCACGATGGCCGGCAGCCACAACTGCGCCCGATCGAGCGCGGCAAAGCGCTCGATCATCTGTGCGGGATGGCGGCGCAGGATGTAGCTGCAGATGTGGGTATCCATCGTGCGGCGCATGGCGGGCGTCAAGTCCAGTCGCGCTCTTGCGCCGGGACATCCTGGCGCCGGGTCAGGAAGTCGTCGGGCAGCGGCTCGCCTCTATGTAACAACACATCGCCATATTGCATCGAAATCGACATTTCGCGCTCCCCACCGCCACTCTCACGCGGCGGAGCGCGTGGAACGACGGATGGGCGTCCCTGACGTTGCGCTGGCCCCTGGCGGCTATGTTCTTTGGCGAATGAAGCCGATCGCCATCTGACCGAAGGCATCGTTGTCATCCCCCGTGAGCATGTGCCCCGCCCCCGGCACATCGACGTGGCTCGCCCGCGGACACAGCGCCAGGAATTCGCGCACGGCCTCGTCGGTGACCACGTCGGAATGCGCGCCGCGCACCAGCAGCGTCGGCACCGCGAGCCGCCGCGCACACTGCGCCAGCCGCCGCGCGCGCGCCGCCAGGTCTTCCCGGCCGTCGAGAAAGCGCGGGTCCCAGTGCCAGTACAGGCGCCCGTCCGCGCCCTGGCGCAGATTCTTGGCCAGGCCCGCCGGGCTGCGCCGCCGGTGTGCCCGCGCACCCTGGTAGGCGCCGATGGCGTCCGCCGCCTCCTGCAGCGAAGCAAAGCCCTGCGCGTGGCGCGTCATGAAGCCGCGCACGCGCTCGAAACCGGCCGGCGCCGTGGTGTGCAAGACGTCGGCCAGGATCAGCGCGGCAGCCTGCACCACCGCTTCGCCCGTGGCCACCAGGCCCGTGATGCCACCCATCGAGGCGCCTATCAGCACCGGCCGGGCGGCAGCGCCCGCGCCGGCGATGCCGCGCAGCACGCAGGCCAGGTCCTGTGCCATCGCCGCATCGCCATAGTCGCCGCTGGGCACCCAGTCCGAATCGCCATGGCCGCGCGCGTCATAGGCCACGGCGTGGTAACCCGCCTGCGCCAGCGACAGCGCCGTGCGCCGCCACGAATGCCGCGTCTGCCCGCCGCCATGCAGCAGCACGACGGGCGGCGCGGACGGATCGCCCCAACTGTCGCCGCACAGGCGGTTGCCGTGGGCGCCCGTCCAGGCGAGCTTGGGCCGGGGCGTGCCGGGAAGTGGCTTGAGCGGAGTCATGGTTCGAGCAGATCCAGCAAAGAGAAAACCCCAATCGACTTTTTTCTTCCTTCGTATTCTAATGAATGTTAGTTTGATGAGAGTGTTCCATGAACCGCAGCATGCACCACCCATCTTCGCCCTCCCCTGATGGCCCCGGCCCGCGCCCGCGATCCGAGCGCTGCACCATCGTGACGCCCTTCGCCCGCGCCCTGTCCATTCTCTCGGCGTTCACGCCGCAGGACCGCTGGCTCTGCAACGGCGACCTGGTGGCACGCACCGGCCTGCCCGCATCGACGGTGACGCGCATGACGCGCACCCTGGTGACGCTGGGCTACCTGCGCTGCGCCGCCGACACGCGCAGGTTCCGCCTGAGCCCGTCCGCCCTGGCCCTGGGCTACCGGGCCGCGGCGGACACCGAGATCCACCGCGCCGCCAACCAGCGCATGAGCCAGTTCGCCGAACGCCACCAGGTGCACGTGCACCTGAGTTCCCGCGACCGGCTGGACCTGGTGGTGATCGACAGTTGCAGCACCAGCGCCCTGCCCGCATCGCTGCAGCCCGGCGTCGGCACCCGCCTGGGCCTGGCCTCGTCCGCCGCCGGCTGGGCGCTGCTGGCCAGCCTGCCCGATGCCGAGCGCCATTACCTGCTGCAAAGCGCCGCGCAGCATCCGCACGACGACGCGCGGCAGACGCGCCTGCGTTCGAGCGCAGCCATGGTGCAGGTGCGCAAGGACGGCTTCTGCGTGGCGCTGGGCGAATCGGGCCAGCCCATGACCATGGTGGCCGCGCCCATCCAGTTGCCGGACCAGGCCCCGCTGGCGGTGAGTTGCATGGCGCCGTCCATGCTCATGGGCCGCACCCGCAGCGTGCGCGAACTGGGGCCGGCCCTGGTGCGCATGGCCCAGGAAATCCAGCGCTCGCGGGGGCGGCCATGAGCGCTGCCGGGGCGCAGGCCGCCGAAAGCGCCACGCTGATGACTGTGGAGCGCGGGCTCGAAGTGCTGCGTGCCTTCCGCTCGGACCGCACGCCACTCACCAATGCCGAACTGGTGCGGCGCACCGGCCTGCCCAAGGCCACCGTTTCGCGCCTGACCTCCACGCTGCTGCAGGTCGGCTTTCTGCGCCTGGTGCCGGGCCGGCGCGAGTTCGAGCTGTCGGCCGGCGCGCTGGGCATCGGCCATGCGTACCTGGCCACCAACGACATGCTGCAGGCCGCGCAGCCGCTGATGCAGGAGCTGGCGGACCGGCTCGACGTGTCGGTCGCGCTCGGCATCCAGGACGGCATCGACATCCTCTACGTGGGCTATCGCGTGAGCCGCAAGGTGGCCACGCTGCGGCTGGGCGTTGGCTCGGTGCTGCCCATGGGCGCCACCTCCATCGGCCGTGCCTACCTCTGGGGGCTGCCGCCCGGGCAGCAGCGCGCGTTGATCGAGGAGCACAAGCGCCGCGCGGGCGCGCAGGGCGAGGCGCTGGAGCAGTCGATCCGCGCCTCCTTCGCCGAACTGGCGCAGTCGGGCACCTGCGCCGTGCTGGGCGGCTACCAGCGCGGCACCTACGGCGTGGCTTTGCCGATCCGCGTGGGCCTCCAGGGCGCGCTCATGAGCCTGAGCTGCGGCAAGGCAGACGTTGAGCTGGACCTGCGCTCGGAGCGCGAGCGCATCGCTCCCGCGCTCAAGGAAACGGCCGCGCGGCTCCAGGCGCTGCTGGCCGGGTTCGACAGCCATCTGTGACGGCCACCTGGCATCGCCCAGGGCGAAAGGCGCTCATCGCCGCGGAATCAGCGCCTGCGCCAATGCCCGTGCGCCCTGCCCGCCGTCCCAGATGCACTTGCGCAAGCGTTCGCCGGTCGCAGCACCGCCCGCCAGGCCCAGCCCCTTGGCAAGGATCTGCTCCCTGGTCAGCGGCTTGCACGGCGTGCCCACGCTGTCCACGACCACGCTGGCGCGCTCGCTGCCGTCGCTGAAGCGCATGCGCACGCCCGTGGCGAAGTGCTGGGGGTAGTAGCTGCGCGTCAGTTCCTCGCTCAGCTCGAAACGCACTCTGTCAGCGATGCCGAGGATGGCGGCGTCGCCCAGATGCTCTTCGCCATAGGCGTCGTAGCGCCGCGGCCCGTAGGCCAGCGTGGCGCCCACGATGAACGGGGCGCTGTACTGCGCCGCCATGCTGCCCTCGGGCCGCCGCAGCATGTGCTGGTCGGCGATCAGTTGCGGGCCGCTGAGGGTGATGCTCTCGATGGAATCCACCGGTGTGCTGAAGCCGTGGGTGACTTCGCGCAGTGCGTCGATGGTGGAGTGAAACAGCCGGCAGCACGCATAGGGCTTGAAGCTGATGTTGCGGATCTGCAGCGTGCCGGCGGGCTCGACCTGGCGCAGCGGGCCGCCGAACAGCGCCGCCAGCCCGTACGCGCCTTCGGCCACGCGGCGCGGCGCGGTGACGGCGGGCATGCGCGCGAACTCCGCCGCCAGCACGCCGTTGCGCGCGCCGAAGCCTGCGTGCGCGCGCTTGACCTCGCCGCCGCCCGGCTCGGCGGAGAACTGCATTGCGCCGCAGGCCTGCGACAGCGCATGGCCCCAGGCGGCGATCATTGCATCGGGCGCGACCGCTTCGCCACGCGCATAGGCATGCAGACAGGTGCAGGCGGTGGCCGCGCCAAAGGAGCCGAACACCGATGTCGGGTGAAAGCCGCGGTGCACCGTCTCCATGCCGCCCGCCGAAGCGCCCAGCAGGGCCATGGCCTCATAGCCCGCAGCCAGCGCGCGCAGCAGATCGGCCTGCGGCGCGCCGGCGGCGGCGCCCACGGCCAGCGCGGCGGGAATGATCGCGGCGCCGGGGTGGCTCAGGGTTTCGTCGTGCGTGTCGTCGAGTTCGAAGCTGTGGGCGGCCGTGCCGTGCACCAGCGCCGCCACCATGGGGTCGGCGCACCAGTCCGCGCCCAGCACGGGGCTGGCGCCGCTGCCGGCGAAGCGCTGCGCCCACTGCGCGATCTCGCGCGTCCAGGGCCGGGTGGCGCCCCACAGCGAGACGATGAAGTTGTCCAGCAGCAGCCGGCGCGCGGCCTCGGTGTCGGCCTCGGAGAGCGGCATGTTCGCCACGCGGGCCACGTGGGCCGCGATGGCGGCGGTCATGTGCGCGCTGGCCGGATCCTTCACGACCTCACGGGCCAGCTTCTGGGACACAGTCACCGCGCCAGCTCCGCATCGCCGGGCGACAGCGCTGCGCCGGCCTGGTGCAGCGCGTCGATCTCGAAGCTGGACAGGCCCCAGTCGCGCAGCACCTCGCGCGTGTGCTGGCCGGGCCGCGCGGGCGGGCGCTGGATCGCGCCTGGGGTGCGGCTGAAGCGTGGCGCGGGCGCGGGTTGCGCCACGCCGTCGACCTCGACGAAGGTGCCGCGCTGCTGAAGATGCGGGTGCGCGGGCGCCTCGGCCATCGAGAGCACGGGCGTGATGCAGGATTCGCTGCCCTCGGCAAGCGCCACCCACTCGGCCTGCGTGCGGGTGCGGAACACTTCGGCGAACCGCGCCTGCATGGCGGGCCAGCCGCTGCGATCGTGCTGCCCGGCCAGCGGCTCGTCCTGCAGCCCCATCACCGCCAGCGCGGCGCGGTAGAAGCGCGCTTCGTTCGCGGCGATGCTGACGTAGCTGCCGTCGCGGGTCTCGTACACGTTGTACCAGGGCGCGCCCGAGTCGAGCCGGTTGGTGCCGCGCTGGTCGCTCCAGTAGCCCGCGGCGCGCATGCCGTAGATCAGCGTCATGAGCGAGGCCGAGCCGTCGACCATGGCGGCATCCACCACCTGGCCGCGCCCGCTGCCGCGCGCCTCCAGGATGGCGCTGACCACGCCAAGCGCCAGGTAGAGCGAGCCGCCGCCGAAGTCGCCCACGAGGTTGAGCGGAATGGCAGGCGGCTCGCCCGCCCGGCCCACGGCATTGAGCACGCCCGTGAGCGAGATGTAGTTGATGTCATGCCCCGGCGCATGGGCCAGCGGCCCCGTCTGGCCCCAGCCGGTCATGCGGCCGTAGACCAGGCGCGGGTTGACGCCCAGGCAGGTCTCCGGCCCCAGTCCCAGGCGCTCGGCCACGCCGGGGCGAAAGCCCTCGATGAAGGCGTCGGCCTGCGCCACCAGGCGCAACACGGCGGCGGCGGCCTCGGGCTTCTTCAGGTCCATCATCGCGCTGCGCCGGCCGCGGTTGAGCAGGTCGAAGCGCGCGGCGATGGGCGCGCCGCCGTCATGCCCCGGCGGACGGTCGATGCGGATCACCTCGGCGCCCAGGTCGGCCAGCAGCATGCAGCAGAACGGGCCGGGGCCGATGCCGCCCAGCTCCACGATGCGGACGCCCGCCAGCGGGCCCTGTTTCCTCTTGTCGGTCATGCGTTTCCTTGGTTGTCACGTTCAGGAGCAGGCTTGTGGAACGCCGGCCACTGCAGCGCCACCAGTTCGCGCGAGGCGCCGTAGGCATAGCAACTGTCGATCTTGCGCGGCCGGCCATTGACATCCTTCTCGTCCACATGGCTGGTGCGCACCGAGTAAATGGTCTGGAAGGCCGCGCTGGCCAGCGGCGCCATCATTTCCTTCAGATGCGTGCAGGTGTCGCCCGCGGGCAGGCGTTTGCGCAGTTCGCTATTCCATCCCGCGCCCATGCGCAATCCGACCAGCGCCTGCAAGGTATCGCCGCCGGCCGCGCACTCGCGGTAGGGGTAGGCTCGGATGGCCGTGGTGATCTCAAGGATCACCATGTCCTCGCCGAACACCACCCGCAATCCGTGGTCATGGATGGTGTCGCCCGCCGGCACATGCCGCCCGCCGCTGGGCGGCGCGAAGTCGCAGGTCTTGCGGTCGGTGAGGCGCGCCTCGACCTCGAAAAGGCCATCGCTGCGGCGAAAACCGCGGAAATCGATGCGCCGGAAGTGCAGCTCCTCGCGCGTGACTTCTTCCGCCATGCCTCAAGCCCTGGTCAGTTGCACCAGGCGGCGCCAATGGGCCGCTTCGCCCGCGGCGGCCGCCCTGGCCTGCGCCGCGCCCTGGAAGTCCTGCTCCAGGTACTGAGCGGCGCAGAAGGCCATGAAGTCAGGCGTGGCGGCGATCGCGGCCAATGCGTCGGACAGCTTGCTGCGCACGGCATCGGGCGTACCGCGCGGGGCCATCGCCCAGATGGGCGAGGTGAGCTCGTAGCCCTGGATGCCGGCCGACTCGTTCAGGGTGGGAACGCCGGGCAGATACACCGAGCGCCTGGCCGAGGTGATGGCCAGCAGGCGCAGCCGGCCGCTCTTGACCAGCGGCAAGGACGCCGCGCCCGAGAACGCGACGTGGACCTGTCCGCTGCCGGTTTCGATCATGGCCTGCGAGCCGTTGCGATACGGCGCATGCACCATCTCCACACCGGCGATGGACTCCAGCAGCGCGCCGCCCATGTGCGAGGGCGTGCCCTGCCCCGCCGAGGCGTAGGTGACCGAGCGCGGCGCGCGCCGGGACGCCACGACCACGTCGGCCACGCTCTTGAAGGGCGAATCCGGCGCGGTCACCATGAACAGTGGGGAGCTGGCCAGCCGGGCGACCGGCTCGAAGTCGGCCACCGGGTCGTAGGGCGTCTTGTCGATCAGCGGCGTGGTGTAGTGGGCCGAGAAGGTGAACAGCAGCGTGTACCCGTCAGGCAACGCCTTGGCCACATAGTCCGTACCCACCGCCCCGCCGGCGCCGGGCTTGTTGTCAACGATGCAGGCCACGCTCCACAACCTGTTCAGCGCCACGGACACCTGGCGGGCGACGAGATCGGTGCCGGCGCCCGCCGCGACCGGGACGATGAAGCGGATCGGGCGGTCGGGCCAGGGTGTCTGGGCGAATGCGTCCTGCGCCAGCAAGCTGACTGCGGCGGGCAGGCCGGCGAGGAATGATCGGCGGGAAGTCATGGGCGCTTTCTCTCAGCGCGCTACGCCCAGCGCCTGCTTCCAGAAGCGCTCCAGCGATGCGACCTCTTCGCCGGCCTCGGCCAGCGTGGTCGGCGCGGGCTGAAGGGACATGCCGCTCAGCTTCTCGAGCACCGCCGGTTCGGCCAGCACCTTGCGCAAGGCGGCGTTGAACTCCTGCGCCATGTCCCTGGGCAGGTTCTTGGGCGCGAAGAAGCCGAGAAAGGTGTAGAACTCCAGCCCCTCAATGCCCAGTTCCTTGAAGGTCGGAACGTCGGGCAGCAGCGCCGAGCGCCGCGTGCCGGACACGGCGATCACCCGCGCCTTGCCCGAGCGGTGCACCGCCATGGCCTCGGGCATGCCCGTGATGCCCGCCGGCACCTGGGCGGCCATGACGTTCTGGATGACGGGCCCGGATCCGCTATAGGGAATGGCCGTCATGGCAACGCCCCAACGGCGGCCCAGGGCCTGGCCGATCAGCGTCGGAGCGCCGTCCGTGAACGGCACGCCGAAGGAGCGCAACGACGCATCGGCCTTGAGCGCGGCGGCGAAGCCTGCGAAGTCCTGGTAGGGCGCGCTCGCGGGAATGCTCAGCGTCCACACGGAGCGCGCGGCCTGCCCGAGCGCGGTGAAGTCCGCCGCCGCGTCATATCTGGCGGCGGGGGTGGTCAACGGCACGGTGATCAGCGAGTGATCGACGGTGAACAGCAGCGTGGCGCCGTTGGGCGCCGCGGCCTGCACGAACTGCGTGCCGATCTGTCCACTGGCGCCCGCCTTGTTCTCGATGAGCACGGACTGGCCCAGTTCCTTCGACAGCCCCTGCCCCAGCAGGCGCGCGAGCACGTCGGTGCCACCGCCTGCCGCGTAGGGCACGACGATCTTGATCGGCGCCTTGAACGTCTGGGCGAGTCCGGCGGCCGGCAACAGGCCGCCAACGGACGACACGGCGATGGCCGTGATGCATGCGAGTTTCTTCATGACGCTCGTCTTCTGGGTTGCGAAGGGTGACCAGCGCCGCCCGCAGCACATGCAACCCCAAGGCAACGCTGAACAAGCCCCTCGCGTGTCGCGCGTCCCTGCCGTGGGCGGTCTGCGGCGTTGCAAATTCTCGCCATGGCGGCGGCCATGGCTGCGGTTTGCGCCCTGCATTCCATCCCACACCAAGGCGCGCGCCAGCGCGGGGATTTGTTCAGCGTCGCCCTAAGGCTCAAGATGCCGCGGAGCAGGCCATGCCAGGACATCCGCAGAACCGGCTCCGCCGGTCCGCTGGATGTGCGCCCTCGCACGAGGAAGGCGAAGACGCGAAGCGCGCAGCCTGGGGGTGGTTTCATTGCATGCAGATCTTCAAGGAACCGCGCCGCGCATCCAAGTGAGGAATTCCGAAGCGGCGATTCGGGGATACCGAATACCTAGGACAAACCCTTGATCACCCAGAAGAACCGATGCAAGGCCATGAATTTATCTAACAATTACTAGATAGATTAAGCACTGGAAAGCAGGCAATGGAGGTGTACGACTACATCGTCGTCGGCGCGGGCTCGTCGGGCTGCGTGGTGGCACGCCGGCTGTCGGACGATCCGCAGGCGCGCGTGCTGCTGATCGAGGCCGGCGGCGACATGGACGACTTCTGGGTGCACACCCCCGCCGGCATGGCCAAGCTGTTCGCCAGCCAACGTTTCAACTGGCGCTTCAAGACCGCGCCCGTGCCCACGCTGGGCGGGCGCCAGGTGCAATGGGACCGTGGCAAGGGCCTGGGCGGCTGCAGCGCCGTCAACGGCATGATCTACATGCGCGGCCAGCCCGAGGATTACGAGCAGTGGGCGCGCGCGGGCAATGCGGGATGGGGCTGGGACGATGTGCTGCCCTACTTCAAGCGCTCGGAGAACAACGCGCGCGGCGCCAGCGCGTTCCACGGCGACCAGGGACCGCTCAGCGTCACGGATCCGGTGGAGGTCCATCCCGCGGCCGAGGATTTCCTCGCCGCCTGCGCCAACGCGGGAATCCCGCGCTCTGCCGATCTGAACGCCCCGCCCCACCCCGCGGCCGGATTGCGGCAGTACACGATCCGGGGCGGGCGGCGCCATTCGGCGTACCAGGCGTTCATCGAACCCGTGCGCCAGCGCCGCAACCTGAGCATCCTGACCGGCGCCCACGCCACGCGCGTGCTGCTGGAGAACGGCGAGGCCGCGGGCGTGGAGGTGCAGCACGGCGGCCGGCGGCGCAGCCTCCTGGCGGCGCGCGAGGTGGTGCTCAGCGGCGGCGCTCTCGCCTCGCCGCAGATCCTCATGCTCTCGGGCATCGGCGACGCGGCACAGTTGCAGCGCCACGGCATCGCGTTGCAGCGCGAACTGCCGGGCGTGGGGCGCAACCTGCAGGACCACTGGTACGCATCGTTCGCTTGGCGCGTGATCCCGGGCAGCTCGGTCAACCATCGCCTCAGCGGCCTGCGCAAATACCTCGAAGGCGCACGCTACCTGTTGACCCGCACCGGCTACCTGGCCCTGGGCGCGGCGCCGGTCACGGCCTACGTGAACAGCGAGGAAGGCGGCCGCGCCGACCTGCAGTTGTCGTTCAACGCCATGAGCTTCTCCGCCACGCCCTCGGGCGAGGTGGCGGCCGACGGCTATCCCGGCATCTCCGCCTCCGTCGTGCTGCTCACGCCCGCATCGCGCGGCCACATGGAACTGGCGAGCAGCGACCCGCTGCAAGCGCCTCTGTTTCACCCCAACTACCTCAGCCATGCGAGCGACGTCCGCCGCCACGTCGCGGGCATGCGCCGGCTGCGCAAGATCATCCAGACGCCGCCGCTGGGCCTGCGCGTGGTCGAGGAGGTCAAGCCCGGCCCCGCTGCCGCAAGCGACGAACAGTTGCTCGACTATCTCAAGCGCTTCGGCGGGACCGCCTGGCACCCGGTGGGCACCTGCAAGATGGGCCATGACGATCAGGCCGTGGTCGATGCGCGGCTGCGCGTGCAAGGCGTGCGGCGCCTGCGGGTGATCGACGCCTCGATCATGCCCACCATCCCCACCGGCAACACCAACGCGCCCTGCATCATGCTCGGCGAGAAGGGCGCGGACATGCTCCGCGAGGACGCGCTGCCCGCGCGCGCCGTGGCGGCCTGATCTTCATCGACAGCAAGGCAAAGCCTGATGGCATCCGCCGAATTTCAGACATTGAATGCCTGTAGCCCATATAAAAACTAGGCTTTTAGCTATGAATATTATAGCAAATCAACGACAGCACCTCTCCTGCAGGAGCCACCCATGAGCCCCCACACCATCGTCGAACAGCTCGCCCATTTCGCCGCCGGCGTCGATATCGCCCAACTGCCGGAGAACGTCGTGCAGGAGTGCAAGCGCGACATCCTCGACTCTCTCGGCGTCGCGCTGGCGGGCATCGATCACGCCCGGAGCCGCATCGGCATCGAGATGGCCCGCCGGATAGGCGGCAGCGCAGGCACTGCGACCATCATCGGCACCGGCGAGCGCTCGACTGTCTACGGCGCCGCCTTCGCCAACAGCGAGATGCTCAACGCGCTGGACGCCGATTCGGTGCTGCTGCCCGGGCACGTGAGCCCCTACGTGCTGCCCGGCGCCTTCGCCACGGCCGAGGCGCTGCGGCGCTCCGGCCGGGACCTGATCGCCGCCGTGGCGGTGTCGCACGAAATCTCCTGCCGCTTCGGCGCCGCGATGCCCGGCTACCGCGATACGAAGGACGGCAAGCTCGCCAACCCCGCCTCGGTCGTGGGCTACAGCAGCACCGTGTTCGGCGCCACCGCATCGGCAGGCAAGCTCAAGCGCCTGTCGGCCGCCCAACTGGCCAACGCACTTGGCCTGGCCGCGGCCTCCGCGCCGGTCAACGCGCAGCGCGCCTGGTTCATGCATGCGCCCACGGCCACCATCAAGTACCAGTTGGCCGGCGGGATGACCAGCGTCGCGCTCACTGCCGCCGACATGGGCGAACTGGGCCATCGCGGCGACCTGCGCATCCTGGACGACGAGGTCAACGGCTGGGCCAGCTTCATCGGAACCGACCGCTGGCTGCCCACCGCCATCACCGACGGCCTGGGCCAGGACTGGCGCTTTCCCGCGTTCCAGATGTTCAAGCCCTATCCGCACTGCCGCGTCATGCACGCGCCGCTGGACCTGCTGATCGACATCGTGAGCACCCACGATCTGAAGCCGGACGAGATCGAGAGCATCACCTCCTTCGGCGAAGGCTGGGCCTATGTGCTGCCCTGCTTCACCAGCCGCGAGATCCTGCAGGTGCACGACGCGCAGTTCTGCTTCGCGCACGGCCTGGCCGTGGCGGCCCACCGCATCCCGCCCGGCCCGCGCTGGCAGGACCCGGCGGTGGTGTTCGATCCGTCCGTGCTGGCGTTGATGAACCGGGTTTCGCTGCAGACCCACCCGGGCTACTTCCAGTCGGTGTCGACGGACATCTCCAGCCGCCCGTCGCGCGTGGAAGTGCGCGCGCGCGGCCAAGTCTTCGCCGGTGAGAAGATGTTCCCCAAGGGCACGCCCTCGGCCGACCCCTCGACCTACATGACGACGGAAGAACTGGTCGCCAAGTTCCGCAGCTTCGTCGACGGCCTGCTCCCCGCGGCGGCCATCGACCGGGCGGTGGACAGCGTGCTGAACCTCGAACAGGTGAAGGACTTCGGCACCGTCATCCGCCAGTTCGTGCGCTCGCCGCAGCCCTGAGGAGACAAGCCATGAAAAGCCCGTCCCTGAACATGCCCCACGCCGACCGGCTCTACATCGGCGGCCGGTGGGTCCAGCCCTCCACCAGCGAGACGTTTGCCGTGCTCAACTGCGCCACCGAAGAGGTGGTGGCGCACGCCGCCCAGGCCACCGAATCCGACGTGGCCGCTGCCGTGCAGGCCGCGCGCGAGGCCTTCGACCACGGCCCCTGGCCACGCATGGCGCCGGCCGAGCGCGCCGCCTACCTGGAGAAGATCGCCGAGCGGCTCGAAGCGCTGAACGACGAGTTCGCGCGCGGCTGGAGCATCGAATCCGGCGTGCTCTACAAAATAGCCAAGCCGCGCATCGGCCTGTTCCTGAGCGGCGCATTCCGCCAGTACACGGCCATGGCGCAGACCTATCCGTTCGTGGCGCCCACGCGCTCGGTCACCGGCCACCAGGCCTATCAGGTGCAGGAGCCCGTGGGCGTGGTCGCCGTGATCGTGCCGTGGAACGGCCCGGCCGGGCTGCTGGCCTACAAGCTCGCGCCCGCGCTGCTGGCGGGCTGCACGGCCGTCATCAAGAACACGCCCGAGACGCCGAGTTCGGGCCACCTGTTCGCGCAGATCTGCCACGAGGAGGGGCTGCCGCCCGGCGTGGTCAACATGGTGACGGCGGACCGGGCCGTGTCCGAGACGCTGGTGCGCCACCCCGGCGTGGACAAGATCACCTTCACCGGCTCCACCGGCGCGGGCCGGCGCATCGGCGCCGTGGCCGCCGAGCGCGTGGCCCGCGTCACGCTGGAGCTGGGCGGCAAGTCGCCCGCCGTGGTGCTGGACGACTACGACGTGGAGGCCGCCGCCAAGGTGCTGGGCGCGCCCTACTTCGGCTACCTCTCGGGCCAGGTCTGCCACAGCCTCACGCGCATCATCGTACCGGCCGCTAGGCACGACGCGATGGTCGAGGCACTGGCCGCCGCCGCGCGCAGCATGGTGTTGGGCGACCCGCTCGACGAGGCGACGAGCATGGGTCCGCTTGCCACGGCGGCGCAGCGCGGCGTGGTCGAGCGCATGGTGGCGCAAAGCGTCGCCCAGGGCGCGCAGCTCGTCACGGGCGGCAGGCGCCCCGCGCACCTCGGGCGCGGCTTCTTCTTCGAGCCCACGGTGTTCGCCAACGTGGACAGCCGCTCCTTCGCGGCGCAGAACGAGTTCTTCGGCCCCGTGCTGTCGGTGATCGCGGCCGACAGCGAACGGCACGCGATCGACATGGCCAACGACAGCATCTTCGGCCTCAACGCCGTGGTGTTCACCCACGACACCGAGCGCGCCATGCGCGTGGCGCGCCAGTTGCGCGCGGGCTCGGTGGGGCACAACGCCTCGCGCACGGACTTCTCGATCGGCTTCGGCGGCTTCAAACAGTCGGGCATCGGGCGCGAAGGCGGCGTGGGCGGACTCGAAGCCTTCCTCGAATCGAAGACCGTGGTGCTGGACCGGATGGCCTCCTGAGCCCGGAGCCGGCCGCCATGACCTTCAACCGACTGCACTTCATCCGTCAGGTCGATCTGTTCACGCTGCGGCTGTTCCTCTCGGCCGTGGATGAACAGCAGATCGGCCGCGCCGCGATCCGCGAGAATATCGCCGCATCCACCGCCACCAAGCGCATCCAGGACTTCGAGGAGATCGCGGGCGTGCCGCTGCTGGAGCGCACGCCCAAGGGCGTGGTGGCCACACCGGCGGGCGAGGTCATCGTGCGCTACATCCGCAAGCTGTTCTCCGACATGGACGACATGCGCGCGGAGATCGCCGCCTTCGGTGAAGGGCTGCGCGGCGAGGTGTTCGTGGCCTCGGCGCGCTCCATCTTCGTGCCGTTCCTCTCGCGCGAGTTGGGCAATTTCGCGCGCGATTTTCCGCAAGTGGACCTGGTGCTGCGCGAGCTGGAGAACACGGCCATCGTGCAGGCCGTGATCCAGGGAGACGCGGACATCGGCGTGTTCGCCATGGCGCCGGGGCTGGACCTGGGCGGAATCAACACCCACCCCTACCGCACCGACCGGCTGGTGGCCGTGGTACCCGAGGCCCACCCGCTGGCCGCCCACGCAAGCGTTTCGTTCGAGGAACTCGTTCCCGAGAACCTGATCGTGATATCGGCCATGCACGCGACTTTCGCCAAGGCGGCGCGCAAGCTGGGCGGCGAATACAAGCCCAAATACAGCGTGCGCAGCACGGGCGTGGCCATGAGCCTGGCGCAGGCCCGGCTGGGGGTGACGGTGCAGCCCGAGTGCGACGTCGTGCAGGCGCAGATCGACGGCGTGGTGGCCGTGCCCATGTCGGACGCCTGGGCCCGGCGCATCGTGCAGATCGCCACCCCGCGCGAGCGCACGCTGAGCCCCGCCGCGCGCGCCTTGCTCGAGCAGTTGCTGAGCCGGCCGGCGGACACGCCGCCAGGCGCCTGATCAGGCGGCCGGCTCGGCAGGCGCGGCGGCCCGCGCGCCGCGCGGCTGCAGCAGCGCCCCGATCTCGTCCAGGCCAAAGCCGTACTCGCCCAGCAGCGCCTCGGTGCGCTCGCGCAGGCGCAGCGCCGAGTGGCGCAGCGTGGCCGGGCTCTCGCTCCACTGCTGCGGAATGCCGATGGTGCGAATCGTGCCCTCGCCCGGATGCTCCAGCACGCCGAAGAAGCCTACGGCCTGCCTGTGCGCGTCCTGCAGCAGGGTTTCGGGCGTGTTCATGGCGATGGCGGGGATGTCCATGGCCTGCGGCCGCAGGCTGAACAGCAGCGCGTCCGCCGATGCCAGCACGCGCCGCTGTGCCGCCAGCCCGTGGGGGTGCTTCAGGTCCAGCAATGGATCGTGAGCCCGCCCGTCGGGCTGATGGCGGTGCCGGTGAGATGGGCCGCATCGTCCGACGCGAAGAAGGCCACGACCTTGCCGATGTCCGCCGGGCTGGCCACGCCCAGCGGGCTGTGCGCGACGATCTTCTCGTACTGCCTGCGGTGCATGTCCGAGACGGTGCTGCCGGGGCCGAACACCGCGCTCCAGGACGGCGTGTCGCGCACCACGGTCACACAGACGCAGTTCACGCGGATGCGCTCCCGTGCCAGATCCCTGGCCAGCACCCTGCTCGCGGCAATCAGCCCGCCCGAGAAGCTGGCGATGGCCGTCTGCCCCGGCGTGGGGCTGCGCCCGCCCTCGGAGGTGACGAACACCACGCTGCCGCCGCCGCGCTCGCGCATCGCGGGCACGGCGGCCTGCACCACGAGCAGCTTGGCCGCGAGGGCCTGGCCGACGAACTGCGCGACGCGCTCCAGATCGATGCCGGCGAACGGGCCGCGCACCTCGGGCGAGCGCGCCTCATCGTCATTGCCGCCCGCGTTGGGCACCACGATGTCCACACCGCCGAAGCGGCGAACCGCCTCGGCCGCCACGGCCTGCATGTCGGCCCGGGAACGCACGTCGCCTGGGGCGAAGCAGGCCTCGCCGCCCAGGTCGCGGATCTCGTCGAGCACGGCGCGGGCGTTGTCCGCGCTGCGCCCATTGACGACGACGCGCGCGCCGCGCGCTGCCAGTTGCAGCGCCACGCCTTTTCCGATGCCGCCCGTGCCGCCCGTGACGATGGCGACCCTGCCATCCAGTAGGTTGATCGTCGGATGTGGTGCCATGCCCTATTGCTCCTGGTGTGGGCCACAGCGTACGCGGCGACATGCGCCGATCCAAGTGCGGATTTCCGAAGCGCCGCTTCCAGGAAACGAAATCCGCCGTGACCGATTCGCATCAGAACGTCCTCCGCGACGCGAGCGCTTCGGGGCCATCGAAACGCGGCTTCGAAATTCACAACTTGGATTGCCTGGCCGCTTTCCCTAGCCTACCGGGGTCAACGCAATACCCCAAGGAGCAACCGACCATGGCCAATTTCCTCGACGACTCGCAGCAGATGTGGCTCGACACCGTGAACCGTTTCATGGACAACGAGATCACCGTCGAATACATCCGCAAGTGCGACGTGGGCCGCGACTACCCCTACGAGGCCTACGAGAAGATCGCCCGGCAAGGCTGGCTGGGCCTGCTGTTCAGCGAGGAGGAAGGCGGCGCCGGCGGCAACATCTTCGACTACACGCTGATGGCGGAGGGCCTGGGAAAGTACGGCTTCGACTTCGCGGCCGCCATCCTGGTGCCCACCTTCACCGCGATGAACATCGCCAAGTACGGCTCGCCCGCGCAGAAAGAGAAGTACATCCGGCCCTTCATCGAAGGCAAGATCCGCTTCTCGGTGTCGATCTCCGAGCCCGACGCCGGCTCCGACGCTTCCAACACCAAGACCCGCGCGCGGCGCGACGCCAACGGCGACTGGATCGTCAGCGGCCAGAAGCTCTGGTGCAGCGGCGCGGCGGCCAAGGACGTGGTGATCGCCATGCTGGTGCGCACCGACCCCGACAACAAGCACGGCGGCCTGTCGGTGCTGCTGATCCCGAACGACACGCCGGGCATGGTCATCAACAAGCTGCCCACGCTGTCGCGCCATGCCACCGGAACGACCGAGATCTTCCTCGACAACGTGCGCGTGCCGGGCGACGCCATGCTGGGCGAGGAAGGCCAGGGCTGGAAGATCATCACCGAGCATCTGGAACTGGAACGCTGCTCGGTGGCCGCGGCCTACGTGGGCAATGCCCAGGAGGCGGTGTCGAACGCGGTGCGCTATGCGCATGAGCGCATCCAGTTCGGCAAGCAGTTGTGGGACTTCCAGGTGCTCAAGCACATGCTGGCAGACCGCCAGACCGAGGTCGATGCCGCGCGCCTGCTGTGTTACCGCGCCGCGCAACTGGCCGCCGAGCACAAGCCCTGCAGCCGCGAGGTGTCGATGGCCAAGCTCTACGGCTCCGAGACGCTCAAGGCCTGCGCGTTGACCGGCATGCAGGTGCTGGGCGGCTATGCCAACCTGCCGGAGGCCGACATGGAGCGCTACCTGCGCGAGAGCATCCAGTGCACGATCGGCGGTGGCACCTCGCAGATCCAGAAGACCATCATCGCCAAGTCGATGCGTCTGGGTTGACCCCTTCGGAGACAAGCATGAGCCTCATCAACAACCAGATCAACCAGACCTTCGACGAGCTGGAAGACGGCCAGGTCTTCAACTCGGGCGGCCGCACCATCACCGAGACCGACGTGGTCAACTACTGCGCGCTCACCGGCAACTGGATCGCGATCCACTCCAACACGCTCTACGCCTCCAAGACCCGCTTTGGCAAGCGGCTGGTGCAGGGCGCCCTCACCTACTCCATCGCCACCGGCCTGATCCAGTTCGGCCTGGGCATCCAGGCCAACTACGGCATAGACAACATGCGCTTCCTCAAGCCCGTGCTGATCGACGACACCGTGTTCGCCAAGGCCACCGTGATCGGCAAGAAGGTCAAGGACGAGAAGTACGGCGTGATCAAGTTCCTGATCCAGGTGCAGAACCAGGACGGCGACGTAGTGCAGCAGGGCGAATGGAGCCTGTTGATGCTGCGCCGGCGCGAGGACCTCGACGCGCTGGTGGCCTCCACCTTGCCCGCGTCCAGGGGCTGAGGCCATGAAGACCATCCGCATCGGCTCGGGCAGCGGTTTCTGGGGCGACAACCTCGACCCCGCGATCGAGATCGCCAGGCACGGCAACGTGCAGTACCTCGCCTACGATTTCCTGGGCGAGCCCACTATTCCACTGCTGCAGAAGATGCGGCAGAAGAACCCCGCGCAGGGCTTCGTGCCTGCGATCCGCGCCGTGGTGCGCGGCGTGCTGCCGATCTGCCTCGAAAAAGGCATCAGGATCCTGACCAACGCGGGCGCGGCCAATCCTCAGGCCTGCGCCGACACCATCCTTGCCTCGGCCAGGGAACTGGGCATCACCCGGCTCAAGGTCGGCATCGTCACGACGAACGACATCCAGCAGAAGGTCGAGCAACTGCTCGACAGCGGCGCGAAGTTCACCAACCTGGACACGGGCGACGACGACCTGGGCCGGGTGCGAGAGCGCATCGTCGGCTCCTACGTCTATTCCGGCGCCTATGGCTACGTGCAGGCGCTGCAGCAGGGCTGCGACATCATCATCTCCGACCGCGCGACCGATGACGCCGCCATCCTGGCGCCGCTGGTGCATGAATTCGGCTGGAAGTGGGACGAATGGGACAAGCTCGCCACCGGCATCACGGCGGGCCACCTGATCGAATGCGGCGCGGCCTGCTCGGGCGGCATCACCAGCCTGTGGAAAGAGGTGCCCGAGCCGTGGAACATCGGCTACCCGATCGCCGAGGTCAACGAGAAGGGCGAGCTGTTCATCACCAAGGTGCACGGCACGGGCGGCCTGGTCAACACGATCACGCTGACCGAGCACCTGCTGTACGAGGTGCACGACCCGGGCAACTACCTGATGCCCGAGGTCATCACCGACTTCACCCAGGTGCAGATGGAGGAGGTCGCCAAGGACCGCGTGAAGGTCTGGGGCGCCAGGGGCAAGCCAGCGCCCGCGACGCTCAAGGCCGGCATCGCCTACACCGACGGCTACATCGGCGAGGTCGAGTCCTCCGTGACCTGGCCTGACGCGGTGGCCAAGGCGCGGCGCTCGTTGGAGATCATCCGCAAGCGCTTCGAAATGGTGAAGCTCAAGGCCGACGAGGTGCGCTTCGACATGATCGGCGTCGATTCCTGCCACTGGTCCGCCTCGCCCGAGCCCGACCCTGAGATCAACGAGGTGCGCATCCGCGTGGCCGCCAAGTGCGCGGACCGCGCCGAGGCCGGCAAGGTGGCGCGCGAGTGCGTGATGCTGATGGGCACTGGCCCCATCGGCTCGACCGGCCAGTTGAACACGCCCGCGCCGCGCGAAGTGTTCGCGCTGTGGCCCACGCTGATCGCGCGCGAGGAAGTGGTGCAGAACGTAGAGACCAGGGAGCTTTGACATGGCCAAACTGCAACTGAAAGATCTGGTGTACGCCCGCTCGGGCGACAAGGGCGACATCAGCAACATCGCCGTCATCGCCAAGGAGCCGCGCTTCTACCCTCTACTGCAGAAGCACCTGACGGCCGAGCGCGTGAAGGAGTTCTTCGGCGAAATGTCCAAGGGCCCCGTGGAGCGCTACGAGGTGCGCACACTGCATGCGATGAACTTCGTGCTGCGCAATTCGCTGGGCGGTGGCGCCACGCGCAGCCTGCGCGTCGACTTCACCGGCAAGACCATGTGCCAGGCCATCCTGCGCATCGTGCTGGAGGTCGATGAGAGCGATCTCCGCCTCATTCATTGAAGGAGACGCAGACGTGAGCAGCAGCAAAGCCAGAATCATCGGCGTCAACATGGTGAAGTTCGCCAAGCCGGGATCGCACGAACCCTACGAGGTCATGGGCGCCAAGGCCATCCAGGGCGCACTGCAGGATGCGGGCATCGGCTACGGCGAGGTACAGCAGGCATTCGCCGGCTATGTCTATGGCGACAGCACCTGCGGCCAGCGCGTGGCCTATGGCGTGGGCATGAGCGGCATTCCCGTTTTCAACCTGAACAACTACTGCGCCTCGGGCTCGTCCGCGCTGTTCCTGGCGCGCCAGGCGGTGGAGTCGGGCGCGATCGACTGCGCGCTGGCCTTCGGCTTCGAGGAGATGAAGCCCGGCGCTCTCGCCAGCGCCTTCGGCGACCGCACCTCGCCCGTGGGCTGGATCTACGAGCGCCAGCGCGAGCTGGCGCCCGATCTGCCGCAGGACGCGCCGCGCGCCATCAAGGCCTTCGGCTCGGCGGGCTGGGAGTACATCAACCGCCATGGGGCCAACCCCGACATCTTCGCCCGCGTGGCCGTGAAGACGCGCAGCCATGCGGTGCACAACCCCTACTCGCTGTTCACCAAGCCGCTGACGGTCGAGGAGGTGATGGGCGCCGCGCCGATGTACCCCTATCTCACGCGCCTGATGGCCTGCCCGCCCACCTGCGGCGCGGCGGCGGCCATCGTCTGCAGCGAGGCGTTCGCAAGGAAGCACGGCATCGGCAACGCCGTCGAAATCGCGGCCCAGGCCATGACCACGGACACCGAGGCCAGCAAGACCGACCTGATCAACCTGGTGGGCGCGGACATGACGCGCCGCGCCGCCCGCGAGGTCTATGAGAAGGCGGGCATCGGCCCCGAAGACCTGAACGTGGTGGAACTGCACGACTGCTTCACGCCCAACGAGGTCATCAGTTACGAGGGCCTGGGCCTGTGCCCCGAGGGCGGTGCCGAGAAGTTCATCGCCGACGGCGACAACACCTACGGCGGCAGGTACGTCGTCAACCCGTCGGGCGGCCTCATGTCCAAGGGCCACCCGCTGGGCGCGACCGGCCTGGCGCAGTGCGCCGAACTCGTGTGGCACCTGCGCGGCCAGGCCGGCCAGCGCCAGGTCGAGAACGCGCGCATCGCGCTGCAGCACAACATCGGCCTGGGCGGCGCCTGTGTGGTGACGATGTACCGGCGCGCCTGACGGCTGCCGGCCTTCAATGAACAAGGAGACGATGATGACCAACCACCTGGACCGCCGAGGCTGGATGCAGTCGGCCACCCTGGTCGCGGCCTGCGCGGTGGCGGGCCTTTTCGGGGCCGGCAGCGCCCAGGCCCAGGACTGGCCGACCAAGCCCGTGCGCATCGTGCTAGCCATCGGCCCGGGCTCCTCCGGCGACACGCTGGCGCGCATGATGGCGCCCAGGCTGGAGGCGCGCTGGAAACAGCCCGTGATCGTGGAGAACAAGCCCGGCGCGGGCGGCGTGGTGGGCACCGAGTACGTGGTGCGCGCTACCGACGGACACACGCTGCTGCTGGGCACGCAAAGCTCCATCCTGCCCAAGTACACGCAGAAGGGCCTGCGCTTCGACCCGCTCACCGACCTGGTGCCCGTGCGCAAGGTGCTGAACTATCAGCTCGTGATCGCCACGAATGGCGAGACGGCGAAGCAGGCCCGCACGCTCAAGGAGCTGATCGACCTGAGCAAGAAAGGCAGCCAGGGGCTCTTCCTTGCGGGCCTTGGGCCGACGTCCGTCTTCAACCTGTCCTACGCCATCCTCAACCGTCAGCTCGGGGCCCGGTACTCCTCGGTGAACTTCAACAACGTCAACGACGCGAACCTGGCCGTGATGCGCAACGACGCACAGTTCATCGTCAATAACCCGGCATCGGTCAGGCCCTACTTCGCCACCAATGCAATCGTGCCGCTGGCCGCCATCGGCATGCAGCGCTATGCCAGCCTGCCCGACGTGCCGACCCTGCAGGAGGCCGTGGGCTATAGCGGCTACCTGCCCCAGTTGTGGACGGGCTTCTTCGTGCCCAGGAACACGCCGGCGGCCCTCGTGGAGCGGATCAGCCAGGACGTGGCTGCGATCTTCGAAGAACCGGAATTCCGCAGGCAAGTGGAGGACAAGCTCACCGCATCGGTGGCGTCCTCGTCGCCTGATGCCTTCGCCAAGGACATCCGCGAAGAGACGACGCTCTGGCAAGATCTGTTCAAGAGCCTGAACATCCAACCGGAGTAATCGGCATGGCAGGTCCTCTCACCGGGGTGCGCATCCTCGACCTCACGTCCAATTTCATGGGGCCCTACGCCTCGCTGCTGCTGGCCGACATGGGCGCGGACATCTGCAAGATCGAAGCGCCCGCGGGTGACCCCACGCGCGGCGTCGGCCCCTGCCGCAACCCGGGCATGAGCGCCATCTTCCTGCACCTCAACCGCAACAAGCGCAGCGCGGTGCTGGACCTCAAGAACGCCCGGGCCGCGGAGGCGCTGCGGACCATGCTGGCATCGGCCGACGTGGTGCTGCACAGCCTGCGCCCCAAGGCGATGGCCCGGCTCGGGCTGGCCTACGAACAGGTCAGGACCGTCAACCCGCGGATCATCTACTGCGGCGCCTTCGGCTTCGGCCAGAACGGCCCGTATGCGGATCGGCCCGCGTACGACGACCTGATCCAGGCGGCCGTGGGCATGCCCGTGCTGCAGGCGCGCAAGGTGGGCCCGCCCGCCTACGTGGCCACCGCCATCGCCGACCGCCTGGTGGGCATGGCCACCAGCAACGCCGTGGCCATGGCACTGTACTACCGCGAGAAGACCGGCCGCGGCCAGTCGGTGCAAGTGCCCATGTTCGAAACCTTCGCGCACTTCGTGATGGGCGACCATCTCTACGGCCACAGCTTCGAGCCGCCGATCGGCGACTGGGGCTACGCCCGCATGATGAGCGCCGAGCGCCGCCCCTACCAGACCCAGGACGGCTACGTGGGCGTCAACATCTATACCGACCGCCACTGGCGGCGCTTTTTCCTGGCCGTGGGCCGCGCCGACATGGCGGACGACCCGCGCTACGGCACCATCTTCGGCCGCACCGAGAACATCGCCGACCTCTACCGGTTCCTGGCCGAGACCTTCCAGACCAAGACCACGGCGGAGTGGCTGCGCCTCCTGATCGAGGCCGACATCCCGATCATCGAGATGAACACGCCCGGCACCCTGCTGCACGACCCGCACATGCAGGCGGTGAATTTCTTCCAGATGCAGCAGCACCCGAGCGAAGGCCTGCTGCGCATGCTGGGCATTCCGCAGCAATGGAGCGAAAGCGCCCCCGAGCAGCGCTACCCCGCGCCGCGCCTGGGCGAGCACACCCTGCAACTGCTGACCGAATACGGGCTGGCGCGGGACCAAGCGCAGCAGGTCATCGCTGCGGGCGGCGCCATGCAGGCCCCTGCCGTGGAATATCAAAAATGATAGCTGGAAGCGCTTGACGCACTAGGGCTACAGCCCGATTCGCTTTGAGAATTAAGGAGATGACGATGCAGGACGACATGCGATCCGACCTGCCCCTGGCAGGCGTGACCGTGGTGGAGCTGGGCGACAGCGCCTCGGCGCCGTTCGCGGGGCAAATACTGGCCGGCCTGGGCGCGGAGGTGTGGAAGGTGGAGCGCCCCACGGGCGACTCCTCGCGCGGCTGGGGGCCGAGCCAGTGGAGGAGCAGCGGCGCGGCCTTCCACGCGCTCAACCGCGGCAAGCGCTCGATCTGCCTGGACATCAAGGACAGGGTGCAACTGGCCACGCTGCACGACCTGATCGAGCGCCATACCGACGTGTTCCTGCACAACCTGCGCCCGGGCAGCGCCCACCAGTACCGGCTCGACCCCGAGAGCCTGCGCCAGCGCAAGCCCGGGCTGGTGGTCTGCGAAGTCGGCGCCTACGGCCACGTCGGCCCGCTCAACAAGCTGCCCGGCTACGACCCGCTGATGCAGGCCTTCGCCGGCATCATGAGCCTGACCGGCGAGGAAGGCCAGGCGCCCGTGCGCGCGGGCGTCTCCATCGTCGACTTCGGCACCGGCATGTGGGCCGTGATCGGCATCGTCTCGGCGCTGCTGCGGCGCGAACGCAGGCAGATCGGCGCCACCGTCAACAGTTCGCTGCTGGAGACCGCCATCGCCTGGATGTCGGTCGGCGTCGCCAACTACGCCGCCGACGGCGAGCCCGGCGGGCGCCACGGCTCGGGCGTGGCCTTCATCGTGCCGCACCGCGCCTACGAGGCGGCCGACGGCCACGCCATCATCAGCGCCGCCAACGACCGGTTGTTCGCGCGGCTGTGCGAGGCGCTGGGCCACCCCGAATGGGCGAGTGACGCCAGGTTCGCCACCAACGCCGCGCGCCTGGCCCACCGCAAGGAAATCGACACGCTGATCGGCCAGCGCATGAAGCAGCACACGCGCGACCACTGGCAAAAGCACCTCGACGGCTACGGCCTGCCCTGCGCCTCGGTACAGACCACGGCCGAGCTGGTGGCGCACGCGCAGACCCGGGCGCTGGGCATTCTAGGCAAGAGCCGCGAAGACGAAATCGCCCTGGTGGGCATGCCGCTTTCCTTCGACGGGCAGCGCCCGCCGCCGCTCGATTCCGCACCCGGCATCGGGCAGGACGACGAGCGCTTGCACGAACTGATGCGGGCCAACGGCAAAGGGGAATAGACATGCGACGCAGGCAACTGATGCATGCGCTGGCCGCGCTCGGCCTGACGTGCTGATCGAGGGCTTTCGCTCCGGCGTGATGGAGCGCCTGGGCCCGGGGCCCGACGCTTGCCTGCAAACTAAACCACGCCTGGTCTGTGGCCGCATGGCGGTCTGGGGCCGGGACGGACCACTGGCCCAGGCGCCCGGGCACGATGTGAACTACATCTCGCTGACCGGCACGCTGCACGCCATGGGCCGCGCGGGCGAGGCGCCCGCCACTCCGCTGAACCTGATGGGTGCCTTCGGCAACTGCTCGCTGTACCTGGCGCTTGGCGTGCTCAGCGCGCTTCTGGAGGCACGCAGTTCCGGTCAGGGCCAGGTGGTCGATGCCGCCATGGTCGATGGCACCACCTCGCTGATGACGCTGCTCTACGGCTTCCTGGCCGCCGGCTACTGGAAGGATGAACGCGGCGCGAACCGCCTCGACTCCGGCGCGCCCTGGTACACCGTATACGAAACCCAGGGCGGCAAGCACGTCAGCATCGCCGCCAACGAAACGCGCTTCTACCGCGAAGCGCTGGGCGTGATGGGCCTCAAGAAAGAGGACCTGCCCGGCCACCAGCACGACCAGGCCGGCTGGCCGTACATGAAGCAGCGCATTGCAGACGTCTTCAAGACCCGTACGCGCGACGAATGGGTCCGGCTCGCCGCCGGCACGCAATCGTGAATAGCGCCCGCGCTATCCATGGCCGAGGTGCCGTACCATGCTCACATCCAGGAGCGCAACTGCCTCGTCGAGGTCGAAGGCGTGGCGCAGCCCGCGCCGGCTCCGCGCTTCAGCCGCACCCTCGACGCCATCCAGAACCCGCCGCAGCGCCCGGGCCAGGACGCGGAGGCGGTGCTCGGCGACTGGGGCTTCTCCGCCCAGGAGCAGCAGGCCCTGCGCGCTGCGGGCGCGGTGCTGTAGCACCACCACGCACGGGGCGCCTTCGCTCGTCGCCGAAATCCGGCAAAGCACGAAATCAATCTCCAATGCGGGGGAAAAGGAGTCTCGAATGACGATAGCCGCACTTGAAGCCTGGCACCCGGAGTTGCGCGATGTGATTCCGACGACACGAGCTTTCACCCTGCGCTCGGAGTTCGTCGGCGGTACCTTTGCGGTGTGGGTGACGGTGCCGCCGGGATACGGTGCAGGAACTGCCGCCTTGCCCGTGCTTTACGTTTTGGATGGCAACACGCAGCTTGCGATCACCGCCCCCACTGGCTCGCTGATGATGATGCACGAGACCAGCCCGATCCGGCCATTCATCCAAGTGACTGTTGGATACTTCGGCGACGACGCGAGAAATTTCCTGAAGGTGCGCAACCGCGACCTCGTGCCGCCGAGCGAGCCGTTCCCTCACCAGATGGCGGCTCATCTGCGCCCCCGCGTCGAGCGGGGAGCGCTTAGCGAAGCACAATACGCCGCGGTCATCGCCGATCTACGCCAATCCGCTGGTGATCGGTTTCTCGCCTTCCTTGAGCGCGAACTTCACCCTCGTATCGCCGAGCTCTGGCGAGTGGATGCCCATGACGTCGGCCTTTTCGGCTATTCCTACGGCGGACTCTTCGCCATGTACGTGTTTGCGACGTCCAACCCGCTATTCACCGTGATCGGAGCGAGCAGCCCCGGCATACTTTCGGAGAAGAGCGAAGTGTTCCATCACTACGATCGCCGCATCGCCGAGGGAGACAGCACGCTGCCGCCCCGGCTGCACCTGACGATCAACGACAGCGAGACGAGTAGCGAGTTCGCGCTCTATCGAGACCTCTCGCACAACTATCTGGCACTCGTAGACCGTATCCGCCGCACCCCGCTTCCAGGCTTGCGCGCGACGGCCGAGGTGATCCGAGGCGAGACCCATGGCACCGGCATCGTCGACGCCTACCGCAGCTTCGTGCGTTCCTGCTACGGGGTGAGGGGGCATGATCCCCGTACCGAGCTCTCATGGCCTGCTGTGGAAGTTCCTGGTTGTCGCTAGTCCACCGAAGTACTCACTCCTGCAGTTCTATCAGCGCTGAAGCCACCATGCATTCGCCTGGCCAGGGCAACCTCCCCGCCGAAGTGACGAGTTTCGTCGGTCGGAAAGCCGAGTTGGATGAGGCGCGCGCCCTTCTCCCGTCGACTCGTCTGCTGACTCTGACCGGGTCCGGCGGGGTCGGCAAGACCCGCCTTGCCAAGCAGATCGGCGCTGAAGAGCGACAGGCCTTTCGCGACGGGGTATGGTTCGTCGACCTCACGGACATCACCGATGGCGGCCTGCTCCCATCGGTGATCGGCTCAAGGCTCGGCCTTTTCCACTCTCCCACCGAGACCGTCGACGATCTGGCCAAGCACCTGCGCGGACGGCACGTCATGCTTGTCGTCGACAACTGCGAGCACCTCCTCGAGCCGGTCGCCGTGTTGCTGCACGATCTGCTTGCGGCAGCGCCCGAGCTTCGTGTGGTCGCGACAAGCCGGCAGGTGCTGGGCGTGCCCGGGGAACGGGTCTTCCCGATAGTGCCGCTCGCAGTATCGCTGGACAATGAAGCGGCCCCGAGCCGTGACGGCACGGCCCCTGTGAGAGCAGCATCCCCGGCGATCCCGGATGCGGTCCTGCTTTTCGCGGACCGCGCGAAGGCGGCGCTTCCCGGGTTTGCCATCGACACCTCCAATCAAGATCTGCTGTACCGGATCTGCCACCGGCTGGAGGGAATTCCCCTGGCGATCGAGCTTGCCGCAACACGCCTGCGCGCCTTCTCGCTCGAAACGATCCTTGAGCGACTGGACGGCGCTGTCGGAGCGCTCGCAAGTACGCTGCGAACGACGCCCAAGCGCCACCGCACCCTGGAGTCGACAGTGGCGTGGAGCTTCGGGTTGTGCTCTGCCCCCGAGCAGGTCCTGTGGACTCGTCTCTCGGTCTTCACCGATGGCATCGCCGTCGACGCGGTTGAAGACGTCTGCAGTGGTGGGCCGATAGTGCGCGAGCAAATCTTCGACCTCCTCGCCGGTCTGGTCGACAAGTCGATCCTGGCCCGGCAGGGAGGTTCGAGCGGCGCAACGTCAAGGCTGACGATGCTTGGCCTGCTTCGCGATTTCGGAATCGAGCGACTGCGGGAATGTGGCGAGGAAATGCAGTTCCGGCGGAATCACCTCGACTACTTCCGCGCACTGGCCGGGCGCGGCCAGACGGCGTACTTCAGTCCCCGCGAGATGGAGTGGGCACGTCGCGTACGAGAAGAGCACTCCAACCTGCGCACGGCCGTCGAGTACTGCAGTACCGAATTGCGCGATCACGCCAGCGTGATGGCCATCGTCACGCCCCTCCAGCTGTACCGGGTCGGCGCCAGCTACGTCGTTGAGGAGTACCGCTGGCTCGCCTCTGCGCTCGAGCACGACCGTACCCCCAACGAGATCCGCGCACGCGCGCTCGTGGCGTGCAGCTATGCGGCGTCCATCATGGGCAACGGCGATGAAGCCGAGCAGCGCGCACTTGAGGCCGCCGATCTCGCCGACGCCCTGGGCCTGCCCAGCGTCGCGGCGGACGCTGCATGCGGCCTCGCGCGCGCGAGCTTCTACAGCGGGGATCGCGCTCGCACACTCCGGCTCTCTGAAGCAGCGATCGCCCGCTGCACCGCCTCGGGCAATCTTGCCGGCGCCTGCGACGCGTTTTACCGCGCAGCGGTCACCGCTTTCGGCATGCACGACGACCGGGCCGCCGAGTTCGCCCGAAGGTCTCTGGCCCTGGCGCAAGAGTACGGGTCCCCCTATCGCATCGCGAGCAGCCTATGGATAGAGGGCCTCTGCCTCTGGCGTGCCGGCGATCAACAGCTCGCTTCGGCCCGCCTGCAGCAGGCGCTGCCCCTCTACGAAGCCCGAGGCTTCACAGGGGGCATCGCAATGTGCTGCGAAGGATTGGCGTTGACCGCCGCCGCAAACGGACAGGCCGAGCACGCGGCGACCCTCAAGGGTGCCGCCCATGCAGCGTGGCGCAAGGCCGCGGCTCCGTTTCCACAGGCCGTGGTACGCAGTCTCGGCACCGACGCCATCGACGACCAGGTCCGCAACGCACTTGGCGAGGCGCGCTATCGAGCAGCATTCGACCACGGTGCCGCGTTCTCGGTGGCCGAGGCGGCTCGCTTTGCGGTCGGCAACGCTCCTGAACTCGGCTCTGCGCCTGCACCCCGAAAGGCCGACAACGCCGAGCCTCTCGTTGCGGAGAGCCTCACACGACGCGAGGCTGAAGTCGCGGCGCTCATCGCCGAGGGGCTCAGCAACCGGCAGATCGCGGAGCGGCTCTTTATCGCCCAGCGTACCGCCGAAGGCCATGTGGAACGAATCCTCGCCAAGCTCGGCTTTCGCTCCCGTGCCAAGGTGGCCTCATGGGTCGCCCAGCAGCAGCGAATACCCGATTGAGAAACGGGGAGCGATTCACGTATTTCTCCCCTCGCGCGCGGGAACACGCTTGGATAACGTGGCTCCATGACCACACCGACGCATGCCCCATTCGCCATCTCGCTGCTCGACTACTTGCGACCGCAGGACACCGTATTGGTCGGCCAGGCTGCCGCCGAGCCGCACGAACTCGTCGCACAGCTCGTTGACGCATCGCAGCAAATCGCGGATCTCACGGTGGTGTGCGGATACGCGCTCTCGGACGACTGGAAGCGCGTGACGCGCGGCAAGCCGCGTGTGGTCACCTATTCCGCGCACGGCCCGCTGCGTGGCCTGGCACGTTCGGGCGAGATCGACATCCTGCCCAACCACTACAGCCACTTCGGGCGTCTCGTCACCACTGGCGCGTTTCAGCCGAATGTGATCCTGCTGCAACTGCCCCCCGCCGACGCGGACGGGTACCACAGCTTCGGCACCACCGTCGATTACGTCGCGCAGGCCGCGCAAACGGCGCCGGCAGCAACACCAACGGGGCGCGTTGACCGCCTCGGACCCATCATCATTGCCGAGATCAACGAAAACATGCCATCCACTCGATCGAAGTGGCGGCTGCATCAATCACAGATCACCGCCTCGTTCTCGAACGACCGGCCGCTGGAGGGAACCCCTGCACGCGTCCCCTCGGACATCGACTACGCGATCGCGCGCCACGTCGCATCCGTCGTGCCCGACGGAGCTTCGGTCCAGCTCGGCATCGGAGCGCTCGCGACAGCAATAGGTCGCGCACTCTGCAGGCACCGCGAGCTGCGCGTGCGGTCCGGCCTCGTCGGAGACTGGCTGCTCGAACTCGACGCCGCAGGGGCACTGGCAAGCGGAGATGATGCATGCGTCGCGGGCATGGCGCTCGGCAGTCCAGCGCTCTACGATTTCGTCGCGCGGCATGACCGGGTCCGTTTCATGCCCATCACCGATCTGACCGCATCAGCGGCCGTATCGTTCTGCAATCCCTACGTCGCGGTGAACTCCGCGCTCGAAGTCGATCTGCTCGGGCAGGTCAATTCCGAAGTCGCCGGCGGCATGTACATCGGTGCGCTGGGCAGCCAGGTCGATACCTTCCGCGCCACCCGCGTTGCGCCATCAGGACTCGCGATCGTCGCCATGCCGGCTCGCGGCCCCAAGGGGGCCTCCCAGATCGTCACCGCGCTCAGCGGGCCGGTCACCTCGCTGCAAAGCGACATCGACATGGTCATCACCGAATACGGTATCGCCGACCTGCAAGGCACCACGGCCGCAGAACGAGCTGCACGCCTGATCGAGATCGCGGCCCCTGAGCACCGCGATGCGCTGCGCGCTGCGCACTGATCGCACTCGACATCAGCACCACAAGGAGCCCGCCATGCCGAACCCGGCAGACCACAACCCTTTCTCCCCAAGGCCCGAAAGCGGCGCACTGCCCCTGAGCGGCATTCGCGTCGTCGACCTCACCCAGGTGGGCGCCGGCCCCTACTGCACTTCGCTGCTGGGCGACCTCGGCGCCGATGTCATCAAGATCGAGCCGCTTGAGGGAGACACTTTCCGCTACGTCGATGACGCATTCGGCGAGGGGGAAAGCGCCTACTTCTACGGCGTGAACCGCAGCAAGCGCTCCATCGCACTGAACCTCAAAAGCGAACGCGGCTTCGAGGTGCTCACCCGGCTCGTCAAAAATGCCGACGTGTTCGCCGTCGCATTCAGGCCCGACGCCGTGCAGCGCATGGGCATCGACTATGAGTCCCTGCGCAAGATCAACGGCCGCCTCATCTACTGCTCCATCACCGCATTCGGTGAGACCGGACCGCGTGCGCACCTTCCCGGCATGGACATCCTCGCGCAGGCCATGAGCGGGATCATGGGCGTCACCGGCGAGATCGGCGGGGGCCCCGTGAAGGTCGGCGTGCCGATCGCCGACTTCGCCGCCTCCTACCTGCTCGGCTTCGGCGTCTGCGCCGCGCTGCGGCTGCGCGACCAGACCGGCCAAGGCGACAAGGTCACGGTCAACCTGCTCGACGGTCTGATCGCCAGCTTCGCGAACTACCTGACGGTGTACGACAAAACCCGGGTGCCGTTTCGCCGTCAGGGCGGCGGGCACCCGCAGCTCGTGCCCTATCAGCCGTTCCTCGGCTCCGACCAGAAGCACTTCATCCTCGCCTGCATGAACGACAAGTTCTGGCGGAAGATGCTGCCGCTGCTCGATCGCTATGGGGATTTCCATGATCCGCGCTTTGCCACGAACACCGGCCGCGTCACGCATCGCCTGGAACTGTGCAGTCGGCTCGAAGCCATCTTCGCGACGCAGCCTGCCGAATACTGGCTCGCAGAGCTCGAAGCCGCCGGCGTGCCCTGCGGCCCGATCCACAAGCTCGAAGACGCGATCGAGGATCCACAAGCCATCGCCAACCAATCCCTTACCACCCTCAACCACCCGATCCACGGCGAGTACCGCGTGCCCAACAACCCGATCCGGTTTGCGAAGGCCCCCACCGGCCCCCGCGGCTACGCGCCCACGCTTGGGGAGCACACCGCCGAGATCTTGCGCGAAGCCGGGTTCGACGACGCGGAGATTGCGTCGCTAACGAGCGCCGGCATCGCCCGGGAAGCATCGACCCAGCAGCACAACCACACGGAGACAGCATCATGAAGGCACTCGTCATCGGGGGCACCGGCCCCACCGGCCCGTTCATCGTCGAGGGGCTGCGGCAGCGCGGCTACAAGACCACTATCCTGCACACGGGGCGGCACGAGATCGACCTGCCCGACGACGTGCCGCACATTCACACCGATCCGAACTTCCTCGAGGGCCTGACCGAGGCGCTCAAGGGCCATCGCTACGACCTCGTTGTGGCGACCTACGGGCGCCTGCGCCTATTTGTCGACGCGCTCGCGGGTGTGAGCGAACGACTGATCACCATCGGCGGCGCGGCCTATGGCGACAACCTGGCACGACCCTCCGCGGAGGACGGTCCCCGCAAGACGGGGCACAAGCTCAGCGAGAAGATCGTGCAGACCGAGCAGATTCTCATGGAGGCCCATTCGGCCGGACACTACAACATCACGCACCTGCGCTATCCCTGCCTGTTCGGCCCCCGCCAGCTCGCTCCCCGCGAGTGGAGCATCATCCGCCGCGTCCGCGATGGGCGCACCCACATCCCCGTCATCAATGGCGGCCTGACCCTGGAGAGCAAGGCCTACGTCGAGAATGCTGCAAACGCGATCCTGCTCTGCGTTGATCAACCCGAGGCCTCATCGGGGCAGACCTACAACGTTGCGGACGCCTATACGCCCTCCGATGCCATCCTGGTGCGCGCCATAGCGCGGGCCATGGGCGTCGAGGTTGAACTCGCGAACTTCACGCCCGAAATGGGCCGCCCCGCCTACTTCTGGGGCGCGAACCGGGACCTCAATTTCACCAAGACCGGTCTCCCGCCCACGACGCACCACCTGCTGATCGACAGCGGAAAGATCCGCAGAGAACTGGGATACACCGATCTCGTCAGCTTCGAAGAAGGCATCAGGCGCACTGTCGAGCACTACCTCGGGCACCCCCTCGGGATTGAGGCCGAACAGCAGATCGGGGACCCCTTCGACTACGCGGCAGAGGATGCGTTCATCGCGCTGCTCGACGAGATGAACCGGCGAGCAGCGGAACTGCCGTTCGCAGGCGTGCAGTACCAGCACCCCTACGCGCACCCCTAAGCACCGATCGGTTCCTGAGGAAGGGATATTGAAGCAGGTCGATGGAGCCGACCAATGCTGCGCTTGCGTGAGACCTGGATGCGCTAGTGGCTTCGGAGAGGCCGGATGGCAAAGGACACCACATTATTCAAACAGGGGACAGACATGCATACTACCAACACCCGCCGCGCCTGGCTGAAGACGGCGCTTGCCACCACCGTCCTGGGGCTTGCGAGCGCGGGCGCCGCGGCGCAGGACTGGCCCAGCAAGCCGGTGCGCATCGTCCTGGCCATTGGCCCGGGTTCGTCGGGCGACACACTGGCGCGCCTGATCGCGCCAAGGCTGGAGCAGCGCTGGAAGCAGCCCGTGATCGTGGAGAACAAGCCCGGCGCCAGCGGCGCAGTGGGCACCGAGTACGTCGTGCGTACCACCGACGGCCACACTCTGCTGCTGGGCTCCCAGAGTTCCATACTGCCCAAGTACACGCAGAAAGGCCTGCGCTTCGACCCCCTGACCGACCTGGTGCCCGTGCGCAAAATGCTCAACTACCAGCTCGTGATCGCTACCAACGGCGACACCGCCAGGCAGGCCCCGACGCTGAAGGATCTGGTCATGCTGAGCAAGAAGGACGACAAGGGCATCTTCCTCGCAGGACTGGGGCCGACCTCTGCCTTCAACCTGACGTATGCCATCCTGAACCAGCAGTTGGGCATGCAGTATTCGGCGGTGAACTTCAGCAACGTCAGCGATGCCAATCTTTCTCTGGTGCGCAACGACGCGCAGTTCATCGTCAACAACCCGGCCTCGGTCAAGCCCTTCTTCGCCAACGGCGCCATCGTGCCGCTGGCGGCCATCAGCACTCAGCGTTACCCGGGCTTTCCCGAGGTGCCGACGCTGCAGGAGGCCGTGGGCTACCGTGGCTACCTTCCGCAGCTATGGATCGGTTTCTTCCTGCCCAAGGGCACGCCCGATGCTGTAATCCGCCGGGTGAACGCCGACCTGCAGGCCATATTCGAGGATGAAGCCTTCCGCAAGGAGGTCGAAGGCAAGCTCACCGCCTCGGTACCCGCATCGTCCCCCGAGGCGTTCGCCAAGGACATCCGCGAGGAGACGACACTTTGGCAAGAACTGTTCAAGACCCTGAATATCAGGCCGGAGTGATCGCTCGGCAAGTTGGTGCCGTTGTGCAGCGATGGCGCGCCTTGCTTTGGTTGTATAAGGCGATCCAGCCCATCACGGCTTGGCGGGCCTGCTCGCGGGTGGCGAATCGGCGGCCATGTACGTAGGCCGTTTTCAGCCGCCCCCACAGGCTCTCGGTGGGCGCGTCGTGCCGCAATTGCCTTTGCGCGACATCGAGCTGCGGATGCCCCAGGCCTGGAGCGTGTCCTGCAAATCGCGACTGCAGTATTGACTGCCGCGATCGCTGTGCAAGATCAGCCCTGGCGTTGTCCGGCGCCGCAAGCAGGCCATCAGCAGCGCATCCTTCACCAGCGGGTCTGCATGTGCGGCGGCAGGCTCCAGCCCACCACCTAGCGGCTGTGCAGCTCCAGCAACACGGCCAGGTACAGCTACCTGATGCTCAGCTGTGCCAGCGATGCGTTGTTCACCAAGCTGTACAACGCGCTGGGACATGCCCAGTGGTATGCTGACCCCAGGTTTACAACCAACAACGCGCGGCTGCGGCATCGCGCGCAACTCGACGCACTGCTCGAAGCCTGCCTGCGCGAGCACCCGCAGGAATATTGGCAGCGCAGGCTCCGAGCGGGCGGCGTGCCCTGCGCGCCGGTGCAGGAGGTCGAGGAGGTGCTGCGCTACGAACAGGTTAAAGCGCTGGGCATCCTGGGCCAACCATCGAACGAGGAGTTCGAGGTCGTGGGCCTGCCGCTGTCCTTCGACGGCCTGCGCCCGCCGCCGCCGGGGGCGGCCGGCGATCTCGGGCAGGACAACGGCCTGCAGCCTACCCTGGCCACGACCGCCGAATCCCGGTAGCGGGGAACCAGGCTGTTCGCGGGGGTGCCGCCGCCCAGGGGCTTCCGGCCCGGAGCACGGCGCCATCGTTTCGTTCCCTCGAAACCCGGTTTCGAAAATTGCGGCTTGGGCCGCGGCGGCGCTGGGGCTGGCAGCGGCTGCCGACTGGATCCAGGACTGGCCCACCAAGCCGGTGAGGATCGTGCTGGCTATCGCGCCGAGCTCCACCAGCGACACTGTAGGCTTTCGCAGGTATCAAGAGGATGACCAGCGCCGCGAACGGGGCTATCTGCTTGACACCTTCATGACTCAAGCAACAACTTCAACGGCTTGTGAGACAGCAACTTAGCCCAGGTTTGCCTTACAACCGAACGAATCCAGACATGGCCAGGGTCACGATGGAACCGTTCATGCCATATGGAATGCACGGGAACCGACTCGATGGCAAACGGCAACGGACGTAACTTGATGGGAAACAACCGGCTCAGTTTCACCGCCATATGACCAGGTACGGTAGCGATCCAATCCGCCTCGGCCACCATTTCCGCCGCGACGAAATGGTTTGCCACCTCCATAGCGATGCTGCGATGGATACCTGCATCCTGCATGCGCATGCCCACCGGGTCGCCATAGTCATTGATGCGCTTGACCACCACATGCCGCGCCAGCGCGAAATCCTCAGTGCCGAGTGGGGCCTCGGCCCACCGGCCACTCGCCGACACCAGGCAGACGGCCGGGTAGTCGCCCAACAGTTGGCGGCGCAATGAAGGGTTGGCGCGGTGAAGGTTGCCGGTGGCCAGATCTATCTCTCCGGACTCGAGCAAGTGGTGCAGCTCGGACACCGGCACCTGACGGCCTCGGATACTGCATCCAGGCGCCTTCCGCAGCAAGGTTCTGAGCACCATGGGCAGCGCGGCGAATTCCGCATCCGCCGATATGCACAGCACGAATTGCCGCTGCGCCGTCGCGGGGTCAAACGAAATCTGCCGCGCCGACAACAATTGCAAATCCCGCAACAGCCGTGAGGCCAACGGCGCGAGCGCAATAGCGCGTGGAGTCGGATGGAGTGCATTGCCGCTGCGCACAAACAACTCGTCACCGTAGTAGTCACGCAGGCGGCGCAACGTATGGCTTACGGCCGGCTGCGTCACTCCAAGGACTTCGGCCGCCTTCGAGGCTGTGCCAGTCGAAAGCACCGCTTGGAATGTAGCCACCATCGTCAGATCGACGGATGGCAAGTGCTGAACATCCCCCGCAGGATGTTGGTGAGTGCTCAAGGTCATGAGCTGTGTTTATACCCGGAATAGACGGTACTGGCTTCCTTCACAAAGGACAGACTCCTACGATGCGTCCATCGCAGCTTCCTTCCAAGGATGAGCCATGCCTCTATCACGGCGCCAATTCGTGCGTGCCGGCTTGAATGCCGCAATTGCTTTGGGCATACCAGTCGCCAAACCCAGCGTTGCCGGCGCATCGAGATCCCATGATGCCTTTCCGGTCCGCCCGGTGAAGCTGTTTGTACCTTTTACACCTGGCACCTCGGGCGACCTGTGGGCGCGTCAGTTGGCACCAACGCTGGAAGCGCGCTGGAGACAGCCCGTCATCGTGGAGAACAAGCCCGGCGCGGGAGGCTTGATCGGTGCCGAGCAAGTGGCACGCGCTCAGGCCGATGGGCACACGCTGCTGGTTGGCAGCCAATCGACGGCGTTTGCGAAGTTCACTTTGGCGGGTGTGCGCATCGACCCACTGGCAGACCTCGATCCCGTCATCAAGTTTCTGAACTACAAGATGCTGTTGGTCGTTAGCGCCAGCACGCATGCCAAGGCGAGGAGCCCGGAAGCACTGCTGGCGCTGAGCCGCGCCTCACAAGGCGGCCTGTTCTTCGGCAGCGTGGGGGTGGCCTCGCAGCAGAGCGTCAAGAACGGCATCCTGGCCGAGGGCATCGGCTTGCGGTTCACGCCCGTGGAATATCCCGGTGTAGCGCAGACAGTCATCGCGCTGGTGCGCGACGAGGTGCAGTACATCCTGGCTACGCCGGCATCGGTGAAGACCTTCATCGACAACGGCTCGGCCGTGCCAATGGCAGCACTCGCGGACACACGCTATGCCGACTGGCCAGCGGTACCGTCTATCCGCGAGTTGGGGCTGAAAGGCTATCTGCCCGATACCTGGGGTGGCCTGTTTGCGCCCCAGGGCACCTCACTTGCCATCACGGAGCGCATCGGCCGGGATATCCAGCTGGCAGTGGATGAAACCAAGGACCTGAAGGCCCGCATCGAGTCGTCACTCAGTGGCTCGGTGCCCTTGTCCGATCCGCAGTCATTTAGATCAGAACTTAACCTGGAGGCGCAGCAACTGCGGGCCTATCTCCAGCGCATCCATTTCACCAAGAAAGAATCGTGATCATGAAGCCCAACTCCGATATCTGGCCCCTGAGCTCCCTGCTATTCTTGCCTGCGCACAAGATCGAGTGGGCGCGCAAGGTCTCCAAATATAAGCCTTCGGCCGTCATTCTCGATCTGGAAGATGCCGTCCCGACCAACATGAAAGCCGAGGCCCGGGAGATCGCCCGCGAAGCCATTGCTGTGCTTGCGGAGGCAGGCATTGCCCCGTTCGTACGCGTCAATGGCTGGGACTTTGGCGGCCCCCAGGACGTGGAGCGTATAACCGTCCCTGGACTGGCAGGAGTGATGCTGGCCAAGGCCGATTCTGCAGAGGAGGTGCGTGCGCTCGACCTGGCTCTCACCTATGGAGAAGGCAAAAGCGGCATGGCCCGCGGCTGCGTGGCGATTGTGCCGCTGCCCGAAACCAGCAACGGCCTTTATGAAGGCCGTGCGCTGGCGCGTGCCAGCCAGCGCTGCATGGGCCTCGCGGGCATGGTCGGCCCGGTCAACGGCGACGTGGCACGCGCCGCAGGCTTCCTCCCTACGCTCGAAGGCATGGAGCAGCTCTATCTGGCCTCCAAGACCGTGCTCGACAGCCGCGCCGGTGGCGCCATGTACCCCAAGGGCAGCATCGTCGGCATGCGCATCGATGACCTGGACGCCGTGCGCATGCTATGCCAGCGGGCGAAGCAACTGGGTTTTACCGGTGCGGTACTGATCCATCCAAGCCACGTGGCCATCGCGAACGAGGTCTTCGCACCCTCCGCCGAGGAAATCGACTATGCGCAGGGTGTGATCGAAGCGGTGAGCCAGGCACAGGAGCGCGGAGACGGCGCTGTGCAGTTCCGCGGCCAGATGGTGGACTATGCAATGCTGCCGCATGCACACGACGTGCTGCGCCGTGCCCGGCGTATGGGGCTGACCGCAACGGAAAGGGCCAATCCATGAAAGTCGGAGACATCGCCCATCCCGAGCGGATACGCTTCGGCAAACCCCTAGAAGGCGTGCGCATCCTCGCGCTGGAGCAGGCACACGCCATGCCGTTTGCCACGCAGCTGATGGCCCGGCTGGGAGCCGACGTGGTGCGCATCGAGCCTCCCGACACAGGTGAGCAGGCACGCAATACCTACCCGGCCGCGCGCGACCCCGAAGGACGCCTGCTGGGCAGCACCTTCCTGCGCAACAACCTCAACAAGCGATCCATCACAATCGACATCAAAAACCCGGAGGGCCGCGATCTCGTGCTGCGCTTGGCGGGCAAGTTCGACGTGTTCGCCGAGAACTTCCGCGGCGGCGCGCTGCAGCGCGCGGGTCTGGGCTACGAGGCGATGGCGGCGCTGCATCCACGGATCATCTATGCCTCCATTTCCGGCTTCGGCACCGATGGCCGGTCGCCGTACCATGGGCGCGCCGCGTTCGCGCCCATCGTCGAAGCAATCTCGGCGTTCTATGACTTTAAGCGCACCAAGGATGAGCGGCCGCAGGTAGGCTCCGCCGGAGCCCTGGGCGACACGGCCAGCGGGCTGTACGCCGTGATCGGCATCCTGTCCGCGCTGCGCCATCGGGATCGCATCGGTACAGGACAGCACGTGGACATTGCAATGTACGACGTCATGGTCTCGATGGTGGACGTGATGATGAGCTATGCCTCGATGGGCAAGAAATCGACGCATGTACCCACCTCGCTGACAGCCGCGTTCAAGGCGCGCGACGGCTTCTTCATCCTCATGTGCAATACGCGCCAGCACTTCGTAAGCCTGGCCCAGGCAGTGGGCTGCCCGCAGTGGCTGACTGACCCCCGGCTGGAAACCTCGGCCGACTGGGGCGCGCAGATCGACGCGCTGATCCGCCCCGAAGTGGAGCGATGGGCCTCGGCGCACAGCCATCGGGAAGCAGCGGAGATTCTGGGCCGCGCAGGCATCGCGGTAGCGCCCTGCCAGAGCATCCAGGAGGTCATGCAAGACCCCCACGTGATCGCCCGCAACATGGTGGTGGAACTGGAGCGCCCGGACGGCGTACCCCAGCCCGCATGCACGCCGGGCAACCCCGTCAAGATGTCCCGCGTGGCCGAAGGGCCCGAACGCCGCGTGCCCTGGGTCGGCGAGCACACGGGCGAATTACTTGCGCGGGAATTGGCCCTGGACACCGCACAGATCGAGCGGCTGCGGGACTTCCAAGTGATTGGCTGACGCCGCACTCATCAGTTTTCCGAGGAGCAATAATGATCAACAGGCGTTCAACAGTGATGTGTCTGGCCGGCTTCCTGGGCGTTGCCCGGCCGGCGTGGACGCAGGTCTCCGCGCAGCCGATGCGCATCGTCGTCCCCACCGGTCCGGGGACGGGAAGCGACGCCACGGCCCGCTTCGTCGCGCAAGCCCTGGGGGCATCCTGGCAAATGCCGGTCGTGGTGGACAACAAGATGGGCGCCGGCGGCGTGATCGGCACCGACTTCGTGGCCAAGGCCCCGGCCGACGGGCGCACGTTGCTGTTGACCTATGCCTCGCACTACACCAATCAATGGCTGGGCAAGACGCCTTACGACGCCGTTGCGGATTTCGAGCCCGTGGCGCGCATCGCCTCGTCGGCGCTGGTGCTGGTCACCGCGGCCGACTCGCCGCTGCGCTCCGTCGCCGACGTTATTGCGGCAGCCCGGCTCAAGCCCCAGGCCTTGTCTTACGGCTCGTCGGGCACCGGCTCGACGTCGCACATGTCGGGGGCGCTGCTGGCCCACATGGCCCACCTCCAGTTCAACCATGTGCCCTACAAGGCCCCCGGCCAGGTGGCCATCGATGCGGCCAGCGGCCAGGTCGACACGGCCTTCGGGGGCGTGGCCACCTTCCTGCCGATGATCAGGAGCGGGCGCCTGCGCGCCCTGGCGGTGACGACCGCCGTGCCGTCGCAGCATCTGCCGAACGTGCCCCCGATGGCGGCATCGGGTCTCGCGGGCTACGACGTCAGCACGCCCATCTGGGTGTTCGCGCCGCGCGGCACCTCGCCTGGTGCCGTTGCGCGGCTTTCGCAAGCGCTGACGCGAATGGCGGCCACCGCGGAGTTCGGCAGCTTCTGCCTCGGCCAGGGGCTGGACGTGGATATCCAGGACGCCGCTACCGCCAAGGCCAGCGCGCCCGCGGAGCTGGAAAAGTGGCGGCAACTGGTGGCCCTGACCACTGCATAAAGTGCCGCACTACAGCCGCTCCAGCAATTGCCGCCGCATCAGCTTGCCATTCGCGCTCATCGGCAGCTCATCGATGGCGACAATGCGCGCGGGCCGCTTATAGGGCGCAAGCTGCTCGCGCAGGTACTGATGAAGCGCGGTCTCGTCGGTAGGATGGGCGGCATCAGGGACGATGAAGGCGATCACGGCCTCGTTACCGTCGGCCTCCTTCTGGCCGACAACGGCCGAGCGCAGGATGCCGGGAAAGCGGTTGAGTGTCTGCTCAACCTCGGCCGGGTAGACGTTGAAGCCCGAGCGGATGATCATTTCCTTGATGCGGCCCACCACGAACAGCGCGCCGTCGGCATGCAACTCGCCCAGGTCGCCGCTGGCGTACCAGCCGCCTTCGCGCATGGCCTCGGCGGTGGCCTGCGGGTCGCGGAAGTAGCCGGGCATCAGGCCGACGCCGCGCAGCCAGATCTCTCCGCGCTCGCCCGGCGGCAACGCGCGGCCGGTGGCGGGATCGACGATGCGCAGCTCCGCCCCGGGGAAGGCATGGCCGGCACTGGTGTCGGCGCGGTGCTCGCCCAGGCGCGTGGCATGCAGCGAGCCCGCGTATTCCGACAGGCCGTAGCCGTGGTGCAGCGGCTGGCCGAAGCTGGCCTCGACCCTCAGCTTGAGCGCCATGTCCAGCGGGCCCGCGCCCGCATACAGGTAGCGCAGGCGCGGCGCCTGCGGGCGCGTGATGCCCTGCTCCGCGCAATGCTGCAGCAGGCGCGCGAACAGCGCGGGCGGCCCCTGCACCTGGGACACGCCGCGGTACGCGAGCGCGTGGAGCAGTTCCGCGGGCTCGAACTGCGGGCGCATCTCCAGCGATGCCCCGGCGTGCAGGGAGGCCAGCAGCACGGTACCCAGGCCGAAGATGTGCGTCATGGGTGCATGGGCGTAGACCCGGTCGCCCGGTCCCAGTTCCCGCGACTCGGCCGAGACGCGCGCGAAGTGCAGCACGCCGCGGTGGGTCATCATCACGCCCTTGGGCGCGCCGGTAGTGCCCGAGGTGAAGATGACGGCGGCCACCTCGCTCGCCAGCGGTTCGGGCCGCGCCTCGGCCGCGATGCGCGCGGCGCGGCGCAGCAGGCCGTGCACGCAAGAGGGCACGGCCCCGTGCCGCGCGGCATGCGCGGCGGCCGCGGGTGAGACGCCCGCGGTGAAATACAACGCCCGCGCATCGGCCTTGGCCGCGAAGGCCGCCACTTCGCCCGGCGCCATGCGCGCGTTCACGCCGCAGGACCAGGCGCCCACGCGGCTGCAGGCGACGATCAGCGCGGCATGCTCGGGGCAGTTCTCGGCCACCACCAGCACGCGGTCGCCGGGGCGCACGCCGTCCGCGCGCAGTTCGCTTTCCAGCGCATCGGCGAGCATGCCCAGATCGGCATAGCTCAGGCTGCGATCGGGCAGGTGGATGAAGGGCCGCGCGGGCGCCTCGGCCAGCCAGCGGTCCAGCAGCGCGTGGATGCGTTCTGGCATGGGATCAGCCCACCTCGATGGCCTGCCTCACGCCCTGCCGAGCAGCGGGGCCGGGAGGCGCGCGGCCTGGTTCACCGGCGCGCCGGCCGCATTGCCGACGACGAGGCCGATGGAATCGCCCTGCGCATGCGCAAGGCCCTGGGCGCTCAGGGCCGGCAGGGCGGCGGCGAGCCGGCGGAGGCGATGGGCGTGGAACATGCGTATTTCCCTGATTATTGAAAGAAATCTGCCTGCAGCCCAGGTAAGACCTGGGTTATTAGCTATATTTTTTGTAGCATCCACAGCATGATGCGAAGACCGCGCCGCGGTGGCGCAGCGCGCCATGGGCCTGGCGCTCCAGCGCGGCGCGGTGCTCGGGCGCGGCGATGTCCAGCATGCGCTGCACGCGGCGCGACAGCGTCTGGCCGCGCAGGTCGGCCACGCCGTGCTCGGTGACGATCAGGCCCGCGTCGCAACGCGGCGTGCTCACCGGGCCGCTCAGTTGCGCCACGATGCGCGTCGCGCCTTTGGCGGTGGCGGGCAGCGCGACGATGGGCAGGCCGCCCCGGCTGCGTGCCGCCCCGCGCAGGAAGTCCACCGCGCCGCCCAGGGCACCCACGTAGACGCCGCCCGCCACCTCGGCGTTGGTCTGGCCGGTCAGGTCCACCTCGATGGCGGAGTTGATCGCCACCAACTGATGCAGGCTGGCCAGAACCTCGGGGTCGTGCGTGTACTCGGTGCCACGCAGCGCGAGCCCCGGGTTGCGGTGCGCCCAGCGGCGCAGCCGCTCGCCGCCCATGAGGATGCCGGCGATGCCCACGCCCGCATCGCGGCCCTTGCGCGCGTTGGTCAGCGCGCCGGACTCGGCCAGCGCGGCGATGCCGTCGCCGATGGCGCCGCTGTGAAAGCCCAGGTCGCGCCGCCCGTGCAGGGCCGAGAGCACGGCCTCGGGGATCTTGCCGATGCCCACCTGCAGCGTGGCTGCGTCGGGCACGCGTTCGGCGATGTGGCGGGCTATGGCGCGCTCGGTCGCGCCGGGCGCGGCGCTGTCCGCGTCGAGCGGTGGGTGCTCGGCGTCCACCAGCAGGTCGAAATCGCCGGCCTGGAGGTGCACGCTGCCGTGCGTCCAGGGAATGGCGGGGTGGACCTCGGCGACCACCACGCGCGCCTTCTCCAGCGCGGCGGTGAGGTATTCATGCACCAGGCCCAGGCTGTAGCGGCCCTGCCCGTCGGGCGGCGAGACCTGCAGCAGCACCACGTCGGCCGGCAGCACGCCTTCGCCGATCAGCCGCGGGATGTGCGAGTAGTGGCTGGGCAGGATGTCCAGCACGCCCGCCTGCGCGAGCGCGCGGTGCGTTGCGCTGGCGGCGTAGCCGAAGAAGTCGATCACGTCGGCCTGCTCGGGCCGCAGCGTGTCGGAGTGGCCGATGCCCACGAACACGCGCAGCCGCCCGCCCTGGGCCAGCGCATGACGGTGCTGCACCAATGCGCGCGTGAGCGTCAGCGGCTCGGCCGTGGCCTGGCCCCACCACAGCGTGTCGCCCGCGCGCAGCAGGCCTTGCAGGCGCGCGGCCAGGTGCTGAGGCATCGGCGCTATACCTTTACGCCGGCCAGGTCCACCAGGCGCTTCCACTTGTCGAACTCCCTGGGCGCGGAGACCTTCAACTCGGCCGGCCCCTGGATCGCGACGTCCAGGCCCTGGGCCTGGCACAGATCCTTGAACTCGGGCATGGCTGCCGCGGCCATCATGGCGGCGCCGATGGTTTCCACGATCGGCGTGGGCGTGCCGGCGCGCACCAGGGCGAGGATCGGCGTGACGAAGTCGTAGCCCTTCAGGCCCGACTCATCGAGCGTGGGCACCTGGGGCAGCGAGGCCGAGCGCTTGAGGCTGCTGACGGCGAGGATGCGGATCCTGCCCGCCTGCAGCAGCGGCAGCGTCGCGCCCGTGCCGTTGAAACCCACCTGGGCCTGGCCCGAGGCCACCTCCAGCGCCGCCTGCGAGGCCGACTTGTAGGGCACGTGCAGCATGTGGATACCGGCCTGGTGGGCCAGCATCACCGCTGCCAGGTGCGACGAGGTGCCGGCGCCCGGCGACGAGTAGCTCACGCTGTCGGGCGTCTTCTTCGAGGCGTCGACCACGTCCTGCACGGTCTTGAACGGCGAGTCGGCCGGCACGAACACCACGATGGGCGCCTGCGCGAAGGCGGCCACCGGCGTGAAGTCGGCCCGGGCGTCGAAGGTGAGCTTGTCGTACAGCGCCGGAAAGCTGAAGTGCGCGCCGGTGGTGAACAGGATGTTGTAGCCGTCGGGCGCCGTCTTGGCGACGAAGTCGGTGCCCAGCACGCCGCCCGCGCCCGCCTTGTTCTCGACGAACACCGACTCGCCCCACTTCCTGCCCATCTGGGTGGTGATGAAGCGCGCCGTGATGTCGGTGCCGGTGCCCGGTGCGTTACTGACGATGGCGCGCACCGGCTGGCTCGGATAGGCGGCGGCCCGGGCCGCGAACGGCAGCCCCGCGCAGGCAACGGCCAGGGTGAAGTGGCGGCGTTGGATCATGGTGTGGTGTCTCCGGAAAAAAGCTGCTCCGCGCCGGCCCGCTTTCAGAGTCGTCCGCGCAGTGCAGGCATTGGACGAGCCCGGCCGCACGCGGGTCAACGCTGCCGGGCCATGCGTTCCGTACCTCGGAAGAAATGATGGTCACCGGCGCGCGAGTGCCCAGCGGCGCGTGCCGCTCGCCTCCTGGGGCTTATTCCACGCGACACCGTCAGACGATGGAGCGGCGCGAGGTCAGGCCGCCGTCGACGGTGAAGATCGCGCCGCTGCTGTAGCCCGAGCGGCTGGAGGCGAGATAGACGAACAGGTCCGCCACCTCCTGCACACTGGCGGGCCGGCCCAGCGGCATGCCGGCCATCGTGTCACTGCGGTCGCCGCGCTGGCGCAGCACCTTGCGGATACGCTCGGTGTCCACCGGGCCGGGGTTCACGCCCAGCACGCGGATGCCGTCCTGCAGGCTGCGCCCGCCCAGGGCGCGGGTGAAGGCCATCAGCGCCGCATTGCCGGTGGTGCCGGCGATGTAGTCGAAGTCATAGTTCTCGCCGCCGTTGCCGATGTTGTTGAGGATCACGCCACCGCCGCTGGCCTTCATGCGCGCGTACACCAGGCGCGTGAGGTTGATGTAGCCGAACACCTTCAGCTCCCAGCCCCGGCGCCAGGCGGCCTCATCCACCTCCCACAGCGAACCGCCCGGAATGGCGCCCGCGTTGTTGACGAGCACGTCGGCATCATCTGAGAACGCGGCTACCTGCTCCGGCGCGCCGGGAGCAGTCATGTCCAGCGCCAGGGTCCGAACCAGCGCCCCGTGGCGGTCGCGCACCGCCTGCGCCACGCGCGCCAAGTCGTCGCCCGCGCGTGCCGTCAGATACAGTGCGCAGCCTTCGGCGGCAAACGCATGGGCCAGCCCTTCGCCTATGCCGCGCGATGCGCCGGTGACGAGGACCTTGCGGCCGTTCAGTTGCAGATCCATGTCTGACGCCTCACAAGCCCAGATAGGCCTTCTTGATGTCCGGATCGTGCAGGAACACGCCGGACGGCCCGTGCTTGACCACCGCGCCCGACTCCATCACGTAGGCGTAGTTGCTCACGCGCAGCGCGACTTCTGCGTTCTGCTCGACCAGCAGCACCGTGACGCCCTGGCGGTTGATGTCGCGCACCACCGCGCTGATCACATTGACGAACGCGGGCGCGAGGCCGATGGTGGGCTCGTCCAGCAGCAGCACGCTGGGCGCGCTCATCAGCGCGCGCGCCACGGCCACCATCTGCTGCTGGCCGCCAGAGAGGGCATTGGCGGCGCTGGGCAGCTTGGGCCTGAGGTCGGGGAAGTAGCGCAGGCAGGTATCGAGCAGTTCGGCCTTGCGCTGCGCGTCGTGGATGCGGTAGGCGCCCATCTCCAGGTTCTCGCGCACCGTCATGCTGCCGAACAGGCGCCGCCCCTCGGGCACGAGGGCGATGCCGTGGTCCAGGATGGCGTTGGGCGGGCGGTTGGCGAGCGCCTGCCCGCCGTACGTCACCTCGCCCGAGCGCACCTTCACGAGGCCGGTGATGGCTTTGATCAGCGTGGACTTGCCCGCGCCATTGGCCCCGATCAGCGCGGCGATGCTGCCGCCCCGGACCTCCAGGCTGACGCCGCTGATGGCGGGCACGGCGCCATAGTGCACCGTCAGGTCGCGCACGGCGAGGCTTTTCTCAGAGCCCATGCGCCTCCCCCAGGTAGGCCTTGAGCACGACCTCGCTGGCCTTCACCTCCTCGGGCGCGCCCGTGAAGATGATCTCGCCATGGTGCAGCACGTAGATGCGGTCGCAGATGGCCATCACGGCCCGCATGTTGTGTTCGACGAGCAGGATCGACATGCCGAACTCGCTCTTGAGCCTGCGATAGACCTGAAGCGTCACGGCCACCTCGGTCTGGTTCAGGCCGGTGAGCGGCTCGTCATAGCAGATCAGCGTGGGCCGCGCCGCGAAGGCTATGGCCATGCTCAAAAGGCGCTGCAGGCCATGCGGCAGGTTCTTTGCCACCTGGCGCCGCTGTTCGGTGAGGCCGAAAAGCGCGATGGCCTGCCGGATCACGTCGGCCTGTTCGGCGCGCGGCACGCGGCCGCTGCGCGTGCCGCCCAGCGCGCCGATGAGCACGTTGTCCTCTACCGTCATGCTCGGCATGTAGCTGCCGTGCTGGAAGGTGCGCACCAGGCCCTGCGCGCTGATGCGCTCGGGCGTGGCGCCGGTCATGTCGATGCCGGCGATGGTGAGCTGGCCGGTGGTGGGCGGCAGGAAGCCGCTGAGCAGGTTGAAGGTGGTGCTCTTGCCCGCGCCGTTGGGGCCGATCAGGCCGACGATCTCACCGCGCCGGATGTCGATGTCCACGCCCGACACCGCCAGCAGCCCCTTGAACTGCTTGGACAGGTTGCACCCCGAAAGGAGTGTGCCGCCGCCTGCCATGTTCACCGCCCTCCCCCATGCCTGAATCCGTGCAGCAGGCCCATCAGCCCCTTGGGCATGAACAGCACCGACAGCACGATGGCCGCGCCGTACAGGATGTGCTCGCTGCCGCCCAGGCTCTGCGCCCAGCTGGCAACGCCCACCAGCAGCACCGCGCCGACGACCGGCCCGAGCGGGCTGTCCTCGCCGCCGACCTTGAGATAGGCCAGCGCGAAGGTGGAGAGCATGAAGCCGAAGTCCAGCGGGCTGATCACGTTGTTGGCGAAGGCATGCAGCGAGCCCGCCAGCCCGGCCACGGCCGAGGCGATGGCAAAGCACACCACCTTGGCCACGAACACGCGGTTTCCCACGCTGCGCACGACGTAGTCGTTGTCGCGGATGGCGACGAAGATCCTGCCCAGGTGCGAGCGCTCGATGGCCAACAGCCCCAGGATGAGCGCGAAGCACAGCACGGTGGCGAAGTACTGGTAGTGCGCATCCAGCCAGGCGGGCGGAAAGATGCCCACCAGCCCCGAGTTGCCGCCAAGCGCATCGGTGCGTGTGTAGAGGATGCGCATGGCCTCGGTGAACGCAAAGCCGATCAGCAGAAAGTACGGGCCCTTCACCTTGAGCGTGATGCAGCCGAAGGCGATGCTCACCACCAGCGCCAGCGCAGCGCTGAGCGCGAGCGTGGCGAAGAAGGGCCATTGCAGCGTGTTGGCCACATAGCCGGTGCAGTAGGCCCCGATGCCGAAGAATGCGGCCGAGGCGAAGTTCAGTTCGCCGATCAGCAGCACGAAGCGCAGGCTGGCCGCCATCAGCGCCGCAATCGCCATCCACACCACCAGGTTGCCCGTGTACCCGCCGCCCCAGAAGATGCAGCCCAGCAGAACGGCGGCGACGGCAACGATGCCCGGCAGGTCGAAGTTCTTCTCAGTCATTTCCAAAGAACCCTTTCGGCCTGACCAGCAGCACCACCATCACGATCACGAAGATCGCCAGGTTCGCCATCGAAGGGTCTACGTAGAAGCCGACGAAGGACTCCAGCAGCGCGATCAGCAGGCTGCCCACGATGGCCCCCATGATGCTGCCCATGCCCCCCACCACCACGGCGATGAAGCCCTTGACGAGGTAGGAGTCGCCCAGCGTGGGCGTCACCGCGGCCATGGGCGCGATCAGCATGCCCGCGATGGCGGCGACGCCGGTGGCCATCAGGAAGCCGTACAGCGCGATCTGCCGGTAGGCGATGCCCTGCAGCATCGCGGCCTCGTGGTCGATGGAGACGGCGCGCAGCGCCTTGCCGAACCGGGTGCGGTTCAGCAGCACGATGATGGATGCCGTCAGCAGCACGGCGAAGACCAACAGCGCCAGCCGCTGGGCCGACAGGTTCAGGCCCAGCACCTGCACGTTGCCTTCGAGCAGCGCCGGCACGGGCCGCACCGCGCCGCCGAAGACCTCGAGCATGATCCCCTCGAACAGCAGCACCAGGCCGGCCGAGAGGATGAAGGAGCCGATCATGTCGCGTTCCAGCCGCTTGAAGCCGAACTGGTACACCACCAGCCCCGCCGCGAGGCAGGCCGCCAGCCCTGCCAGTCCCGCCAGCAGGTAGGCGGCCCAGCCGTGTCCCAGGCGGGGCGCCAGCGCACCGAGCACCATCGACAGCACCAGCGCGCCGAAAGTGAAGAACTGCCCGTGCGCGAAGTTCACCACCTTCAGCACGCCGAAGATGATGGTCAGCCCCAGCGAGAACAGGATGTACACCGAGCTGATCTGCAGCGCCGTGAGCAGCAGTTGGAAGACGTCCTGCATGGAACCTTACTTCTGCACCCGGCCGACTTCCTGCAAGCTGGCGCCCACCAGCCTGGTGACGATGACGGGCAGGCGCATCTGCTGGTCGCTGCCGTAGACGTCCTTGCCGCCGAAGCCGGTCTGGCCGTAGAAGGACTTGAAGCTGACCGTCGGCATGGCCCTGGCGACGTCGGCCGGCTCTATGCTCTGCGCCTGCTCCATGGCCGCCTTGATGGCCCAGACCGCGTCGTAGAAGCCGATCTGGATGGCGTTGGTGCTCTCGCCGGTGGCCTTGCGCACGCCCTCGTCCAGGGCTTTTTGCTGCGGCGTCATGCCGTCCACGCTCACGGCGGCGCCCAGGTAGGTGCCTTCCACCGCATCCTTGCCGGTCGCCAGCAGGCCGTCGGCGCCGGTTCCCACCTCGACCACCTTCACGCCGCTCCAGCCCAGGGACTTCAGCTCCTTGAAGATCAGGCCAGCGTCCGCCGGCGGAGTGGACGCCAGGTCCACCACGTCGGGCTTGGCCGCGTGCAGCTTGGCGGCGATGGGCTGGAACTCGCTGGTGCCGCGCTCATACCAGTCGCTCACCAGCACCTTCACGCCATTCTTCTCCCACGCGGCCTTGGCGACCTTCTCGGTCTCCTGGCCGGTGGCGTCGTTGGGGTTGAGCAAGGCCACCGTCTTCACCCCGGGGTGCAGCTTCATGATCTCGGTGACCAGCGGCTCGGAGATCTCGTTGGGCGAATTCATCTGCGAGAAGGTCAGCGGGAACTTCGGCCCCTTCATGCTGTTGCCCCAGGCGGCCGTGAACATGAGCACGCCCCGGCGCTCGGTGAGCGACTGCAGCGCGCGTGCCGGCGCCACACCGATGCTGCCGGCCACGAACCTAACCCCGTCTCGCGCGACCAGCGCCTGCGCCACCTTGGCGCCCTCGGCCGCGTTGTACTTGTTGTCGTAGGCCACGCACTCGAATTGATGGGCCTGGCCCTTGACCTTGACGCCGCCCTGGGCGTTGACCTCCTGCGCGGCCTTGGCGCACATCCATTCGGAGCCCTTGCCCCAATTGGCGCCTGAGCCCGACAGCGGCACGGACAGGCCCAGCCTGATGGTGTCGGCCGCGCTGAGGTTCGCGGCGGCAAGAACCGCAGCGGCGCCGGCGATCTTCAGCACTGCCGGCAGGTGAAACGTGGCTTGCATGGAGTCTCCTTCAAGTGGGAATGGATGCGCCGGCCCGGTGCGGTACGGCCCGCGCGGTGCAGGCATTGGATGGCCCCGGACGGGCGCAGGTCAACGCGCCAGCGCCATCCGTTCCGTACATCGGACGAAGAGCGATCCGATGGCTCAGGCCTTGTGGGCAAAGCCCTGCACGCCCGCCTCCAGCGCGGGGGACTGCGTGCGGTAGCGGTGCTGCATCCAGCGCTCGTGGCGCAGCCCGTCCTGCAGGGGCAGCTCCAGGGCCTTGCGCGCCATCTCTTTCATCGAGGCCAGGGCCAGCGCGTCGGCCCGGGCGATCTCCTGCGCCAGTTGCAGCGTGGCGGCCTCCAGTTCGGCCGCGGACACGGCTTGAGCGGCCAGCCCCAGCGCCACCGCCTCGCGGCCGGTCATGCGGCGGCCGGTGACGAGGTAGTAGATCGCGCGCTGCAGTCCCAGCCGGCGCGGCAGCCGCTGCGAACTGCCGCCGCTGGGCAGCAGGTTGCGGCGGATGTGCTCGTCACCCAGCAGCGCGGCCTCGTGGGCCACGATCAGGTCGCAGGCCAGCGCCAGTTCGAAGCCGCCCGCCACGGCAAAGCCATTGACGCTGGCGATCACGATCTGCGGCGCGCTCTCCAGGCGCGCGAAAGTGTCCTGCATCAGATCCTGGTGCCGCATGTGCGCCGCGCGATCGTCCAGCACGCCGCTGGCGAGCCACTCCAGGTCGTTGCCTGCGCAGAAGGCGCGGCCGCTGCCGCGAATGACGAGCACCTTGACGGCATCGCCTGCCGCCACGCAATCGCGCACCGCCTGGTTCAGCGCCTGCAGCGTGGGGCCGTCCAGCGCATTCATGCGCTCGGGACGGTGGAGCGTGAGGCGCCGGACGTGGGGCGCGGGGTCGTCTATCAGCAAGGTGCCCATGGCGTCACACCAGCCGCAGGATGTCGTCCACCTCTGCGCGCTCGGTGCGGTAGCCGTTGGCCGGGTGCGCGGTGTCGGCATAGCCGAAGGAGATGCCGCACACCAGGCGGCGATCCTCGGGCATGCCGAAGTAGCGGCGGATGAACGTCGACTGCATGGCCAGCGCCGCCTGCGGCGTGGTGGCCACGCCGTGGGCCTGGGCCGAGAGCAGGAAGGCGCAGACGAAGCCGCCCGCGTCCACCGCGCCGTAGGTGCCCAGTTCCTGCGGCACGGTGACGATGGCCACGTGCGGTGCGCCGAACAGGCGGAAGTTCTCGAAGGACTGGCTCTCGCGCCCTGCCCTGTCGCCGCGGTCTATGCCCAGCGCTTCGTAGAGCTGGAAGCCCGCGCGGCGGCGGCGCTCCAGGTACACGCCCTTGTATGCGTCCGGGAAGGGAAAGTCCGAATCCAGTTCGGGATGCTGCCGCGCCTGCTCCATCAGAGCATCGCGGAACCGGTCGGTGCTTGCGCCGGAGGTGACCACGAGGTCCCAGGGCTGGGTGTTGCACCACGAGGCGGTGCCCCGCGCCAGGTCCACGATGCTGCGGATCGCCTCGGCCGGCACCGGCGCGGGCAGGTAGGCGCGGCAGGTGGCGCGCCCGGAGATCAGGCGCCGCAGCGCCTGGACGTCGGCATTCGGTGCGGTCATGAAGTCAGTCTTTGCCCAGCGGCGGCGCCGGGGGAACCGTGGAGAAATGGTGGTCGGCGATGCGCCAGTCCCCGGCCTCGCGTCGCAGCACCAGCGTGGCGCGCAGCGTGGAGCGGGTGCGCTCGCCGCCCGCGAGCGTGAAGGCAAATTCGACGATGCCCTGCGCGAGCACGCATCCGGGCGCGAGCATGCGCAGTTCGGTCCCGAACATCTGCATGGCACCCGAAAAAATGACTCCGTCATAGGACGCGAAGTAGCCCTGGATGGCCGCGCGCCCCACCGAATGGCCGGGGCGGCCGCCGAACAGCAGCGCGTCCTCGGCATAGATGGCGGCCAGCGCCTGCGCATCCCAGCTTGCGCCGGCGCGGTTCCAGGCGGCGACGGCCTGGTCCAGCGCCGCCTGGGCGTCGGGCTGCGCGGCCATCATTCGGCCTTGGCACCGGCCACGCTCATGAGCTTGCGCCACTTCTCCAGCTCGCCCGGGCCGGCGGCCTTGGCGGTGGCGGCGTCCTGGATGTCCACCTCCAGGCCCTGGTTCAGGCACAGCTCCCTGAAGCCCTGCGACTGCGCCTGGCGCACCACGGCTTCGGACAGCTTGCTGACGATGGCCTGCGGCGTGCCGCGCGGCGCGAAGATCCAGATCGGTGAAGCGGCCTCGTAGCCGGGGTAGCCCAGTTCCGCCACGGTGGGCACGTCGGGCAGGCTTTGCGAGCGCTGCGGGGTGGTGACGGCCAGCGCGCGCAGGCGGCCACCCTTGATGAGGGGCAGTACGGAGGACATGCCGTTGAAGCTCAGGTCGATCTGCCCGGCCGCCGCGTCCAGCGCCACCTGGCCCGGCGCCTTGTAGGGCACGTGGTTGAGCCTGATGCCCGCCATGTGCTCGAACAGCGCCGCGGCCATGTGCGAGGTGGTGCCGTTGCCCGACGAGCCATAGGTGATGATGCCGGGCTTCTGCTTGGCGGCCTCGATCACGTCCTTCAGGGTCCTGTAGGGCGAGCTGCCGGCCACCGAGATCACCAGCGCCGAGTTGGCGATGCGCGCGATGGGCTCGAAGTCCTTCACCGCGTCGTAGGGCGTCTTCTGCACGAGCTGGTTGGTGTAGTGCTGCGCGTAGGTGCCCAGCAGCGTGGTCCCGTCCGGCGCGGCCTTGGCGACGTAGTCGGTGCCGATCACGCCGCCCGCGCCGGTCTTGTTCTCGATGATGACGGGCGTGTTCAGTTCCTTGCCAAGCCCGACGGCGATCTGCCGCGCGGTGAGGTCCGAGCCCGAGCCCACGCCCGTGGCGACGACGATGCGGATCGGCTTGCCGTCCGGGAAGTCCGCCGCGAAGGCAGTGGGTGCCAGCGCCGCCAGCGCCAGGGCCAGCGTCAAAGTGCGTCTTTGCATGATGCTCATCTCCTTCAAATGAAAGTGGATCGCGCGCGGCAGGCGGCGATGCGCTCATCGGGCAGCCAGCCTTGCAGCGCGGCGACGGCGTTGTCGGTGGACAGCGGCGCGGGCGGCACGGGCCGCGCGGCGGGGGTGCGCGAGAAGCGCGGGCCGGGAGCGGGCTGCACCACGCCGTCGATCTCGGTCAGCGTGCCGCGCGCGCGGATGTGCGGGTGGCCCGGCGCCTCGTCGAAATCGAGAACGGGAGCCACGCACACGTCCAGTTCGCCGAGCAGAGCCGTCCACTCGTCGCGCGTGCGCCGCCTGAACGTGGCGGCCAGCACCTGCTTGGCCTCGGGCCACGTGGCGCGGTCCATCTGCTTCTGCAGCAGCGGGTGCGCCTGCAGCTCGAGCTTTTCGAGCAGCAGCCGGTAGAACCTGCCCTCGATGGGCGCCACGCTGAGGTACCTGCCATCGGCGCATTCGTAGACCTCGTAGAAATGCGCGCCGGTGTCGAGCAGGTTGGTGCCGCGCTCCTTGCCCAGCATGCCGGCCGCGTGCAGGCTCAGGGTCACCGTCATGAGGCTGGCCACGCCATCGACCATGGCCGCATCCACCACCTGCCCCTTGCCGGAGGCGCGTGCTTCGAGGATGCCCGCGAGCAGGCCGAACGCGAGGTAGAGCGAGCCGCCCGCGTAGTCGCCGAGCAGGTTGAGCGGCGGCGTGGGCGCCTGCCCCGCACGACCCATGGCACTGAGCGCGCCGGTGATGGCGATGTAGTTGAGGTCGTGCCCGGCGACCTGCGCAAGCGGCCCTTCCTGGCCCCAGCCCGTGACGCGGCCGTAGACCAGGCGCGGGTTGCGGGCCAGGCATGGATCGGGCCCCAGGCCCAGACGCTCCATCACGCCGGGGCGGAAGCCCTCGATCAACGCATCGGCCTGGGCAATGAGGTCCATCACCATCTCTACCGCCGCGGGGTCTTTCAGGTCCACGCGGATGGACTGGCGGTTGCGCAGCCCCAGGTCGAACTGCACGGGCCGCGGCGCGCCCAGGTCCGATGGCTGCTTGCGGTCCACGCGGATCACGGTGGCGCCCAGGTCGGCCAGGAACATCGCCGCGAGCGGGCCGGGGCCGATGCCGGCGACTTCCACCACCTTGATGCCCGCCAGGGGGCCGGAACGGGTCGGCGCGGCGGTCATGGTCAGATCACTCCCTGGTCGCGCAACTGCTGCAATTGCTCCTGCGACAGGTTGAGCAGGCCGCGGTAGACCTCGTCGTTGGAGGCCCCCAGCTCCTGCGCGGGCTGGTCGAACTGGACAGGCGTCTCGGAGAACTTGATCGGCAGCCCCATGCCCATCGCATCCACGTCGGCCAGGCCCGGGTGCTCCAGCCTGACCACGGCGCCGCGCTGATGCAGCACCGGATCTTGCAGCACTTCGAGCGGAGAGCGCACGGCGGCGGCGGGGATGCCGCGCTTTTCCTGCAGTTCGCGGATGACCTCCTGCGTGGTGCGCTCCTGCGTCCAGGCCCCGATCAGCGCGTTGATCTCTGCGGCGTACCTCATGCGCGGGCCACGCGTGGCGTAGCGTGGATCCTTGGCCAACTCGGGCCTGCCCACGGCTTCCATGAGATTGCGGAACCAGTCGGGCTGGAAGGCCACCATGGCGACATTCCCATCGCGCGTAGCGTAGACCCCGAAGGGAACCAGCCGGTCGTGGAAATTGCCCGAGCGCTTGGGATAGCCGTGCGCCAGGAAAACGTCGAAGTGCTCCTCGGCCACCAGCGAGGCCAGGCAGTCGAGCATGGAGACCTGCACCTGCTGGCCCACGCCGGTCCTGCCGCGGTGGATGAGAGCGGACAGGATGCCGTTGACAGCGAACAGCGGCGCGATCAAGTCGGCCATGGGCAAGCCGCTGCGTGTGGGCGGGCCGTCGGCGAAGCCGGTCACGTCCATCATGCCCGACAGCGCCTGCACGATGATGTCCATGCCTTTGAGCTGCGGATACGGGCTGGGTTCACCAAACGCCTTGATCGAGGCGTAGACGATCCTCGGATTGGCCTTGCGCACGCTCTCGTAGTCCGTGCCCAGGCGGGCCATGACGCCCTCGCTGGCGTTTTCGATGAGCACATCGCATGCCTTGACCAGTTCCAGGAACAGCGCCTTGCCCTGCGGCGACTTCAGATCCAGCGTGATGCTCTTCTTGTTGCGGGCGCGGTTGAGGATGGAGAGCGACACGTCGTCCGCCTGCCGCACTCCGAAGTGGATGCCCTCCTGGTTGACGTAGGGCGGGTTGTTGCGCGCGATGTCGCCGCCGCCGGGGGACTCGACGCGGATCACCTCCGCACCCAGGCCGCCGAGCAGCAGCGAGCCATACGGCCCCGCGAGCGCAACGGTCAGGTCGAGGACCCGGATGCCCTCCAGGGGCTTGGTGGCTGACATGCTTGTCTCCTGAAATCTGCGCGCGGACGGCTTGCGCGATCGCCGCTTGCTACAAAAATAATAGCTATCAGCCCAGGTATTGCCTGGGCTATAGGCCATTTTCATGCCCATTAGTACGATTTCGGCAGTCCGAGCTTGCGCTCGGCGATGTTCGACAGGATGAGCTGCGGCGTGACCGGCGCGATGTAGCCGATCCAGGCCTCGCGCATGAAGCGCTCCACGTGGTACTCCTTCGCGTAGCCGAAGCCGCCGTGCGTGAGCATCGAGGTCTGGCAGGCTTTCATGCAGGCCTCGGACGCCAGCAGCTTGGCCGCGTTGGCCTCGGAGCCACAGGGCAAGCCCTTGTCGTAGAGATCGGCGGCGGCCAGCAGCATGTGGTTGGCCGCTTCCAGCTCCGCCCAGTTGCGCGCCAGCGGATGCTGCACGCCCTGGTTCTGGCCGACGGGGCGGCCGAACACCACGCGCTCCTTGGCGTACTGCGTGGCCAGCCTGAGCACGGCGCGGCCGATGCCGACCTGCTCGGCTGCGACGAAGACGCGCTCCGCGTTCATGCCGTGGAAGATGTACTTCAGGCCCTTGCCCTCCTCGCCGATCAGCGCGTCCTTGGACACCGGCAACTGGTCGATGAAGAATTCGTTGGTGTCCACGGCGGCGCGGCCGAGCTTGTCGATCTCGCGGATGTCGACGTACCGGCGGTCCAGCGGGGTGTAGAACAGGCTCAGCCCATCGCCGTGCTTCTTGACCTGCTCGAGCGGCGTGGTGCGCGCAAGGATCAGCATGTGGTCGGCCACCTGCGCGGTCGAGATCCAGACCTTCTTGCCCGAGATCAGGTAGTTGCCATCGGCCTGCTTCTTCGCCACCACCTTGAGCCTGGTGGTGTCCAGGCCCGTGTCCGGCTCGGTCACCGCGAACACCGTCTTGTGCTCGCCGCGCGCAAAGGGCGGCAGCCAGGCCTGCTTCTGCGCCTCGGTGCCGAAGTGGATCACCGGCTGCAGGCCGAAGATGTTCATGTGGATGGTGGACGCGGCCGCCTGCCCGCCGCACTCGGCCACGGTGCGCAGAAACAGCGCCGCCTCGGTCACGCCGAGGTTGGAGCCGCCGAACGCCTCCGGCGTGCAGATGCCGAGCCAGCCGGCGCCGGCGACGGCCTGGAAGAACTCGTGCGGGAACTCGTGGTGCTTGTCCTTGTTGCGCCAGTAGTCGAGCGGGAAGTCGGCGCAGATCTGCTGCGCCGCGTCGATGATCGCCTGCTGGTCGGCGCTGAGCTGGTAGTCCATCGCGGCGCCTTTACGCCTGCGCGGTGGGCTTGAGCATCATCAGGCCGGTGCGCACGGCCGTGCAGACGATCTCGTCGCGCTGGTTTCTTGCGACGTGCTTGAAGGTGACGATGCCCGAATCCTTGCGGCTCTTCGACAGGCGCGTTTCCAGGATCTCGGTCTCCACGCGGATGGTGTCGCCGTGGAAGGTGGGCTTGGGGAAAGCGATCTCGCCAAAGCCCAGGTTGCCCAGCGTGGTGCCCAGCGTGGTCTCGTACACCGTGATGCCGGCCACCAGCGCCAGCAGGAACATGCTGTTGACCAGGCGCTGGCCGTAGAAGGTCTTGGCGCTGTACTCGGCGTCGATGTGCAGCGGCGCGCAGTTGTAGGTCATGGCCGAGAACAGCACGTTGTCGGTCTCGGTCACGGTGCGGCGGATGGCGTGCTCGACCACCATGCCGGGCTTGAATTCTTCGAAGTAAAGGCCTGCCATTTGAGAATCTCCTTGCGGGGTGCGAGTCAGCCGTTGAGCGATTGGGCGAGCGCGATCACGTCGCGCGCGGTCTTGACGTGGGCGATGTCGATGTGCTCGCCGTCGTACATGACCGACGCGCGGCCCTGCTTCTGCGCGGCTTCGAGCGCGTCGATCATTCCCTGGTAGAACGCCACCTCCTCCGCCGTGGGCGTGTAGGTGCGGTTGATGGTTTCCACCTGCATCGGGTGCAGCGCGAGCTCGCCGGACATGCCGAGCTGCCGGTCGAACGCGGATGCCCTGGCCAGCCCCTCCAGGTCCTTGATCTGCTGCCAGATGCCGCCGATCGGCTGCTTGCCGGCCGCGCGCGCGGCCATGACCACGCGCGACTTCATGTATTCCGATTCGCGGCCTTCCGCCGTCCACACGTACTTCAGCGCGCGGCCCACGTCGGCGTTCTTGGCCGTGGCGCCGACGATGCCGGTGACGCGCGCAATCTGCGCGATCTCATAGCACAGCTGCATCGAGCGCGCGGTCTCCAGCAGCGGAATCAGGCCGACGGAGCCCAGCGGCAGGTTGGCGCGCGTCTCGGCCTCCGCGATCATGCAGGAGGCCATGTGCACGTCTTCCGGACCCCAGGGCTTGGAGATGTAGATGCCTTCCAGGCCGGGCTGCACCACGGCCAGGATGTCATCCAGGTCATAGATGTGCGCCGTGCGGTTGACGCGCACCCAGATGCGCTGGCCCCGCGCGATGAGTTCCGGGATCTTCCGGGCGACCAGGGCGCGCGCGGCGAGCTTCTCCGCGGGCGGCACGCTGTCTTCGAGGTCGAGGATCAGCGCGTCGGCGCGGGCAGCGGCCGCCTTGTCGAGCATCGACTCCTTGTTGCCTGGAACGAAGAGAAAGGATCGAATGGGTTTCATTGGCGACGTCATGAGCATCTCGGCATGTGGTTCATTTTTCGGATGTTCTATTTACCTAACAACTGATAGTTAGCTTGACGAAAGCGCCGTGTTTTTCCTATTAGGGTTTACACGGTCCCCGATCGGGCCGCGCAAAAGAAAATGGCGCGCCTGCCTCTCTGTGAAAGCAGGCGCGCCATCGGAACGGTGCGCGTAGTCCGGCGAAGAAGGATCAGGAAGCCGGCGGGCTCACCCCTGAGAAGAACATGTCGCAGAGCTGATCCGCGACCTTGCCCAGCGCCCCCTTGCGCGGGTTGAACCACGACTGGATGGAGTTAATGCTGCCCAGGATGAAGATGCGCGCCAGATGGATGTCCACGTCCTCACGCAGCCGACCCTCCGAGCGCAGGGCCTCCAGCAGGCCGTTCCAGAACTTCTGGTGGCGCTCGCGCCGCTTGATCTGGCGCTCCCGCACCTTGTCGGGCAACTGCCCCAGCAGCCGGCTGTTGGCCAGGGCGAAGTCGCCATGCTTGACCAGACCAGACATCTGCCCCAGCACGGCGGCCCGAAAGCGCTGCTCCGCGGTCGCGCCAGGCCCGAGCGCATCGAGCTGCTCGTTCAGGTGGTGGAGGATGCGGTCGGCGCCCTGCTCCATCACCTCGTCGACCAGGTCTTCCTTCGACGGGAAGTGGTAGTAGATGCTGGCAGCCTCGATACCCGCCTGCTCGGCGATGTTGCGCATCGTGGTGGCGGAATAGCCCTGCATGCCGAACGTGCGCGCTGCAAGCTTCAGCAGATTTTCCCGGGTGTCGCTGGCGCCATTGGCGCTCGTCGGCCTTCTTGCCATGTATGCTGCATTCGAGTCGGTAGTGGAGTGCAGCAATCCTAACAGGCCGAAGGTGGATGGTTACGGCCGCTCACCAGAGCGGCCTGCTGCTGGGGTGCGCTGCCGGCGCCGCGGAGCGTAGGGGTGTTCGAGTGGCTGGAGCCCTCTATGCGGCGGACGCAACCCCGTTGATGCGCCCCGGCCTGCCGAAGGGAAGCGCTTGGACAGTTTCACCAATCCATCAAGACGAGCTGCGAGACATCGGGTTCGCGCTGGGTGGAGAAGAAGCGGTCGAATCTCAGGGTCTCCATGTTGAAGATGCCGATCCTGTCGTTGTCCTGGCTGACGAATGCCAGAGGTTCTTCGGGGTGGTAGCTCAGTGCGATGGCGCGAGCTTCCATCGGTATGTGCGCCAGTTCCTGGAGTGTGGCGGGGTCGATGACCGACAGGCTGCGGTCGCCGTAGTTCGTCGCCACCAAGCGGCCGTCACGGTACAGATAGAGCCGCGTGGCGTCGTCGCGCGTCGGTGCAGAGCGCGTGACCTGCATGGTGGCGACGTCGATGGCGCAGACGGTGTTGCTCCAGCGGTTCGTGACGAGCAAGGTCTTCTCGTCCGCGCTCAGGGCATAGCCCTCGGGCTTCTCCCCGGGAGCGCAGGGCACGGGTGTGAAGGTCGCGTCGTAGGGCTTGAACTTGGTTACCGTATGCGACAGCAGGTTCATGGAAAACGCCGTGCGGCCATCCCGGGTCAGCGCGAAGAGGTGGCTCTTGATGCCGCCGGTGGGCACGGCGCGGCGCGGGGCGCTGTCGGTGGCGGGCTTGTCGATGACCACCAGTTGCGCACGGTCCTCGCTGAGGGCATACAGCCTACCGTCCTGGTCCATCTGCATGCCGTGCAGGCGGTTGAAGGGCGCAATGTCGATCTTGCGCACCAGTCGTCGCCCCGGGATGTCGATCTGGAAAATCTGCGTTCCGCCGTGCCCGAGGTGCCCCGAGGTTTCCACACCGTAATGGCCGACGTAGGCGAAGCGCTTGTCGCGGTCGACCACGAACTCGTGAGGATAGTCGTCCAGCGCAATGCTGTGCAGTCGCTCCCCCGTGGCGACGTCGTAGTAGCTGAAGCAGTGGCTGCACTTCTCCACCAGCAGCAGGATTTCGCGGTTCATGGCTGTTGTATTCCTTGGGTATTCAGGATGATGCGATAGAGCGAGGTACTCGCCACGATGTAGAGCTGGTTGCGGCCCGGCCCGCCGAACGTCAGGTTGCCCACCTTTTCCGGGACCGGAATCCGGCCGAGCAAAGCTCCCTCGGGAGAGAGCACCTGCACGGCATCCTCGCTGCTGGTATAGATCCAACCCTGGCGATCGAGTCGAAACCCGTCGGGCAGGCCAGGACTGATGCTGGCGACCAGACGCATGTTGACGAGGATGTGGCCGGACACATCGAAGGCCACGATGCGGTGATGGCCGCCCTGGCGGAGCGCGGCCGACGTGTCGCTGACGTAGAGCACGGATTCGTCCGGGGAGAATGCCAGGCCGTTGGGCTCCTCCACCGCATCGGTCGCCGCATGCAGGGTGCCGGTGCGGGGATCGAAGCAGAACACATGGTTGGCGAGTTGCTCGCGAGGCGCCTTGTGGCCTTCGCGCTCACTCAGGATGCCATAGGGCGGATCGGTGAACCAGACTGTGCCGTCGCGCTTGACCACGATGTCGTTGGGCGAATTGAGGCGCTTTCCCTGATAGCGGTTCACCACCAGCTCGTCAGGCGTTTCGGCCAGGATGCGGCCTTCCCGGCGCGGCGTGCGCATGATGGCGCGCAGGCCATGCGAGCAATGCAGCAGGTCGCCGTTGAGGTCCAGCGCGTGGCCGTTGGTGTACTCCACGCGCTCGCGCCACACGCTCAGGCCTCCGGCCGCCGACCAGCGCAGCATGCGGTTGTTGGGAATGTCGCTCCAGAGCACGGCGTCGTCCTCGCGCAGCCAGACAGGCCCCTCGCTCCAGAGGGCGCCGCTGCACAGCTTCTCCAGCCGGGCGCCCTGCACGACCGGCCGCAGGCGTTCGTCGAAGACCTCGATGTCGCGTGCCATGGCGCCTACCCCTTGACGGCGCCAGCCGTCAGTCCGGTGATGATCTGCCGCGCCGCGATGAAGGTGAAGATCAGCGGCGGGATCGCGATGAGGCTGCCAAGGGCCATGATCTTGCCCCAGTCCACACCGATGTCAGTGACGTAGAGCGACGCCGCCACCGGCAGCGTGCGCGTGGCGCGGTCGGTCAGCACCAGGGCCAGGATGAATTCGTTCCAGGCAATGCGAAAGGTGAAGATCGCCGCGGCTGCCAGGCCCGGCTTGATCAGGGGCAGCACGATCTTCCAGAAGATCCTGACCGAACCACAGCCGTCGATCGCGGCAGCTTCCTCCAGCTCGATCGGCACCTGCTGGATGAATCCATACAGAAGCCAGATGGTGAAGGGCAGGTTCACCGCCACGTAGAGCAGGATCAGTCCGGACAGCGAATTGATGAGCCCGAAGTGGTCCCAGATCATGAACGCCGGCACCGCCAGCACCGCCAGCGGCACGGTGCGCAGCAGCAGTGTCGTGTAGGCCACGGCACGCCTGCCCCGGAAGCGCAGCCGCACCAGGCCGTACGCCGCCATGCAGCCCAGCGCCAGCGTGAGCAGCGTCGAAGCGATGCCCACCACCAGGCTGTTGACCAGGTAACGGTCGAAGCCGCTGGCGCCGAGCACATCGCGGTAGTTGTCCAGCGTCGGCGCGAACAGGAGGTGGATGCCGCCGGAGAATATCTGCGTCTGCACCTTCAACGAGGTCGAGAACATGACGACGATGGGCGCCACGCAGAAGACCGCCAGGACGACCAGGGCTGCGTAGTGAAGCACGCGCATCGGGTCGATGGAGGCATGCGCGCGCGAAACCGAGGACGTCATGCGTGCTGCTCCTCTTTCAATGGATCGGACAGGCGCAGCGCCGCCCAGGACAACAGCGCCACCACCACCAGCAACAGCACCGAGATCGCCGCGGCGGCGCCGAGCTGCTGGCCGACGAACGCGGTCTTGTAGATGTGCAGCGCAAGGATCTCGGTCGAGTCGCCCGGGCCGCCGAAGGTCAGGATGTAGATCACCTCCAGCACCCGGAAGGCGTCGATGAGGCGCATCAGCAGGGTGATCATGATCACGTGCATCACCATCGGCAGCTTGACCCGGAAGGTGGTCTGGCGCCAGTTGGCGCCGTCCATCCGCGCCGCCTCCAGCACGGCGCCGTCGATGTTGGCCAGCGCCGCGATCATCATGACGAAGACGAAGGGCGTCCACTGCCAGATGTCGGCGATGACGATGGCCGCGAAGGCCAGCCGTTCATCGGCCAGCCATCCCAGCGGCGCGATGCCGACCACCCCGAGCAGCGCGTTGAGCAGGCCGAACTGCGCATCGAACAGGTAGCGCCAGGTCAGGCCCACGGCAATCGGCGCGATCATCATCGGCAGGATGAAGAGCGTACGAAAGAACGCCATGCCGCGCAGCCGCCGGCCCGCCCGCTCTTCCAGCGCCAGGGCCAGGGCGATGCCCAGCACCATCTCCGCCGCGACGCAGACGAAGGCGAACACCAGCGTGGTCCACAAGGAACGCCAGACCGCCAGGTCCTGCAGCACGCGCGCGAAGGTGTCGAGGCCAACCCACTTGGCGTCAGCCCAGGGCGTACCGATGCTCCAGTCGTAGAAACCCAGCTGCATGGCGGACAGCACCGGGTACAGGCAGGCCGCGGCCATCACGGCGGCGGCCGGGCCGACGTACAGCAACGGCGCCCAGGAGGGGGATTTCATGTCGCCTCGCTCAGGTCTTGAGGTAGCCGCCACGCTTCATGATGTCCATGACCTTGGGCACCGCGCCATCGAGCGCCTCCTTCGGCGACTTCTTGCCGGTCAGCGCTTCGGAGATGACGACACCCAAGGCCTGCACGTTGATCTCGTCCCACTCGGGAATGATCGGACGCCAGTCAGGGTCGGAATACTGCAGTTGGTCTCGCAGCGTGATGTACTCCGGGTACTGGCGCACCAGATCGGCGTTGGCGATGGTGCTCAGGCGCGTGGGCACGCCGCCGGCTCTGGCGACAGCGACGTCCTGCCGCTTGCTGGTGAGCCATTGCATCAGCAGGAAGGCGGCATCGGCGTTCTTCGCATTCTTCGGGATCGCCAGCCCGAGGCCGCCCGACTGCGAGGAGTAGCGCACTCCCTTGGGGTGCAGCGCATAGCTGACCTTGCCGTTGATCTTCGAACTGGCCGGGTCCTTCACCGGCCCGAAGATCACGGTGGAGTCGAGGTACATGGCCGACTGCCCCTGCAGGAACGCCGTCATCATTTCGCCTTGTCCATAGCTCGGAATGCCCGCCGGCCCGGTGTCGGACACTTCCTTGAGGAAGGTGAGCGCCTTGACGCCGATCTCGTCGTTGAAGCGAGGCTGCCAGTTGGCATCGAAGATCTTGCCGCCCATCGGGTTGAGGTGCAGCAGCCAGGCATGCACGCACTGGTGGCCAGCCTGTCCGCGCGAGGTCAGCGCGCCGATGCCCTCCTTGTCCTTGAGCGTGCGCAGCAGGGCCTGGAACTCGGCATAGTTCTGCGGCGGGTTCAGGTCGTGCTTGGCGAAGATGTCGCGTCGGTAGGCCATGATCGACGTCTCGGCACCGTAGGGCAGGCCGTAGAGCCTGGCGCCGGGGCCGGGCAAATAGCCCTTGGGCCCGCCGACCAGGCCGATGTTCTCCAGGTAGGCCGGCACGATGTCCTTGAGGTCGAAGTCCGGATCGGCCAGCGCCGTGTTTTTCAGGAAGGGCTCGAGCTCGCGGATCAGCCCCTTCTTGACGTACTCGCCCTTCCACATCACGACGTAGCACACCAGGTCGTAGTCGCCCTGCCGCTTTGCCATCTCCAGCAACTGCTTGTCCTTCATGCGCAGGATCTGCAGCTTGTCGACCTCGACCTTGATGCCGGTTTCCCGCGTGAAATCGGGCAGCAGCTTCTGCATCGCGTCGTAGTGCGGATGCGCCGGTATGCTGACCACCAGCGTCTGGCCTTTGTACTTGGCGTAGCGGTCCTGCGCATGGCTGCTGGCAATGGGCAGCGCGGCCCCGAACAGGGACAGGCCGGTGGTCTTCAGTAAGTCTCGACGTTGCATGGTGTTGTCTCCTTGAAAATATCAACGCGCAGGGAAGAATCGGGCCCGGGGGCTCACCGGGCAAGTCGCAGTCCGCTGGACTTGGCGAACAGATGAAGGCTGGCCGGATCGACCTCGAGGCTGACGCGCTGGTGCAGCAAGTCCGTGCGCTGCCCTGGCATCATGGCGGTCAGGCGCGCGCCGGGCCGGCCCGCCAGGCAGCCGACCAGCACGCTCTCCGTGCCCAGGTACTCGACCACCTTGACCTCCATCTCCAGCGTGCCGCCGCCCGGTGCAATCCGCAACGTCTGCGGGCGGATCCCGACCACCACTTCGCCCACGGTGCTGCCGGAAGGCTGCGGGATCCGCAGTGCGAACCCGCCGCCCTCGATGCGCCCGTCGGACCGCAGCGTGGCGTCCAGCAGGTTCATGCCCGGCATGCCGATGAAGGCGGCCACGAACAGATTGGCGGGGTGGTTGAACACCTCAGCCGGCGTACCGACCTGCTGGATGCGGCCCCTGTCGAAGATCACGATGCGCGAGGCCAGCGTCATGGCCTCGACCTGATCGTGCGTGACATAGACCGTGGTCTTGCCCAGCCGCTCATGCAGCACGGCCAGCTCGGTCCGCATGTGGCCGCGCAGCTTGGCATCGAGGTTGGACAGCGGCTCGTCGAACAGGAACACCTTGGGCTCGCGCACGATGGCGCGGCCGATGGCCACACGCTGCCGCTGCCCGCCCGACAGCTCCTTGGGCTTGCGGCCGAGCAGGGGCTCAATGCCCAGGATGCGCGCGGCGTCGCCGACCCGGCGCGTGATCTCGGCCTTCGGGGCGCCGGCGAGTTCGAGCGCGAAGCTCATGTTCTGCGCCACGTCCATGTGCGGGTAGAGCGCGTAGTTCTGGAACACCATCGCGATGTCCCGTGCCATCGGCTGCAGATGGGTCACGTCGCGGCCTTCAATCCGGATGCTGCCCTCGGTGACGGTTTCGAGCCCTGCGATCATGCGCAGCGTGGTCGATTTTCCGCAGCCCGACTCGCCGAGCAGCACGACGAACTCCCCCGGATCGACCCGCAGATCCATCTGCTGCACGACCGTGGCATCGCCAAAACGCTTGACGACGCCCTGGAGTTCCAGACCGGCCGTCGTATGAGTGTGGTTTGTCTCGTGCATGTTGTTCTAGTCGGTTGAGAATTCAATGGATGGGGGGCGTCCGCCGCAGCTCGCGCATGCGCCGAGCCCATGCCTCGGCGCTGTAACGCCGCACGCCCCAGCCGATGACGGGCATCCGGTTGCCCGGGTGTTCGTCGCCAGGGCCCCAGATCGCCTGGTAAGTGTCGATGCACCGGCCCCTGCGCTGGAGCCGGACGAAGCCCGCGAGCCATAGCATCCACCACGCCGCGATGCCCAGCCACATCCAGCGCGGCGCGTCCGCCACGGCCAGGCCCAACGTGATGGTGAGCATGGCGAGCGCAAGCGCCAGGTAGCCCAGAGCCTTGTGCAAACGCTCGAAAACCCGCCGGCGCAGGCTCATGTCGTAGTGGTCGCCCCGCAGCGTGGCATCGCTCGGGCCGCCCTTGCTGCCCCGCAGCCAGCCGCCAACCACCTGCAGCCAGCCCAGCGCGAGCAGTATCCAGCCCAGCCAGCCATGCCAACGCGCCAGCGCCGTCGCGCCAGCGGCGTGCCCCCATGCGAGCACGATGCCCAGGCTCATCACCGCCACGCCGGCATACTGCAGCGCACGGTGGGCGTGCCACCACGCCTTGTGGTCCAGGCGGCGTGGCCAGTCCTGGCCGGGCATCACCTTGAAGAAGCGCGCCGCCATCACACCCAGCGGCAGCAGGACCGCCCAGGCGAGCACCATCAGCCTGCCATGCCATGAAGCCCATGGCGCGATCCGATGGTCGGTCGCGCCGCTGAGCGGCAGCAGCAACCAGTCGATCAGAGCGGCGGGCAAAGCGGACATGGGTCTGACGGCTCAGGCCAGCGTATAGGCGGTCTTGACCATGGTGAAGAACTCCTGTGCATACCGGCCCTGCTCCCTCGGGCCGTAGCTGCTGGCCTTGCGCCCGCCGAAGGGCACGTGGTAGTCCACGCCCGCGGTCGGCAGGTTGACCATGACCATGCCGGCCTGGCTGTGGCGCTTGAAGTGAGTGGCGTACTTCAGGCTGGTGGTGGCGATGCCGGCGGACAGGCCGAACTCGGTGTCGTTGGCGGTGGCCAGGGCCTCTTCGTAATCCTTCACGCGGATCACGCTGGCGACCGGGCCGAAGATCTCCTCGCGGTTCACGCGCATGCCTCTGGTGGTGTCGGTGAACAGCGTGGGCGCCATGAAGAAGCCTTCGTTGCCGCTTCCGGTGTGGCAGGCCACGCGGCCGCCACCGGCGTAGACGGCGGCGCCTTCGGCCTTGCCGATCTCGACATAGCTCAGGTCCTGCTCCAGTTGCGCCTGGCTCACGACCGGGCCGACGTCGGTGCCGGCGGCGAGAGCGTCGCCCACCTTGATCCCGTCCATGCGCGCCTTGATGGCCTCGACGAATCTCGGATAGATGCCCTGGGTGACGATCAGACGGCTGGAGGCGGTGCAGCGCTGGCCGGTGGAGTAGAAGGCGCTTTGCACGCTCAATTCCACCGCCTGGGCCAGGTCGGCGTCGTCCAGGATGATCTGCGGGTTCTTGCCGCCCATCTCCAGCTGCACCTTCTTGTGGCTTTCGACGCAGGCCTGGGCGATGCGCCTGCCCACGCCGGTGGAGCCGGTGAAGCTGATACCGGCAATGCCGGGGTGCCTGACCAGCGCATCGCCGATCACGCTGCCGCGGCCCATGACCAGGTTGAACACGCCGGCCGGGGTGCCCGAGCGGCTGATGATCTCGGCCAGTGCCCAGGCGCTGCCCGGCACCAGGTCGGCGGGCTTCAGGACCACGCAGTTGCCGAAGGCCAATGCCGGCGCGATCTTCCAGGCCGGGATCGCGATGGGGAAGTTCCACGGGGTGATCAGTCCCACCACCCCGATCGGCTCGCGCGTGATCTCCACGCCGATGCCCGGGCGCACCGAGGGCAGCACCTCGCCAGCCAGGCGCAGGCATTCGCCGGCGAAGAACTTGAAGATCTGGCCCGCGCGCGTGACTTCGCCAATGCCTTCGGGTTTGGTCTTGCCCTCTTCGCGCGAGAGCAGCGTGCCCAGTTCTTCCTTGCGCGCGAGGATTTCGGTGCCGATTTTGTCCAGCGCCTCGCTGCGCGACTGGATGCCGCTGGTGGACCACGCTGGGAAGGCGGCGAGCGCGGCCTGCACCGCTGCATCGACCTGGGCCGCGTCGCCCTGGGCGTATTCGGCGATCACTTCGGCCAGATGGCTCGGGTTGCGGTTCGGGCCCATCGCGTAGCCGGCCAACCACTCGCCGTTGATGAAGTTCAGATGCGGCGCACTGTGCGTCATGGTGTCTCCTGGGCAATCAGAAAATCGCTGCGATGCCCGGTGTCCTCTGCACCGCAGCCGCAGGCCGTTGGAGCACAACGGCATGGCACACACGGGGCTACCACTGCTTTTTCGGCGAGCCGACGCTGGCCCAGCCTGCCCTTGAAGAGGCGGCCAGAAGATCCGCCACCGTGGGCTTCGCAAGCGAAGCGATGAGCTCGTACAGCACGGCAAGCGGCTCCGTTCAAGCGTTGCCCAGCAACTTGACTTCTTCGCCGGGGATCGGTGTGTAGCTGCTTCCACCACGGGCAAGGATCTTCTCGACGCCTCCATGCGCTGCAATCAGGGCCTGCTGGTCCTTTTTGGCGGCCAGGTCGGTGGCGACCGGATCGCAGATGGAGGCCAGAATCTGCCCGAAGTCCTCGAGCACGTCGCTCATCGCCGGCCGAGCCGCGAGGTCCTGGACCTCCTCCGGGTCGGATTCGAGGTCGAACAGCTCGGGGGTCATGCCGGTGTAGTGGATGTACTTATAGCGGCCCTTGCGCAGCATGTAGGCTGCGCTGACGGCACCCGCGGCATGGTACTCGCTGAACACTGCCCGTTCCGGGTCATAGGCTTCCTCGGCGACGTCGAACAGCGAACGGCCCGGCAGCCCCGCAGGGGTCAGCTCTTCCGCTCCCGCCGCCTGCATCACCGAGGGGAAGCAATCGACATGGGACACCGGCGTGCGCACACGCCGCCCGCGCGCAACGCCGGGGCCGGACGCAACCATCGGCACGCCCACCGACTCCTCGTACATGGTCGACTTACCCCAAAGCGCCCGGGCGCCCAGGTTGTCACCGTGGTCCGAGAGAAACAGCACGCGGGTGTTGTGCGCCAGCCCGGTCTCCTCCAGCGCGGAAAGAATCTTGCCGACGTTCGAATCCAGGAAGGAGCACAGCCCGTAGTACGAGGCAATGGCGATGCGGCGCTGCTCGTCGCTCTCGAAGTACGAATCGAACTGGTAGCAGTCGTTCCAGGCCTTGATCCAGGGGTGGTACTGCACCCGCTTCGTCGGCAGCGCGATCTCGCGAGCGGAGTACAGCTCGTAGAACTCCGGCGGGGCAATCAGCGGCGAATGCGGCGCGATGAAGGAGGAATACAGTACCCAGGGCTTGCCGTGCTGCGCGCGACCGGTGCCGCGCAGCCACTCGACCGTCTTGGCGGTGATGTCGCGGTCGTAGCGGGTGTAACTGCTCTCACCCGGGCCGATGCTCTGGGCCAGGTCCTTGGACTGGTGGCGCGTGGGTAGTGGTTCCCGGATCAGGCCATAGAGATCGCCCACGCCTGCCTCGATGTGCATGGGAATGATCTGCTCGGAAAACCCGCCGTCGATCTCTTCGTTGGTGTAGTGCAGCTTGCCGATCGAGGTGACCAGGTGCCCGGCATCCCGCAGCACATGCGCCCAGCTCGGCGTGCTGCCGTCGTAGGCAATCGCGTTGTCCCAGCAGCTGTTGTCGTGCACGTACTGCCCGGTGGCGAATGCTGCCCGCGCGGGCACACAGATCGGCGAACTGGAGTAGGCGTTGTCGAAGACCGTGCCCCCGGTCGCAAAGCGGTCGAGGTTGGGGGTCTTCACCACGGAATGTCCGTTGTAGCCGAGCACCTTCTTGTTGTGCTCGTCGTCCATGATGATCAGCAGGTTTTGCGCGTCCACTATTCAGCCTTCAATTTGTTGTCCGCCACGATCTTGCTCCAGCGCGCAGCCTCCGAAGCGACCTTGGCAGCCAGTTCGCTGCTGGTACTCGAGGCCACATCGGCGCCAGCTTTCTGGAACTGCTCCTTCACCGCCGGCACCGCCAGCGCCTTGATCAGCGCCGCCTCCAGCGTGGCCCGGACCGCCGGTGGAGTATTAGCCGGCGCGAACAGGGCATGCCAGTTATCGATGTCGAACGACGGCAGGCCCGCCTCGGTGGCCGAGGGAACTTCAGGCATGGCGGAAGAGCGCCTGGGCGACGTAACGAACAGCGACACCACCTTCTTGCCAAGGGCCAGGCTCTGCGCCGCCGGGATGCCCGCGAATGCGAGCTGCACATCGCCCGCCGCCACAGCCGTCGTCGCGGCGCCGCCGCTCTTGTAAGGGATATGCAGCAACGCCACGCCAAGTGGCGCTTGCAGTAGCACGCCGGCCAGATGCTGGGGCCCGCCGACACCCGGCGAAGAATAGGCGTACCGATCCGAAGCGCTCAGTTGCCTGGCCTTGGCTTGCAGTTCCAGAAAGCTGTGCACGCCCAGCGCGGGTGTTGCCACCAGGACCAGTGGCACCGATGCAACCATGCCGATAGGCGTGAAGCTGGTGTTGGGGTTGTAGCGGATCGGATAGAAGGACGGCGCCAGCGCGACGTTGGACACGGTCCCCATCAGCAGCGAGTAACCGTCGGCAGGCGAGCTTGCGACAAAGCCGGCGCCGATGGTGCCGGCAGCGCCCGCCCGGTTCTCGACAATGATCGCCTGGCCCAGAAGAGGTCCCATCTCGCTGGCGACCACGCGCGCAAGCAGGTCCGGCGCACTGCCGGCTTCCGAGCCGACGATGATGCGCACGGGCCGCGTGGGAAACTTGTCCTCGGCCACGGTAGCAGTCGCGCTCAGCGACAGGAAGATCGACAGCAGCGTACTTCTGCGTGTCCCTGGGCGGATGGAAGCGTACATGAATGTCTCCTGGGGATTGGAATGGGCGTCACACCGGGCCGCGGGGTCGGGTCTACGCTGACAATGGCGCTATCGACCCCAGCGCAGCACCAGCGGATCGAGCCGGCGAGCGATGTCGATCAGTTGGCGGCGCACCTCGGGGTGCAGTGGCGGCCAGGGCGAGCGCGGCGCCTCGCAGGCGATCACGCCGCCCTCCTTCATCAGCGCCTTGGCCGCGAGAAAGCCGGCCTGGCGGTTCTCGTGGTTGATCAGCGGCAGCCAGCGCTGGTACTGGGCGAAGGCCGTGTCCTTGTCGCCGCTGCGGTGGGCTTCGATGATCGGCCGTATGCCGTCGGCAAAGGCGCCGCCGGTCATGGCGCCGGTGGCGCCGGCCTCGAGGTCGGCCAGCAGGGTGATGGCCTCCTCGCCGTCCCAGGGGCCTTCGATGGCGTCGCCGCCCAAGGCGATGAGTTCGCGCAGCTTGCTGGCGGCGCCGGCGGTCTCCATCTTGAAGTAGCTGACCTGCTCGATCTCCTGCGCCATGCGCGCGAGGAAGGCGGGCGACAAGGGCGTGCCGGCGGCGGGTGCGTCCTGGACCATGATGGGGATGTCGATGGCATCCGACACCCCCTGGTAGAACGCGCGGATCTGCGCCTCGCTGAAGCGGAAGGTGGCGCCGTGGTAGGGCGGCATCACCATCACCATGGCCGCGCCCATCTCCTGCGCGCGGCGGCTGCGCGCGGCGCAGATGGCGGTGCTGGTGTGCGTGGTGGTCACGATCACGGGCAGGCGGCCGGCCACGTGTTCGAGCACGGCGCGCGTGAGCAGTTCGCGCTCGTCGTCGGCCAGCAGGAACTGCTCGGAGAAGTTGGCCAGGATGCACAGGCCGTCGACGCCGGAGTCGATCATGAAATCGACGCAGCGCTTCTGGCTGGCCAGGTCCAGCGTGCCGTCCTCGTGGAAGGTGGTAGGCACGACGGGGAAGATGCCGCGGTAGCGTGGGTGGGAGAGGCTGGGCGTCATGGGTTGAACAGTGGCGGGAGGTGGATGTCGCTTCGCGGAGCACCGCGGAACCGGCTTTGCCGGGCCGCTGGTACAGCCCCCGGCAGGGGGTTGGCGCAGCGACACGAAGTGCGCGAAGCCTGGGGGCGGGCTAGTGATTCATTCGATGATGTCGAACTGGTCGAGGTACTCGGTCTTGAGCGTGAGGCCCAGGCCGGGCACATCGTCCCTGAGTTGCAGGAAGCCGTTGTCGGCAATCGGCTCGCCATTGAAGATGTACCAGAACAGCTCGTTGCCGACCTCCACGTCGAAGATGGGGAAGTACTCGGCCATGGGCGAGGCCAGCGTGCTCATGGTCAGGTGGTAGTTGTGCATCTGGCCGGCGTGCGGGATGACCGGCACGCTGTAGGCCTCGCACAGCGCATTGATCTTGTGCGCCGCGGTGATGCCGCCCACGCGGTTGGTGTCGTACTGCACCACGCTCACGGCCTTCTTGTCGAGCAGTTGCTTGAAGCCGTAGAGGCTGAATTCATGTTCGCCGCCCGAGATCGGGATGATGTTCATGGCGTTGAGTTCGGCGTAGCCGTCGATGTCGTCGGCGATCACCGGCTCTTCGAGCCAGCGCGGCTCGAATTTTGCGAGCTTGGGCAGCATGCGCTTGGCGTACTCCAGGTTCCAGCCCATGTAGCACTCGAGCATCAGGTCCTTGTCGTAGCCGATCACCTCACGCACGGCCTCGACCGACTTGAGGTTCTCCACCACGCCCCTCTGCAGGTGCGCCGGGCCGTAGCCGAAGCGCATCTTGAAGGCGGTGAAGCCCTGGTCGACGAACTTCTGCGCCTCCTCCTGCATGGCCTTGAGGTCGGTGCGGTACAGCTTGCTGTAGTAGCAGGGGATCTTCTCCTTGGTGCGCCCGCCCAGCAGCTTGAACACCGGCTTGTTCACGCTCTTGCCCAGGATGTCCCAGATCGCCAGGTCCACCGCCGAGATGGCGGCCATGGTCACGCCCTTGCGGCCCCAGGCATGGGTGCTGCGGTACATGCGCTGCCACAGGTATTCGTAGTCCCACGGGTCCTGGCCGATCACCAGCGGCGCCAGGTACTGGTCGATGATGGCCTTGGCGATGGCCGGCGCCAGCGCCACGTTGCCCAGGCCGACGATGCCGTCGTCGGTCTCCACCTCCACCACCGTCCACGAATGGAAGCGGAAGGTGCTCATGCTTTCGGTGTTGGAGTACACCAGGTCCATGGCGTTGGAGCAGAAGTTGCCCTGCGGCGGAACGGTCTTGCCCTTCCATTGGAAAACGCGGGCACGGACGGACTTGATCTTCATAAAGGTCTCGACAAGGAAATGTGAAGGAGAAATCAGGCGGCTGCAGCCGCCGTGGCGCGATGCGCGCGTCCCATGCGGCAGGCGATCTGGAAGGCCTGCCAAGTGGCTTCGACACTCGCCCTGCCCTGGCCCGCGATGTCGTAGGCGGTGCCGTGGGCCGGCGTGGTGATGGGAATCGGCAGCCCACCCTGCACCGTCACGCCGCGGCTGAAGCCCAGCAGCTTGATGGCGATCTGGCCCTGGTCGTGGTACATGGTGACGACGGCCTGATACTCGCCCGCCTGCGCCTTCAGGAAGATGGTGTCGGCCGGGAATGGGCCGTGGAAAGGCGCGTCGGTCGGCCAACTGCGCGCCCGCAGCGCCTTGACGGCCGGCGCGATGATGTCGATCTCTTCGCGCCCGCAGACGCCGCCGTCGCCGCCGTGCGGGTTGAAGGCCGCCACCGCCACCTTGGGCGCGGCCACGCCGCTGGCCAGCAGCGAGCGGTAGATCAGCTCGGCCGCCTGGCCGATGCGCTCCACGCTCAGGTAGCTCGCCACGTCCTTCAGCGGCACATGCGAGGAGATGCGCGAGGTCCACAGATCCCCCAGGGTGTTGAACTCGCAGAAGTAGCCGTTCACGCCCAGGTAGTCGGCGAAGTGGTGCAGCTCGTCCTCGTGCCGCATGCCGCCGATCTTCATCGCCTGCTTGTTCAGCGGGGCGAAGCAGATGGCGTCGATCTCGCCGGCCAAGGCCGCGTCCATGCAGCGGTCGAGCACCTTGAGCACCGATCGGCCACCGGGCGCCTCGGCGCGGCTGCGGTGCACCTCGGCCTGCGCCACGGTGTCCATGGGCAGGAAGGCCGGGCGCGCGCTGCTGGCGCGCCCGCGCACCGCCGCGAGGGAGGCTATGGCGTCGGTCGCGACGTTCAGCCCGGCGATCTGCTGGCCTTCCTCCCACAGCCAGCGGTCGCCCACCAGCACGATGTTGGCGCGCTGCGCGGCCTCGGGCCTGGCCAGCAGGCGCGCGATCAGTTCGGCGCCGATGCCGGCGGGGTCGCCCAGCGTCAGGGCCACCACGGGTTTGTCTTGCATGCTCATGGGTTCTAGTCGATGCGGATCTGGTTCTTGCGAATGATGTCGCCGTAGCGCTTGTACTCCGCGTTCTGGAAGGCGATGAACTGCGCCTGCGACGTCGGCGTGATCTCGGCGCCCACGGCCTCCAGGCGCGTCCTGGTCTCGGGCATGGCGAGCACCTTGTTGACCTCGTCATGCACCCTGTCCTGCACCGCCTTGGGCGTGGACGCCGGCATGTAGATGCCGTACCAGGCGCTCACCTCCACCGCCGGCAGGCCGGCCTCGGCCATGGTGGGTACGTTGGGCAGTTGCGGGTTGCGCTTGGGGCTGGTGACCGCCAGCGCGCGGATCTTGCCGTTCTTGATCTGGCCGATGACCGAGGGCATGGTGTCGAAGCTCATCTGCACCTGGCCGCCGACCAGGTCCACCAGCGCGGCGCTGCTGCCCTTGTAGGGCACGTGGACGATGTCGATGCCGGCCGCGTCCCTGAACATCTCGGCCGCGATGTGCTGCGTGCTGCCCGCGCCGCTGCTGGCGTAGTTGATCTTGCCGGGCTCCTTCTTCGCCAGCGCCACCAGCGCCTGCACCGAGTCGGCCGGCAGGCCGCCGGTGACCACCAGCACATTGGGCACGGCACCGACGAAGTCCACCGGCACCAGATCGCGGTTGCCGTCGTAGTTGAGCTTGAGCAGGTGCGGCGCGATCGCATGCGCCGTGACCACGCCCATCACCATGGTGTGGCCGTCGGTGGCCTTGGCCGTGGCATCGGCGGCGAGCGTGTTGGAGACGCCAGGGCGGTTCTCCACGATCACCGGCTGCTTGAGCAGCGGCCCGAGCCGGTCGGCCACGGCGCGCGCCATGGCGTCGGTGCCGCCGCCGGGGGCCGAACCGACCAGGATGCGCACATTGCGCGTGGGCCAGTCACCCGGCTGCGCCAGCGCTCCCAGCGGGGCGAGCATGGCGAACGCCATGGCCGCCATGGCGGAACGACGAATCATCTTTGTCTCCTGAATGTGCGTTGGTGCACGTGTCGGAGCGCATCGTAGAGAGATGATTGATTTCCGTAAAATGACTTTCTCTGATCTATTGATATCTGTAGGCTATCGCTCGCCGCCACCATGTCCCATACCGACGCCGTGCCCCAGTTGCTCAACCGCATGCGCATGCGCCAGGTGGCGCTGCTGCTGGCCATAGAAGACCGCGGCACGCTGCGCGCCGCCGCGGCCGAAGTCGGCATGACCCAGCCCGCGGCCACCAAGATGCTCCACGAGCTGGAAGAAACGCTGGGCAACCGGCTGTTCGACCGGGTCGGGCGCGGGCTGCGCCTGAACCCGGCGGGCATCTGCGTGACCCAGCATTTCCGCGGCATGCGCGGCGGGCTGGAGACCATGCGGCGCGAGCTGCAGGAACTGCGCCTGGGCAGCGCCGGCAAGCTGTTCATCGGCAGCATCATGGCGGCGTCGCCGGAAGACCTGACCAACGCCCTGGTGCGCCTGAAGACGCGCTACCCGCTGCTCACGGTGGAAATCGCGGTGGGCACCAGCGACCGCCTCATGGAACTGCTGCGCGAAGGCGCGCTCGACCTCGTCATCGGCCGCATGCCGGGGCGCACCGGGGGCGACTGCACGTTCCGTCCGATCGGCGACGAGGCGCTGTCGGTGGTGGTGGCGCAGGATCACCCGCTGGCGCAGCGCAAGACCGTGCGCTTTGCCGACATGCAGAGCTTTCCGTGGATCCTGCAGCCCGCCGGCAGCCCGATGCGCGACGTGATCGAGCAGGAATTCACCGCCCGGCACACCCCGCTGCCGCCCGGACTGGTCGAGACCGCCTCCATCCTGACCACCACCAACCTGATCGCGCGCACCGAGATGATCGCCGTGATACCGGCCTCCATCGCCGGGCGCTACGAGCAGCATGGCCTGCTGCGCATACTCCCCTACGCCATGCGCCACCGGCTGGCCGCCTACGGCAGCATCGTGCGGCGCGACCGGCCGGCCTCGGCGGCGCTGCAGCATTTCCTGGAACTGCTGCACACACCCGTTCAATAGAGAAAAGGCCTGAAACCCAGGAATAACCTGGGCTTATTGCTACATATTTAATAGCAATCAGCCAGATGCAGCCTGTGACGGGGCGGTCCGAAAGGCCCGCCCCGTTGTCGTTGGTCTGCAAACCCTAGGGTTTTCACCTAGCGAAGAATTCCTCTTGCCCGGTATTCTTCGTCACGTTCCATTAATCAATCAATGTCTCTTTAGTGAAACAAACCAGACCTTAGGAACCCCGATGAAACTCACCCGCCGCCATGCCATCGCCGCTGCCATTTCCGTGGCCGCAAGCTGCGCCGCCGGACTTGCCTGGGCCGACAGCTACCCGAGCAAGCCGATCACGCTGGTCGTCGCCTACCCGGCCGGTGGCGACACCGATGCGCTGGCGCGGGTGTTTGCCGAAAAGCTGTCGGCGCGCGTGGGACAACCGGTGGTGGTCGAAAACCGGCCGGGCGCCAGCGGCATCATCGGCAGCAGCTTCGTGTCGAAGGCCGCGCCCGATGGCTACACGCTGCTGCTCGCGCCCAGCACCTTCTCGATCGCGCAACTGGTGTTGAAGACCCAAGGCACCTCGGGCTACGACGTGCTCAACGGCTTCACGCCGATCGTGCAGACCGGAAGCCTGCCGCTGTTCCTCGTGGCGGGCAGCGGCGGTGGCCTTGCCAGCCTGAAGGACGCCGTCGGCGCCGCCCGGGGCGCCGGCAAGTCGCTGTCCTATGCCAGCCCGGGCAGCGGCTCGCCGATGCACATCCTGGGCGAGATGTTCGCCCGCGCCTCGGGCACCAAGCTCGTGCACATTCCGTACAAAGGCGTGGCGCCCGCCGTCAACGACGTGCTGGGCGGCCACGTGCCGCTGACCTTCATCACCCTCGGCCCGGTGGAGCCCTATCTCGCCAGCGGCAAGCTGCTGCCGCTGGCCGTGGCTTCCCGCGAGCGCTCGCCGCTCGCGCCCAAGGTGCCGACGTTCGCCGAACTGGGCTACAAGGACGTCGAGGTGACGGCATGGCACGGCCTTTTTGGTCCGCGCAACCTGCCGCAGGAGATCGTGAAGACGCTCAACGGCCATTTCAACGAGATCCTCAAGATGCCCGACATCGTCGCGCGCATGGCGGTGCTCGGCACCGAGCCCGTGGGCGGCGCTGCCGACGTGCTCGCCAAGACCAACGCGGCCGACTTCACCCGCTTCGGCAAGGTCATCCAGGACCTCGGCATCCAGGCAGACTGAAATGAAGCACCCCCAGGCTACGCGCTTCGCGTCTTCGCCCCCCCCCCCGCGAGGGGACACATCCTGCGGCCCGGCAAAGCCGGCTCCGCGGACGCCTGCGCATGGCCGCCCCGGATTCGTGTGCGGTGGCGACGCGTGAGCGCCGTAAGAACTGAACACTGAGCACTCCATGTCCGAACTCACAGCCACTGCCGATCCCTCGAGCCTGCAGGTCCTGCTGGCCGAACTGCCCTCCGGGCTGCTCGCGGGCCGCCGCGTCCTGGTGACCGGCGGCGCGCGCGGCCTGGGCCTGGCCTTTGCGCAGTGCATCGCCGCCGCGGGCGCGCGCGTGGTGCTAGCCGACATCCTGGGCGAGCTGGCCGAGTCCGAGGCCGAGGCGCTGCGTGCCGCCGGCCACGCGGCGCATGCGCTCGGCGTCGACCTGGCGGACCCCGCGGCCATCGAGGCCTGCGCGGGCGAGGCGATCCGCCTGCTCGGCGGCCTCGACGGCCTGGTCAACAACGCCGCCATCACCAACTCGGGCGGCCGCGACGCGCACCAGCTCGACGTCGACCTGTGGGATCGCGTGATGAACGTCAACGTGCGCGGCACATGGCTCATGGGCCGCGCCTGCCATGCCGCGCTTGCGGCAAGCGGCCGTGGCGCGGTCGTCAACCTGGCCTCCGACACCGCGCTCTGGGGCGCGCCCAAGCTGCTGGCCTATGCCTCCAGCAAGGGCGCTGTCATCTCCATGACGCGCTCGCTGGCGCGCGAATGGGGCGGCGACCAGATCACGGTCAACGCCGTGGCGCCGGGCCTCACGCTGGTCGAGGCCACCGAGTACGTGCCGCTGGCGCGCCACCAGAAGTACCTCGAAGGCCGCGCCATCCCGCGCGAGCAGCAGGCCGCCGACGTGTGCGGCGCCGCGCTGTACCTGCTGTCCGGCCTTTCGCGTTTCGTGACCGGCCAGGTGTTGGCCGTCAACGGCGGCTTCGTGATGAACTGATTTTTCCGACCAAGGAGTGACCCCATGAGCGATCTGTCCGAACAAACCAACATCAACGCCGAAGCGCCGAGCTGGCAGCAGCCCGCGGGCAGCAGCCTTGCCGATTGGATGAACACCCGCATCGCGCGCTACGCCACCCGCAAGTACGACTGGGACGCGCTGAAGTTCCAGGCCGACTTCGACCCCAAGTACCGCCGCGCGCAGATGCGCTACGTGGGCACCGGCGGCACCGGCGTGGCCAAGGACGCCAACACCGTGCCGGCCGAGCACTTCACCTTCTCGACCATGGTGATCCCGGCCGGCCATGAAGGCCCGCCGCACCTGCACACCGACGTGGAGGAAGTGTTCTTCCTGATCCGCGGCAAGCTCAAGGTGATCATCGAGAAGGACGGCGAGCGCTTCGAGACCATCATGACCGACCGCGACCTGATCTCGGTGCCCCCGGGCGTCTACCGCGAAGAGATCAACATCGGCGACGAAGACGCGCTGATGTGCGTGATGCTGGGCGCCAAGAAGCCGGTCACGCCGACCTACCCCGCCGATCACCCGCTCGCCAAGATCAAGCGCTGACAGGCCCGCCATGCAGGAAGCACTTGCCACCGACGCACTGACGCTGCCGGCTTCGGAGCTGGCGCTGCTCGACGCCCGCTTCCCGGCCCGCTCGGTGCCGGTCGGCGGCGGCGCGGTGGTGTCGGTGCGCGAACACGGGCAAGGGCCGGCCATCGTCTGCCTGCACGGCATCGGCTCCGGGGCGGCCTCGTGGCTCCAGGTTGCGCTGACGCTCGCACCGCAGGCCCGCCTCATCGCCTGGGACGCGCCGGGATACGGTGCATCGACACCGCTGGCGCCTGCCGCGCCCGGCGCGGCGGACTACGCGCGGCGGCTGCATGCCGTGCTCGATGCGCTCGAAATCCCGTCCTGCGTGCTGGTCGGCCATTCGCTCGGCGCACTCGCCGCGGCGGCCGCCGCGCGCGGCGGTTCGGCGCTGGCCTCGCGCATCCGCCGCCTCGTGCTGATCAGTCCCGCCGCCGGCTATGGCGCGCCGTCGCGCGCCGAAGCCCGCGCCAGGGTACGCACCGAGCGCCTCGCCACGCTCGATGCACTCGGCATCGCCGGCATGGCCGCGCATCGCTCCGGCCGCCTCGTGTCCGACACGGCCAGCGCATCCGCGCGCCAATGGGTGCGCTGGAACATGGCGCGGCTCAACGAACACGGCTACCGCCAGGCCATCGAGCTGCTGTGCAACGGAAATCTCCTGGCCGACCTGCCGCCCGCCATGCCGGTGCGCGTGGCCTGTGGCACGCTCGACGTCGTCACCCCGCCGCAGGCCTGCGCCGAAGTCGCGCGCCAGTGCGGGGTGGCACTCGAACCCATCGAAGGCGCGGGGCACGCCAGCTACGTGGAACAGCCGCAGGCCGTCTCCACGCTGCTGCGCGAGGCACTCGCCGCCTGACGGGGCCACCGGAACCACCAACGGAAACAAGCAACGACCATGGCCAACGACAACGAAGATATGGACAAGGGCGCCGACCGCTACAACGTGCCCGCGCTCGAGCGCGGCCTGCGCATGCTGTGCGAATTTAACCGCGAGAACCGCAGCCTTTCCGCGCCCGAGCTGGCGCGCCGCTTCGACCTGCCGCGCTCCACCGTGTTCCGCCTGCTCACCACGCTGGAGAACATGGGCTTCCTGGAACGCGCCGAAGGCGGGCGCGACTACCGCCTGGGCCTTGCGGTGCTGCGCCTGGGCTTCGAATACCTCGCTTCGCTGGAGCTGACGCAGCTCGGCACGCCGCTGCTCCAGCGCCTGTGCGATGAGCTGCGCACGCCCTGCAACCTGGTGGTGCGCGACGGCCGCTCGATCGTCTACGTCGCCAAGGTCGCGCCGCCCACGCCGTTCGCCAGCGCGGTCACCGTGGGCACGCGCCTGCCGGCCCATGCCACGGTGCTCGGCCGCGTGCTGCTCGAAGACCTGACGCTGCCGCAACTGCGCGCGCTCTACCCCGAGGACAGGCTCGAGACCTTCTCGCCGAGCACGCCCAAGACCGTGAACCAGCTCTTCGACATGGTGCAGGCCGACCGCACGCGCGGCTACGTGCTGGGCGAAGGCTTCTTCGAGGCCCACATCTCCACCATCGCCGCGCCGGTGCGCGACCACAGCGGCCACATCGTCGCCGCCCTGGGCGTGACCATCACCTCGGGCCACATCGAGGAGAGCCGCATGGACGAGATGGTGCAGCGCGTGCGCAGCACGGCCGATGAAATCTCGGGCCTCCTGAACTACTCCCCCGCGCGTGCCAGCAAGGTGGTTCCGCTGCGCGGCGCGTGAATGCCATGACGACACAGGCGACCTCCTTTTTCGCCGCCGATGCACTGGCCGGGCGCGTGGCCGTGGTCACGGGCGGCTCCTCGGGCATTGGGCTGGCGACCGTCGAGCTGCTGCTCGGCTGCGGCGCCGCCGTGGCCCTGTGCGGGCGCGACGCCGGGCGGCTCGGCCGCGCGGTGGCCGGATTGCGCGGGCAGTTCCCCGACGCGAAGCTCTTCGCACAAGCCTGCGACGTGCTCGACGGCGCCTCGGTCAGGGCCTTTGCCGCGGCCAGCGAGGCCGCGCTCGGGCCCGCCTCGATGCTGGTCAACAACGCGGGACAGGGGCGCGTCTCCACATTCGCCAACACCGGGGACGCGGCCTGGACCGAGGAGCTGAACCTGAAATTCTTCTCCGTCATCCACCCCACGCGCGCCTTCCTGCCGCAGCTCGCGGCGCAGCGCGCGGTGCTGGGCGATGCGTCCATCGTCTGCGCCAACTCGCTGCTGGCGCGCCAGCCCGAGCCGCACATGGTCGCCACCTCGGCCGCGCGCGCCGGCCTGCTGAACCTGGTGCGCTCGATGGCCACCGAGTTCGCACCGCAGGGCGTGCGGGTCAACGGCATCCTGATCGGCCTGGTCGAGTCGGGCCAGTGGCGCCGCCGCTTCGAGGCGCGCGATGACATGTCGCAGGACTGGTCCGCCTGGAGCGGCCAGCTCGCGCAGAACAAGCACATCCCGCTGGGTCGCCTGGGGCTTCCGGCCGAAGCCGCGCGCGCGATTCTCTTCCTCGCGTCGCCCCTCGCGTCGTATACGACGGGCAGTCACATCGACATTTCCGGAGGCCTCTCTCGCCATGCATGAGCGCACTCCCAGCCTTGCCCACTTGGTGTGGCTTCCGCACCCCTTCAAGGGGGCAGCACCAGCGGCCCGGCAACGCCGGTTCCGCGGTGTTTCGCGCCTTGGCAGCGCCGGTATCCGTCATTCAATCAAGTTCCAGGGACATCTGAGATGAAAACCAAGCAAGTCACGGTCGGCGCAGTCGTCGCAGCCTTCCTCGAACAGTGCGGCGTCAAGGCGGCCTTCGGCGTGATCTCGATCCACAACATGCCGATCCTGGACGCCTTCGCGCAGCGCGGCGCGATCCGCTTCGTGCCCGCGCGCGGCGAAGCCGGCGCCGGCAACATGGCCGACGCCTATGCGCGCTCCACCGCCAGCCTGGGCGTGTGCCTCACGAGCACCGGCCCGGCGGCCGGCAACATCGCCGGCAGCATGGTCGAGGCGCTGACCGCCGGCGCGCCTCTGCTGCACATCACCGGGCAGATCGAGACGCCGTACTTGGACAAGGGCATGTCCTACATCCACGAGGCGCCCGACCAGCTCACCATGCTCAAGGCGGTGTCGAAGGCGGCCCTGCGCGTGCGCAGCGTCGAGACGGTGCTGGGCACGCTCAAGCGCGCGGTGCAGCTCGCACTGACCGCGCCGACCGGCCCGGTCAGCGTGGAGATCCCGATCGACATCCAGTCGGCACTGACCACCATGCCGGCCGACCTGTCGCCGCTGCCCATCGAGCGGCCGGTGCCTTCGGCCGCGGCGCTCGATGCGCTGGCCGCGCGCCTGTCGGCCGCCAGGCGCCCGATGCTGTGGGTCGGCGGCGGCGCACGCCATGCCGGCGCGGCCATCCGGCGCCTGCAGAAGCTCGGTTTCGGCGTGGTCACGACCACGCAGGGCCGCGGCACCGTGCCCGAGGACGATGCCGGTTCGCTCGGCTCCTACAACATCCACAAGCCGGTCGAGGCGCTGTACCAGCGCTGCGACGCGATGCTGGTCGTCGGCTCGCGCTTGCGCGGCAACGAAACGCTCAAGTACGAGCTGAAGCTGCCGCGCCCGCTGCTGCGCATCGACGCGGACGCCGCCGCCGAAGGCCGCGGCTACGTGACCGACCTGTTCGTCTGCGGCGACTCCGCGCTCGCCCTCGAAGGGCTGGCCGACCGCCTCGAGGCCGCCCACTACCAGGCCGACCCGGCACTGCTCACCGAGCTGCGCGCCGCGCATGAGCAGGCAGTCGCCTCGCTGACCGACGGCCTCGGCCCCTACGCGGCGCTGGTCAAGGAGCTGCAGGCCGCGGCCGGCCGCAGGTTCAACTGGGTGCGCGACGTGACCGTGTCCAACAGCACCTGGGGCAATCGCGAGCTGCGCATCTTCGAGCCCAGCGCCGGCGTGCACGCCACCGGCGGCGGCATCGGCCAGGGCATGCCCATGGCCATTGGCGCGGCCATCGGCGCGGCGGTGACCGGCTCGGGCCGCAAGACCTTCTGCCTGGCGGGCGACGGTGGCTTCATCCTGAACCTGGGCGAACTCGCGACCGCGGTGCAGGAAAAGGCCGACATGCTGATCGTGCTCATGAACGACAAGGGCTACGGCGTCATCAAGAACATCCAGGACGCGCAGTACGGCGGCCGCCGCTGCTATGCCGATCTGCACACGCCCGACTACGCCATGCTCTGCGCCTCGCTGGCGCTGCCGCATGCGCGGGTGCAGCGCCTGGACGAGTTGAAGGCCAGGCTTGGCGAGGCGCTGGCCAAGCCCGGCCCGTTCCTGCTCGAAATCGACATGCTGGCCATCGGCGGTTTCAAGAGCGCCTTCGCCGGCCCGCCGACCAACACCGTCACCCAGATCCCGGCGCTCGGCGAGTCCGCCGCATCGGTGCAATGAAGGACATCGGCATGCTGCGCGTCGCACTCATCGGCTTCGGCGCCATCGGCGGCTCGGTATACGAGCTGCTCAAGGGCGATGCAGGCCTGGCCGTGACGGCCATCGTCGTGCCGGCCGAAGGCGTGGCCGCGGCGCAGGCGCTGGCGCCGGGAGTGCAGGTGGCAAGCAGCGTGCCTGCGAGCGGCATCGACCTGGTGCTCGAGACCGCGGGCCATGCGGCCATCGAGGAGCACGTGCTGCCGGCTCTGGCGCGCGGCACGCCCTGCATCGTCGCCTCGGTCGGCGCGCTGTCGGCCGGCGGATGCGCCGACAAGCTAGAAGCCGCCGCCCTCGCCGGCAGGACGCAGGTGCAGCTGATCGCCGGCGCCATCGGCGCCATCGACGCGCTGGCCGCCGCCCGGCTCGGCGGCCTGGACAGCGTGCGCTACACCGGCCGCAAGCCGCCGCAGGCCTGGAAGGGCACGCCGGCCGAGCAGGGCCGCGACCTCGGCGCGCTGACGCAGGCCAGCGTGATCTTCGAGGGCAGCGCGCGCGAAGCCGCCCGGCTCTACCCCAAGAACGCCAACGTCGCGGCCACCGTCTCGCTCGCCGGCCTCGGGCTCGACCGGACGCTGGTGCGCCTGATCGCCGATCCGGCCACGGCCGAGAACGTGCACACCGTCGAAGCGGAAGGCGCTTTCGGCAGCTTCGCGCTGAGCATGCGCAACAAGCCGCTCGCGGCCAACCCCAAGACCTCCGCGCTGACCGTCTACAGCGCCGTGCGCGCGCTGCGCAACCGGGCTGCGGCCCTTGCCATCTGAGGCCTCCATGATCTCCTCCGAACTCCTTCCGATCTGCGTCGCCGGCGAATGGCGCCTGGGTGGCGGCGACGTCTACGAAAGCCTCTATCCCGCCACCGGCGAGCCGATCGCGCGCCTGCGCGCGGCGAGCCTGGCCGACGTGGACGAGGCCATCACCCGCGCCGACCACGCCTTCCGCACCAGCGGCTGGGCGCAGAAGCTGCCGCACGAACGCGCGGCGGTGCTGAACCGCGTCGCGCAGTTGATCCGCGAAGAAAGCGAGTCGCTGGCGCAGAGGCAGCGCCTGGACAACGGCAAGCCGATCGCCGAGACGCGCAACCTCGTCGCCAGCGCCGCCGGCACCTTCCAGTTCTTCGCGGCCGCGCTGGAAACGCTGGAGGAAACCATCACCCCTTCGCGCGGTGCCTTCGTCACCATGAGCGTGCACGAGCCCATGGGGGTGGTCGCCGCCATCACGCCGTGGAATTCGCCCATTGCCAGCGAGGCGCAGAAGCTCGCGCCCGCGCTGGCCGCGGGCAACGCGGTGGTGGTCAAGCCCGCCGAGGTCACGCCCCTGATGGCGCTGGAGCTGGCGCGCATCTGCGAGAAGGCGGGCGTGCCCAGGGGCATGGTCAGCGTGCTGCCGGGCAAGGGCTCGGTCATTGGCGACGCGATCACGCAGCACCCGCTGGTCAAGCGCGTGTCTTTCACGGGCGGCACCACCACCGGCCGGCACATCGCCCACATCGCGGCCGACAAGATGATGCCGGTGTCGCTCGAACTGGGCGGCAAGTCGCCGACCATGGTGCTCGAGGATGCCGACCTGGACCATGCGGTGAGCGGCGTGCTCTACGGCATCTTCAGCTCCTCGGGCGAATCCTGCATTGCCGGCTCGCGCCTGTTCGTGGCGCGCTGTCTCTACGACGAGTTCCTGACACGGCTGGTCGATGGCGCCAACGCGCTGCGCGTGGGCGACCCGGCCTCGGAGCAGACGCAGATGGGCCCGCTGATCACCGCCAGGCACCGCGAGGGCATCGAGCGCTACGTGGAGCTTGGCGTGTCCGAAGGCGGCCGCATCCGCACCGGCGGCGTGCGCCCGCATGGCGCCGGCTATGACCGCGGCTATTTCTACCGGCCGACCATTCTGGAAGGCCTGGACAACCGCGCGCGCATCAGCCAGGAAGAGATCTTCGGCCCGGTGCTGGTCGCCATGCCTTTCGACGACGAGGCGTCGCTGATCGCGCAGGCCAACGACAGCGTCTACGCGCTGGCCGCCGGCATCTGGAGCCGAGACTTCAAGCGCGCCTGGAAGCTCGGGCGCGCAGTACAGGCCGGCACGGTCTGGATCAACACCTACAAGCAGTTCTCGGTGTCCACGCCCTTCGGCGGCTGGCGCGACAGCGGCCTGGGCCGCGAGAAGGGCCGCGAAGGGATCTTCCAGTACATGGAGCAGAAGAGCATGTACTGGGGAACGAACGAACAACCTCTGCCTTGGGCGCTGGGATGACGCTTCTTGCTACCCATTTTCTGTGTGGTTCTCAGCGCCGCCGTTCAGGGCACGCTCACGCCTGCGGCGTGCTCTGCTCCGCGAATCCCTGTGCACGCGCCCCGACTGCACGCGCCTCGAACAAGCGCCAAGAGCGAAAAAGGCCACAGCCCCATGAACACCACGGCGAGAAACTGACATGAGCGTACTTGGCATCGACCAGATCACCTATGGCGCGGACGACCTGCCCACCTGCCGCCGCTTCTTCGAAGACTGGGGCCTCGCGCTCAAGTCGCAAGCGGCGGACGAACTCGTTTTCGAGTGCCTCAACGGCTGCAAGGTGGTGGTCGCGGCGCTGGACAAGCCCGGCCTGCCGCCCGCGATGGAAGAAGGCCCGACGCTGCGCGAAGTGGTCTGGGGCGTGGACGGCGATGCCGACCTGGACCGCTATGCCGCTGCCATCGCCCAGGAGCCGGGTTTCTTCGACGCCACCGTAGACGGCGCGCGCCGCATCGGCTGCATCGACCCCAACGGCCTCGCGGTGCGCCTGCAGGTCAGCCGCAAGCACGCGGTCGAGGTCGAATGCGGCGCCATGAACACCTGGAACGCCAAACCGCGCGTCAACCAGGCCGCGCCGATCTACGAGCGCGCCACGCCGATCGAAGTCGGCCATGTCGTGTTCTTCGTGAGCGACGTGGCGGCCACGAGCGCGTTCTATGCGCAGCGCTTGGGCTTCGTCGCGTCCGACAGCTACCCCAACCGCGGCGCCTTCATGCGCTGCGCGGCCGAGGGCGGGCACCACGACCTGTTCCTGCTGCAGATTCCCTCGGGCAAGCGCGGGCTCAACCACGTGGCCTTCACGGTGCGCGACATCCATGAAGTCTTCGGCGGCGGCCTGCACTTCTCGCGCCGCGGCTGGGAAACGCAGCTCGGCCCGGGCCGGCACCCGGTGTCCTCGGCCTACTTCTGGTACTTCAAGAACCCGGCCGGCGGCCTGATCGAGTACTACGCCGACGAGGACCAGCTCACCGCCGACTGGCAGCCGCGCGAGTTCGAGCCCGGCCCGACGGTGTTCGCGGAATGGGCGGTCGATGGCGGCCTCGACGGCAACACCCGCCGCCAGAAGAACGCCGAAGGCCCGAAAGCTGCCTTCCTGACCGAGAAGAAATGAATCGCCCAAGCACCATGCACCGCCGTAACGCCGTCTCCGCCCTGGCCGCGCTGGCCATTGCCTGCGCGCCCGCACATGCGCAGAGCGATGCCCAGAAGCAACTGGCCAGCGAGCGTTTCACCATCGTCTCGCCCTTCCCGCCCGGCGGACCGGTGGACACGCTGGCGCGCATGCTGTCCGATGGACTGTCCAAGCGCTACGGACAGCCCGCCGTGGTCGAGAACCTGGTTGGCGCGGCCGGCAACATCGGCATCGACAAAGTCCGGCGCGCCAAGGGCGACGGCCACACGCTGCTGGTGGTGCCGGCCGGCAACCTCACGATCAATCCGACGCTGATGCGCAACTTCCCGTTCGACATCGAGCGCGACTTCGTGCCGGTCACCATGCTGGCCAAGGCGCCCAACGTGCTGGTGGCCGCGCCCTCGTCGGGCATCAAGAGCGCGCAGGAGCTGGTGGCGATGGCCAAGGCCAGGCCGGGCACGCTGTCCTATGCCTCGCCGGGCGTGGGCAGCGGCCTGCATCTGGCGGGCGAGCTGTTCAAGCAGCAGGCCGGCATCGACCTGCTGCACGTGCCCTACAAGGGCACGGCACCGGCGCTCAACGACGTGCTCGGCGGCGCGGTGCCGCTGATGTTCAGCAACCTGCCCGCCACGCTGCCGTTCCTCAAGCAGGGCAAGCTGGTCGCCATCGGCGTGACGGAAGCCAGGCGCAGTGCCGCCGCACCCGACATCCCCACGCTCGCAGAGCAGGGCATCCAGGGCGTGACCGTGACCTCGTGGTACGGCCTGATGGCGCCCAAGGGCACGCCGGCCGCGGTGGTCGAGCAGCTCGCCAAGGACGCGGCGGAAGTGCTCGCGCAGCCCGAGGTGCGCGAACGCCTCAAGGTGCAGGGCATGACCGACGCGGCCATGACGCCCGCCGAGTTCAGCACCTACATCCGCGACGAGACGGCGGTGTGGGCCAGGATCATCAAGGCCCGCAACATCGTCGCCGAGTAGGCACCATCAGCAACAAGAGGGGAGACAGCCCATGAAGACAAGTGAATCCACCATCGGCATCGTCGGTGCCGGCATCGGCGGCCTGGTCGCGGCCATCGCGCTGCGGCGCGCCGGCCACGACGTGGTCGTGTTCGAGCAGGCCCGGCAGTTCGCCCGCGTCGGCGCCGACATCAACCTCACGCCCAATGCGGTGCGCGCACTCGACGGCCTGGGCGTGGGCGATGCGGTCCGGGTGACGGCCGCGCGCCCGTCGCACCGCATCAGCCGCACCTACGACACCGGCGAGGAGACCTCGCGCCTGGAGATGGCCGACACCGCCGAGCAGCGCTACGGCGCGCCGCAGCTCACCATCCACCGCGCCGACCTGCTGGCGGCGCTGGCCGACATGTTTCCGATCGGGCAGGTCGCGCTCGGCAAGCGCGCCGAGACCATCGCCGCGGACGGCGAGGGCGTGAGCCTCGCGTTCACCGACGGCAGCAGCGCCCGCGTCGGCGCGCTGCTGGGCGCCGACGGCATCCATTCCTGCGTGCGCACGGCCATGTTCGGTGCCGAGAGCCCGCGCTTCACCGGCATCGTCGCATACCGCGCCGTGGTGCCGGCCGAGCGCGTGGCCGGCGTGCCCAACCTCGGCGCCTTCACCAAGTGGTGGGGCCCGAACCCGCAGAGCCAGATCGTCACCTTCCCGCTGAACCGCGGCAAGGACGTCTTCATCTTCGCCACCACGCCGCAGGACACCTGGCACCTCGAATCCTGGACCGCGCCCGGCAGCGTGGACGAACTACGCGAGCAGTACGTGGCCTACCACCCCGAGGCGCGGGCCCTGCTCGACGCCTGCGACACCGTGCTCAAGACCGCGCTGTACGAGCGCGACCCGATGCCCGCCTGGGCGGCCGGCCGCATGGCGCTGCTCGGCGATGCGGCGCACCCGATGCTGCCCTTCATGGCGCAGGGCGCGGGCATGGCGATCGAGGATGCGGTGGTGCTCGCCCGCCACCTCGACGGCGTGGCCATGGCCGATGTGGCGCGCGCGCTGCAAGGCTACGAAAAGGCCCGCATCGCACGCGCCAGCCAGGTGCAGCTCGGCTCGCGCGGCAACAACTGGCTGCGCGAAGGCGGCAACGCCGACTGGGTCTACGGCTACGACGCCTGGTCCGTGCCGCTGGGCGAACCCGTCGCGGCCACGGCCTGATTCATTTCCCCTCACTCCCACGGAGGCCCACGATGCAACAAGACCGCTACCTGCAAGCGCACCAGGCGCGCCAGCGCCCGGCGACCACTTATGAAGACCTGCTCGGCGATGCGATCGAGCGCGCCTTCGCCGACGGCATCCACGATCTGCCCGGCCTGGTCCAGCACCTGAACGACAGCGGCCTGGCCACGCCCGGCGGCCAGCGCTGGACCGAGGCGCTGTACCGCAAGGAAATGGCCGCGCTGGCCGCCTGAGAGGAGTCCACCATGAATGCCGCCACCCAGCCCATCGCCGCCGACCCGATCGACCATCTGCTCGAAATCGGCCTGAAGGACCTCTGGTACCCGATCTGCCCCTCGCACTTCATCAAGGAGAACCCCGTCTCGCTGCGCCGCCTGGGCCGCAAGCTCGCGCTGTGGCGCGACGGCGATGGCGTGCTGCATGCGCTGGAAGACCGCTGCCCGCACCGCGGCGCGCCGCTGTCGCAGGGCGTGATCCTGGGCGACCGGCTCTCCTGCCCGTACCACGGCGTCGAAGTCCGGCATGACGGCGTGGTCACGCGCGTGCCCGGCAGCCCGGGCTGCAAGCTCGAAGGCTCGCGGGCCACGCGCCACTTCCACGTGCAGGAGCGCGCGGGCGCGGTGTTCCTCTACAACTCGAAGGACCCGGTCGACACGCCGCCGCCGCTGGTGCTGCCCGAGCAACTCAACGACGAGGCCGAGTACAGCAGCTTCCTCTGCTACACCGAGTGGAAGGGCGACTACCGCTACGTGCTCGACAACGTGATGGACCCGATGCACGGCACCTTCCTGCACAAGCAGTCGCATTCGATGGCCGAAGGCGATTCCAGCGCCAGGTTCGTCATCCGCCCGACCGACACCGGCTTCGTGTTCGAGAAGGAGGGCCAGCGCAACGTCAACTTCGACTGGACCGAGTGGGCCGACACCGGCATCCACTGGATGCGGCTGGAGATCCCCTACCCCAAGACCGGCGGCCCCGGCGGCAACTTCATCATCATCGGCGCGTTCTCACCCATCGTGAAGGGCATGACCGCCACCTTCTTCTGGCGCGTGCGCAAACTGCCGCCGGGCTGGCAGCGCGACACCTGGCGCTTTCTCTACAAGAACCGGCTGGAGGCGCGCCACTGGCACGTGCTGGAGCAGGACCGCGTGATGCTCGAAGACATGGAGCCCGACGCCAACCAGCACGAGAACCTGTACCAGCACGACCTGGGCATCGTCCGGCTGCGCCGCCACATGCGCAACCTGGCGCAGGCGCAGATTGGCTGACCCCAGGCCTGCCCGCCATGTCTTCTCCCACACTGAACGCCCTCGTGCACACCATGCGCTACGAGGCCGAGGGCATCGTGAGCGTCGAGTTGCGCCCGGCCACGCCGGACGTGGACTTCCCCGCCTTCGAGGCCGGCTCCCACATCGACCTGCACCTGCCCAACGGCCTGGTGCGCAGCTATTCACTGTGCAACCCGGCCGGCGAGCGCCAGCGCTACGTGGTCGGCGTGCTGCATGACCGCAGGAGCCGCGGCGGCTCGCGCTACGTGCACCAGCAGTTGCGCGTGGGCATGACGCTGCCGATCTCCGCGCCGCGCAACAACTTCCGCCTGCACGAGGACGCCGCGCGTTCGGTGCTGGTGGCCGGCGGCATCGGCGTGACGCCGATCTGGTGCATGCTGCAGCGCCTGGTGGCGCTGGGCCGGCCGGTGGAAGTGGTGTATTGCGCGCGAACCCGCAGGGAGGCGGCCTTCATCGAGGGCATCGAGGCGCTCGCGGACAAGACCGCATCCATCACCTGGCACTTCGACGATGAGCAGGGCGCGCCCCCCGCCCTGGCCCGCCTGCTGGCCGGGCGCGGCGCCGACAGCCATTACTACTGCTGCGGCCCGGCTCCGATGCTCGATGCCTTCGAGAAGGCGTGCGAGCAGTGGGGCTACGCCCATGCGCACATCGAGCGCTTCGCGGCGGTGGTGGCGGAGTCGGCCAGCGAGCGGCACGGCTTCGAGGTGTCGTGCGAGCGCAGCGGCCAGACGCTGGAGGTGCCGGCGGGCAAGTCGATCCTGGATGCGCTGATCGACGCCGGGCTGAACCCGGGCCACAGCTGCAAGGAAGGGGTGTGCGGCGCGTGCGAGACGGCGGTGCTGGACTTCGACGGCGAGCTGGACCACCAGGACGGCATCCTGAGCAAGATCGAACGCCAGTCGGGCAGGACGATGATGATCTGCGTCTCGCGCTGCACCGGCAAGAGGCTGGTGCTCGACATCTAGCGCCCTCTCCCTCCCCCAGGTTCTTCGACCATGTTCCGCGAGTGCGGAACGGGCAGCCCTTCGTTTTTTTCACAAGGAGACCCACGCCATGCACAACCTCACCCCCTCCCTCATGGCCGCCGCCGCGCTGGCCGCCGCCGCGGCGGGCGCCCAGGCGCAGTCCTCGGTCACGCTGTTCGGCACCGTCGACGTCGGCGTCGCCCGCGTCACGGGCGCGGGCGGCTCGCGCACCGGGCTGTCCAACAGCGGCGCCAACATCAGCCGCTACGGCTTGCGTGGCGTGGAGGATCTGGGCGGCGGCCTGTCGGCCGGCTTCTGGCTCGAAGCCGGCTTCTCGCCGGACACCGGCGAAATGGGCGCGGGCTTCAACCGCCGCGCCACCGTCAGCCTGACCGGGCGCTGGGGCGAGGTGCGCCTGGGCCGCGACGATTCGGCGACCTTCCTCAACACGCTGGTATTCGACCCCTTCCTGACCAACGGCGTGGGCGGCACCAACACCTTCGTGATGAATGGCCCGCCCACGATCCAGATCAGCAACGCCGTCAGCTACTTCGCGCCATCCAAGCTCGGCGGCTTCTACGGCCAGGTGCAGCATGCCTTCAGCGAGCGCCTGAGCACCGACCCATCGTCAGGTGGCGAGTACACGGGGACGCGCCTGGGCTATCGCCAGGCTGCCCTGCACGTCTCGGTGTCGGCAGCCAACCTCAAGGGCACCACGCAGGCGCAGGACGAGCGTTTCCGCAACCTCGGCGTGAGCTACGACTTCGGCGTGGCGCAGCCGATGCTGCTGTGGGCCGGCCACAAGCGCGGCAGCGTGGACGTGCGCGGCCTGCAACTGGGCGTGAAGGTGCCGGTGGGCGCGGGTGAGATCCGTGCCTCGGTCGGCCGCTACGACACCCGCGGGACCGAAGCCGACTGGCGCAAGTTCGCCATCGGCTATGGCCACAACCTGTCCAAGCGCACGCAGCTCTACGCCACCTACGCGCGCCTGAACAACTCGGGCGGCTCGCAGCGCGCCATCGGCGTGCTGGGCGTGGCGGCGCCCACCAACGTGCCGGGCGGCCACTCCAACGGCTACGAAGTGGGCGTGCGCCACTTCTTCTGAGCCTGCGCCATACAAAAACTGTAGCAGCAAGCCATGGAACCATCTTCATTTCAGGTAATAAACCATCTAAAAACAAGATGAATCCAAGGCTTCAAGCTATCATTTGGATAGCATTCACGCGGCTGCCGGCGCGGCCGGCTTCTGGTCCAGGCCCAGCAGGCGCACTGCGTTGCCCTTGAGGATGCCGGGCATCACCTCAGGCTTGAAGCCGGCGTCCTCGAAGTCCTTCATCCAGCGCTCGGGCGTGATCAGCGGGTAGTCGCTGCCGAACAGCACGCGGTCCTTCAGCAGCGTGTTGGCGTACTGCACCAGTTGCTTCGGGAAGTACCTGGGGCTCCAGCCCGACAGGTCGATCCAGACGTTGGGCTTGTGCGTGGCCACGCTCAGGGCCTCGTCCTGCCACGGAAAGCTCGGGTGCGCCATGACGATCTGCATGTCGGGAAAGTCGATCGCCACGTCGTCCAGGTGCATCGGGTTGCTGTACTCCAGCCGCAGGCCGCCGCCGCAGCGCATGCCGCTGCCGATGCCGCTGTGGCCGGTGTGGAAGATGGCCGGCAGCTTGTGCGCATTGATCACCTCGTAGATCGGCCAAGCCATGCGGTCGTAGGGGTGGTAGCCCTGCACCGTGGGGTGGAACTTGAAGCCCTTGACGCCGTGCTCCTCGATGAGCCGCTCGGCCTCGCGCGCGCCCATCCGGCCCTTGTGCGGGTCGATGCTGGCGAAGGCCATCATCATGTCGCCGTTCTTCTGCGCGGCCTCGGCGATTTCCTCGTTCGGGATGCGGCGGCGGCCCAGTCGGGACTCGCTGTCCACGGTGAACATGACCAGGCCGATCCTGATCCTGCGGTAGTAGTCAATGGTTTCCTGGATGGTCGGGCGGCGGCCGTTCTTGAAGTACCTGTCGGCCGCGCGGTCGTACTCCTCGCCGTAGTTGTCGAAAGGGTTCCAGCAGCTCACCTCGGCATGGGTGTGGATGTCGATGGCGATCAGGTTCTCGTGGTCCATGGAGGTTTCCGACGTGCGGCTTGCTCAGGGTAAATCCGGGCGGCGAGGCGGTTTGCCCCGATTGAATTGGTTATTTTTTATAACAATAATCCGCCCATTTGGCAAACATCGAAATGGCATCTCCCAAGGCTTCTTCCTCCTTCGTGCAGCTGGAGCTGCGCGGCCCGGTCGCGCTCGTGCGGCTGGCGCGGCCGTCCAAGCGCAATGCGCTGTCCGACGCCGTGGTCCTGGCACTGCGCGACACCTTCGAGAACCTGCCGGACACGGTGCGCGCGGCCGTGCTCGACGGCGAGGGCCCGCACTTCTGCGCCGGGCTGGACCTGTCGGAGCTGCAGGAGCGCGACGCCGGCGCCGGCCTGCACCACTCGCGCATGTGGCATGCGGCGCTGGAGCGGGTGCAGTTCGGCCCGGTACCGGTGATCGCGGCGCTGCATGGCGCGGTGGTCGGCGGCGGGCTGGAACTGGCCAGCGCCTGCCACATCCGCGTGGCCGACAGCAGCACCTTCTATGCGCTGCCCGAAGGCTCGCGCGGCATCTTCGTCGGCGGCGGCGGCTCGGTGCGCATACCGAAGCTGATCGGCGCGGCACGCATGGCCGACATGATGCTGACCGGCCGCGTCTACAACGCCGAAGACGGCGAGCGCGCCGGCTTCGCGCAGTACCTGGTACCCGAAGGCACCGCCCTGGACAAGGCGCTGGAGCTGGCCGCGCGCGTGGCGCAGAACGCGCCGCTCACCAACTACGCGCTGATGCACGCCCTGCCGCGCATCGCCGAGCAGCCGGCCGACCAGGGCTTCTTCACCGAGGCGCTGATGGCCGCCATCGCCCAGAGTGCCCCCGAGGCCAAGCAGCGCGTGCGTGCCTTCCTCGACGGCAAGGCCGCCAAGGTCGGCAAGAGATGAAATGAAAGCACCCCCAGGCTACGCGCTTCGTGTCTTCGCCTTCCCCCTGCGAGGGGGCACATCCTGCGGCCCGGCAGAGCCGGTTCCGCGGATGTCTGCGCATGGCCTGCTCCGCGGCCTTCTGGGCCTTTGGGTTTTATTCGCTGCGGGTGTTGCTGGAATGGGACCACCCCCAGGCTACGCGCTTCGCGTCTTCGCCTTCCCCCTGCGAGGGGGCACATCCTGCGGCCTGGCAGAGCCGGTTCCGCGGATGTCTGCGCATGGCCTGCTCCTCTGGGTTTCATGCGCCGCGGGTGACGCGCAGCGCCGTGGATAACCGACCGGAAGAATGAGGAACATGAGCGAGACAAACACCCAGGAGCCCCCCGCCACGCAAGCGGCCCCGCGCTACCGCCACGTCGAGTTCGGCATCACGCGCGCCAGGCTGCACCAGGGCGCCCCGGGCGTGCAGTACCTGGAGGCCGAGCAGCCGCTGGCGCCCTACCCGCACCGCATGACCGAGCGCCTGCTGCACTGGGCCGCCACCGCGCAGGAGCGCACCTACGTGGCACGCCGCCGCCATGCCGACGGCAGCACAGGCGACTGGGAGCACGTCAGCTATGCACAGGCGCTGCGGCACGCGCGCAGCATCGGCCAGGCCCTGCTGGCGCGCGGCCTGTCGGCCGAGCGGCCGGTGGCCATCCTGAGCGAGAACGGCATCGAGCATGCGCTGCTGGCGCTGGGCTGCCTGTATGCGGGCATTGCGCACTGCCCGGTGTCGCCGGCCTACTCCACCGTGAGCCAGGACTTCGACAAGCTGCGCCACGTGCTGGGCACGCTCACCCCCGGCCTGGTGTTCGCGAGCGACGCCCGCCGCTACGGCCGCGCCATCGAGGCGGTGGTGGGCGCCGACGTGGAGGTGGTGCTGGCCGACGGCAGCCTGCCCGGCCGCGCGAGCACGCCCTGGGCCGAACTGCTGGCCACGCCCGCCACGCCGGCGGTGGACGCGGCGCTGCACGCGACCCATCCCGGCACCATCACCAAGTTCCTGTTCACCTCGGGCTCCACCAAGAACCCCAAGGCGGTGATCAACACGCACCGCATGTGGTGCGCCAACCAGCAGCAGCTGCTGCAGTCCATCCCCGCGCTGGCAGCGGAGCCGCCGGTGCTGGTCGACTGGCTGCCATGGAACCACACCTTCGGCGGCAACCACAACGTGGGCATCGTGCTCTACAACGGCGGCACGCTCTACATCGACGACGGCCGGCCCACGCCCGCCGGCATGGCCGAAACGCTGCGCAACCTGCGCGAGATCGCGCCCACGGCGTACTTCAACGTGCCCACCGGATTCGAGGCCATCGCGCAGGCCATGCAGGACGACGCGCTGCTGCGCCGCACCCTGCTGTCGCGCGTGAAGATGTTCTTCTATGCCGGCGCCGCGCTGGCGCAGCCGGTGTGGGACAGCCTGCACCGCACCCAGGAGGCCGAGGTGGGCGAGCGCATCGTCATGGGCACGGGCCTGGGCATGACCGAGTCCGCGCCCTTCGCGCTCTACGTGACCGGGCCCGAGGTCCGCTCGGGCGACCTGGGCCTGCCCGCCGCCGGCATGCGCATCAAGCTGGCGGCGGTGGGAGGCAAGACCGAGGTGCGCTACAGCGGCCCCAACATCACCCCGGGCTACTGGCGCAACGACGAGGCCACGCGCGAGGCTTTCGACGAGGAAGGCTTCTTCCGCACCGGCGACGCCGTGGCCTGGATCGACCCGGCCAATCACCACCGCGGGCTGCGCTTCGATGGCCGCATCGCGGAAGACTTCAAACTCGCCAGCGGCACCTTCGTGAGCGTGGGCCCGCTGCGCGCGCGCATCGCCGCGGCCGGCGCGCCCTACGTACAGGACGCCGTGCTGACCGGCATCAACCTGCACGAGGTCGGCGCCCTGCTGTTCCCTACGCCGGCCTTGCGCGCCCTGTCGGGGCTGCCGGCCGGCGCCTCGATGGAGCAGGTGGCCGCCAGCGCGCCGGTGCGCCAATGGCTGCAGCAACTGCTGGACACGCTGGCCGCCGGCGCCACCGGCAGCGCCAACCGCGTCGCCCGCGCGCTGATCCTGAGCACGCCGCCCTCCATCGACCTGGGCGAGGTCACCGACAAAGGCTCGATCAACCAGCGCGCCGTGCTCCGGCACCGCGCCGCGCTGGTCGAGGCACTGCACCAGGGCACCGCGCCCGGCATCGCACGGCCCGGGGCACGCTGAATCCGCAACGAAAGGAAGCAGCATGCAATTGCAAGGACAAGCCGCCCTGGTCACCGGCGGGGCATCGGGCCTGGGGGAAGCCACCGCGCGCGAACTCGCCCGCCTGGGCGCCAGGGTCGCGGTGCTGGCCGTGCACATCGTGCAGAACGGACACCTCAATGGCGAGGTGATCCGGCTCGATGGCGCGCTGCGCATGGCGCCACGCTAGGGCAACGAAGACAAGGAGACAAGAGATGAACACCCGCCGTGATGCCCTTGGCGCACTGGCCGCCGCCACGGCGCTCGGCCCGCTGTCTGCACTCACGCTGCGCGCCCAGGCGCTGGAGCAGGTGCGCATTTTCTACGGCTTCCCGCCCGGCAGCTCGGGCGACAGCGTGGCGCGCCGCGTGGGCGAGAAGCTCGCAGGCAGCGCCTACACCCGCAACGCGGCCGTGGTCGACAACAAGCCCGGCGCGGGCGGCCGCATCGCGCTGGAGTCGCTCAAGGCCTCGCCCGCCGACGGCTCGGCGCTGGCGCTGGCACCGGTGTCGGCGCTATCGATCTATCCGCACATCTACGGCCGGCTGGCCTACAAGGCCGAGGACTTCGCGCCGGTGTCCATCGGCGCGGTCATGCACCACGGCCTGGCGGTAGGGCCCATGGTGCCGGCCAACGTGCGCACGGTGCAGGACTTCATCGGCTGGGCCAAGGCCAACCCGAAGGACGCAAGCTACGGCTCACCCGGCGCGGGATCGCTGCCGCACTTCCTCGGGGCCCTGCTGGGCATCGAGACGCAGACCGAGCTCAAGCACGTGCCCTACCGTGGCTCGATTCCCGGCGTGACCGATGCCGTGGGCGGGCAGATCGCCGCCATGGTGACGCCCAGCGGCGACTACCTGCCCCACGTCAAGGGCGGCAAGCTGCGCGTTCTGGCCACCTCGGGCCACCAGCGCTCGCCCTTCCTGCCGGACGTGCAGACCTTTGCCGAGCAGGGCCTGCCGGGCCTGACGGCGGAGGAGTGGTTCGGCTTCTACGCGCCGGCACGCACGCCGGCGGCCACGCTGGAGGCGGCCAACGCCGCGATCAACCAGGCGCTGCGCGAGAGATCGGTGCAGGACAGCCTGGCCGTGGTCGGGCTGATCGTGCAGGGTTCCACGCCGCAGGCCATGGCCGCCTCGCAGCAGAGCGAGTACGAGCGCTGGGGCCCGCTGGTGAAGAAGATCGGCTTCAGCGCCGAATCGTGAGTGCCGCTCGGGGCACCGTTCCGGGGTCCGCATGCCACAGGGTGCGGGCGCTGTTTCCAGCTGGATGTTGAGCCGCCAGGCCCGCGGCCTGAGACGCCACAATCGGCGGCATGCGCTCTCCCACAACCCATTCGCCCCCGCCCTCGGTGGAGCAGGTCGACACCCGGCAACTCGAGAAGCTGGCGGGCTACAACGTGCGGCGGGCCTCGCTCGCCGTGATGGACCGCTTCGCCACGCACATGCAGCAGCACGATCTCAAGGTCGCGAGCTACTCAGTGCTGTCGCTGATCGCGCACAACCCGGGCATCACCTCACGCCAGCTCTGCGCAACGCTCGCCATCCAGCCGCCCAATCTGGTGGGCATCATCAACGAGCTGGATGCGCGCGGCCTGCTGCAGCGCCTGCCGCACCCTACCGACGGCCGCGCCGTCGGCCTGCACCTGACCAAGGATGGCGCCGCGCTGCAAGCCCGGGCCGAGGCCACGGTCGACGCGATGGAGGACGAAGCCACGCAGCACCTCAGCGCCGCGGAGCGCAAGACCCTGATCCGCCTGCTGCAGAAGATCTACCGCTGAGCATGCGTTGCAGCGCCATACCGGACGCCGGCCATCAGCTATTAAACTTGTAGCATTTGCCGATGTGGGCTATATTGCCCCTTCACGTTACGTCCCTTCGCGCCACAGGAGAAACCGCGCATGAGCCCCAAAGAGAACGCATCCGTCTACCAGCTTTTCGACCTGCTCGAATCCCGCTACGCGATGCGCGTGCTCTGGGCCTTGAAAGATGGCCACCACCAGACGTTCCGCCTGCTGCAGGACAGCGTGGGCGGCATCACGCCCAACACGCTCAACACCCGGCTGAAGGAACTGCGCGACGCCGGCCTGGTACAGCATGGCGGTGAGGGCTACGCCACCACCGAAGCCGGAAAGGACCTGCTCAAGCGCCTGAGCGACCTCCATGCCTTTGCCGGCCGCTGGGTGCAGACCCTGCCGAAGAAGGCCTGAGCGGCGACAGCAGGCCACGCGGCCAGTTGGCCTCCTGCCGGCGGCCACCCCCAGATTTCATCTATTTCATGGCCGAGGCCCATGCCTGGCCTAGGTCTATTGCTATTATTTATATAGCAATCATCACGAAGGAACTCCCATGGCACTCACCACCACCGCCTCCGGCCTGCAGTACGAGGACACTCAGTTGGGCGACGGCGCCGAGGCCGCGGCCGGGCAGCAGGTCAGCGTGCACTACACCGGCTGGCTCTACCAGGATGGCGCGCAGGGCGCCAAGTTCGACTCCAGCCGCGACCGCAACAGCGCCTTCCGATTCGGGCTGGGCGCGGGCATGGTGATCAAGGGCTGGGACGAAGGCGTGCAGGGCATGAAGGTGGGCGGCAAGCGCACGCTCATCATCCCGGCGAACCTGGGCTACGGCGCGCGCGGCGCCGGCGGCGTGATTCCGCCCAATGCCACGCTCAAGTTCGACGTGGAACTGCTCGGGGTCAATTAGTTCGCCCCCAGGCTGCGCACTTCGTGTCTTCGCCAGCCCCTTCCGGGGGCAACACCTGCGGACCGGCGGCGCCGGCTCCGCGGTGTTCCCGGCGCGGACCGGCGGCGCCTTGCGTCAGCCGTTGAGCGCCTGCTCCAGGGACTGGTACCTGGCCTCCCCGACCGCGTCACGGATCCGGGGGGCGAGCTGGCGCAGCTCTTCCAGGCCGCTGGCGGCCTCCACCGCCAGATTGAGGCGGAACCCGCGCAAGCCCAGTTCGGCGGTGAGCGCCGTGGCGACCGCGTAGGCATCGCGGTAGCGCTGCTGGGGCGTGCGGCTGGCCGCTGGTTCTGCGGTTGCCGCGGCCGCCGCCTGGGCGGGCGAGGCCGGCTGGTCCGCGACCACGTGCTCCAGCAGGCCGGCATCGAGCATGGAGACCACGTCCTGCTCCACCACGCCCATGCTGGCCGTGGCCTGCAGCACGTCGGCCAGCGAACGTTTGCCGTCGAACAGGATGAAGGCCGAGCGCTGGCGCGGCGCCAGCGGTACCGAGCGGTCCTTGAGCACGCGTTGCCCGAGTGCGGTCTTGGCCAGAATCATCGGTTGCCTCCTCAACGTGCAACAGGCCGAACTCACCGATCCCGCGGCAGGACCCGGCTTGCCAGCCAGGTCACGCACAGGCCCACGGGCACGCCGAACACGCCGGCCAATCCAGGCTGGATGTCCCACCACAGCGCACCGAGCCCGTCCACGCCGAACCAGCCACGCAGCATGGGCGCATGCACCAGCATGTAGTAGAGCGTGGTCGCCAGCCCGGCCAGCATGCCGGCCACGGCGCCGGCGCGGCTGGCGCCGCGCCAGAAGATGCCCAGCACCATCGCCGGCACGAAGGCCGATGCCGCCAGCGAGAACGACGCCGTCACCAGCGACAGGATCTCGGAAGACTTGAGCGCCGCCACGAAGGCCGCGAGCATGGCCACGACCAGCAGCACGAACTTGGTCAGGATCACGCGCTGCTCGGGCGAAGGCATGCGGCGGATTTCCTGCAGCGCCATGTCGCGCACCAGCGCATTGCTGATGGTGAGCAGCAGGCCGTCCGCGGTGGACAGCGCCGCCGCCAGGCCGCCGGCGGCCACCAGCCCGGACACGACGTAGGGCAGGCCGCCCAGTTCTGGCGTGGCGAGCATGATCATGTCAGCGCCCAGGCGGATCTCGCCGAACTGCAGCACGCCGTCGCCGTTGATGTCCTCGATGGACAGCAGCGAGGAGTCGAGCCGCGTCCACTGCATGATCCAGCCCGGCAGCGCGTCGAAGCGTATGCCCACCAGGTTCTGCATGACCTCGAACTTCACCAGCACCGCCAGCGCCGGCGCGCTGATGTAGAGCAGCGTGATGAAGAACAGCGACCAGGCCACCGAGGTGCGCGCGGCGGCCACCGAGGGCACGGTGTAGTAGCGCGTGAGCAGGTGCGGCAGGCCGGCGGTACCGACCATCAGGCAGAACATCAGCGCCAGGAAGTTGCGCCGCGAGACCTCGAAGGCCTCGCGCTCCGCGGGCGTACCGTCCGGGTCGCCCGCGAAGGGCTGCAGGTGCGGCGGCAGCCCTGCGAGCGGGCGTGCGCGCTCGTAGTCCTCGCGCATGGCGCGGCTCCAGCGCGCGCGTGCCTGTTCGGCGTTGGCCGGCAAGGCCGACAGCTCGCGGCTGGCGGCCATCAGTTCGCCGACCTCGGCATTGCCGTGGCGCAGCAGGTGCAGGCGCTGCTGCAGGCGCTCGCGCTCGGCCGCCAGCGCGGCGTCGACGTCGCGCAGCCGGGCCTCGTAGTCCTGGGCTCGCCCCAGGTAGAGCGCGGCCACTTCGCGCTCGGCGGGCGATGCGCGCAGCGCGTCTTCCAAACCGCCGATCTTCTCCAGCTGGGTGCCATAGACCAGGGGCGCGAGCGGATTGCCCACCTGCTTGTAGGCCAGCCAGGACACCGGGATCAGGAAGGCCAGCAGCAGCACCACGTACTGCGCGACCTGGGTCCAGGTGATGGCGCGCATGCCGCCCAGGAAAGAGCACAGCAGCACGCCGCCCAGGCCGAGCATGATGCCGATCTCGAACTGCACGCCGGTCAGGCGCGAGGCGATCAGGCCCACGCCGTAGATCTGCGCCACCAGGTAGGTGAAGGAGCACAGCACCGCCGACAGCGCCGCGATGCGCCGGGGCCAGCGCCCGCCGTAGCGCACCAGGAAGAAATCCGGCACGGTATAGAGCCCCATGGCGCGCAGTTGCGGCGCGATCAGCATGGCCACCAGGCAGAAGCCGCCGGTCCAGCCCAGCAGATAGGCCAGCCCCCCGCTCTGCCCCTGGCTGCCGGAGAAGCCCTGCAGATACAGGGCCCCGGCCAGGCTCAGGAAGGAGGCGGCGCTCATCCAGTCGGCCGCCGCGGCCATTCCGTTGTACATCGGCGGGATGCGCCGGCCGGCGACGTAGTACTCCTCCGGGTCGGTGGTGCGGCCCCAGATGCCGATCGCGGCATATGCCATCACGGTGACGAACAGAAAGACCGGCCCGATCCAGTGGCGCGACAGCCCCAGGCTCTCTGCCCAGCCCAGCAGCAGCAGGAACGCGAGCACGCCGAAGACGTAGGCGACGAAGATGCCGTGCAGGCGCCGCTTGCCAGCGGGCGAATACCCTTCCTCCGCCATGCGCTCAGGCCGCCTGGGCCTTGCGCTCGGCCCGGTTCAGGACCACTGCGTAGATGACCACCAGCACGATGAAGACCAGCAGCGCGCCCTGCGCCGCCATCCAGTAGCCGAAGGGCCAGCCGGCGACGCTGAACTGCAGCGTGCGCGCGTGGTAGCAGACGCCGAAGGACACCGCGCCCCAGACCAGCAGCAGCGCGGCGCGCAGCGGCCAGTGGCCTGGCGGCGGCTGGTTGAACATGACGGGTGCCGGCGCGGTTTCCTCGGGAGGCGGGGCGGTCGGGAATGCGGGGAAGGCCATTCCCCGATCATCGCAGTGCCGCCCCCTGGACGCCTCGGTGTTTGCGAGCAAGCGGTTCGCTGCGCACACAATCGCCGCCGCTGCGCCGCGCCTGCAGCAGGAGCTGGTCGGCCCGCCGCAGCCAGGCGTCGGGGCTGCGGATGCCCGGCCCGAGCGAGCAGGCGCCGAAAGTCGCGCCCAGGCGGCGATCCGGGTGCAGCGGCTGGACGTCCAGCAGCCAGTGCAAGCGCTCGACCAGGCGCAGTGCCGCGTCCATGCCGGCGTCGGGCAGCAGGATGCCGAAGGTGTGCGTGCCGCGGCGTCCCCGGATGTCGGTTGCGCGCAGGTGGGTGCGCAGCAGGTGCCCGAAGTGCCGCAGTGCCTCGTCGCCTGCCGCGCCTGCAGGGTCCAGCGCCGCCGAGAGCAGCGTGGCGCCGCCGCCCGTCTTGCGGGCGAGCGCGAAGTTGGCCTGCAGCAGCCATTCCCAGTGTTCGCGCAGGTAGAGGCCGGTCAGCGGATCGCAGAGCCCTTGTCCCTCCGGCAGGCATGGCGGCAGCGTGTCCTCGAAGGCGCGCAGGTTCGGCTCGAGGCCGCAGGAGTGTGACACTCGCATGGCCCAGCCTCAGCGCAGCCGGGCCGCCGCCGGCATGGCCGATGCCGCGTCCGCCGTTACCCCATCGCTTGGAACTCGTCCCATGTCCGGCGCCTCCCCTGGCGTGTTTTCAGGTCAATGCGTTACCCACCATCACTCAAACGTGATGCAGACTATCACACCCGGAGGTACCGACCACCTACGGTCGCCAGATGCCCGAAAAGACTCCGCACCCGGAGGCAGAGGTCTTTGCGAAGCGCCTGCGCCAAGCCCTCACCTCCGCCGGTATCCCGCTCTCACCTACGACTGTCGCCCACGAATTCAACCTGCGCTATTGGGGCAAGGGCGTATCCCTGTATGCGGTGCGCAACTGGCTGCTGGGCATCTCGATTCCCACCCAGGACAAGCTGCGCGTGCTGGCGCAATGGCTCGGCGTGCCGCCGCAGGAACTGCGCTTCGGCCCCGAAGGCGGCGTGGCGGCCGCGCGCGAACCCGATCCGCTGGTGCGCCGCCTCATACCGCTGGACCAGGCCATGCTCAGGCGCTATCTGCGCCTGTCGCCCCAGCACCGCACCCTGATCCGCGACATGGTGGACGCGCTGCCGACGCGCACGCCTGACTGACCAAAAAAAAGCGGACCGCGCTGCGCGGTCCGCCTTGCGTTGCAGCGCCGGTGACGTCAGCCGGCCAGTTGCGTCCAGGTGTCGATCACGCTGTCGGGGTTGAGCGAGATCGAGGCGATGCCTTCGTCGGCCAGCCACTGCGCGAAGTCCGGGTGGTCGCTGGGGCCCTGGCCGCAGATGCCGACGTACTTGCCCTGTGCCTTGCAGGCGGCGATGGCGCGGCTCAGCAGCGCCTTGACGGCCGGGTCGCGCTCGTCGAAATCGGCGGCCAGCAGTTCGAGGCCGGAGTCGCGGTCCAGCCCCAGCGTGAGCTGGGTCAGGTCGTTGGAGCCGATCGAGAAGCCGTCGAAGTAGTCGAGGAACTGTTCGGCCAGGATGGCGTTGCTCGGCACCTCGCACATCATGATGACCTTGAGATCGTTCTCGCCGCGCTTCAGGCCATGCTCGGCCAGCAGTTGCGTGACGCGGTCGGCCTGGCCCAGCGTGCGCACGAAGGGCACCATCACCTGCACGTTGGTCAGGCCCATGTCGTTGCGCACGCGGCGCATGGCCTCGCATTCCATGGCGAAGGCCTCGCGGAATTCGGCGCTCACGTAGCGCGCGGCGCCGCGGAAGCCCAGCATCGGGTTCTCTTCCTCCGGCTCGTAGCGGCTGCCGCCGATCAGCTTGCGGTATTCGTTGCTCTTGAAGTCCGACAGCCGCACGATCACCGGCTTGGGCCAGAAGGCCGCGGCGATGGTGGCCACGCCTTCGGCCACCTTGTCGACGTAGAAGGCCTTGGGACTGGCATGGCCGCGCGCCACCGACTCGACCGCCTTCTTCAGATCGGCGTCGACGCTCGGGTAGTCGAGGATGGCCTTGGGGTGCACGCCGATGTTGTTGTTGATGATGAATTCGAGCCGCGCCAGGCCCACGCCTTCGTTGGGCAACTGGCAGAAGTCGAAGGCGAGCTGCGGGTTGCCCACGTTCATCATGATCTTGGTCTTGATCGGCGGCATCTCGCCGCGCACGACTTCGGTCACCTCGGTCTCGATCAGGCCGTCGTAGACCAGGCCGGTGTCGCCCTCGGCGCAGCTCACCGTCACCAGGGTGCCGTCCTTGAGCAGCTCGGTGGCGTCGCCGCAGCCGACCACGGCCGGAATGCCCAGCTCGCGCGCGATGATGGCCGCGTGGCAGGTGCGCCCGCCGCGGTTGGTGACGATGGCGCTGGCGCGCTTCATCACCGGTTCCCAGTTCGGGTCGGTCATGTCGGTGACCAGCACGTCGCCGGCCTGCACCTTGTCCATCTCGGCGATGCTGTGCACCAGCCGCACCGGGCCGGTGCCGATCTTCTGCCCGATGGCGCGGCCCTCGGCCAGCACGGTGCCGGTGCCCTTCAGCTTGTAGCGCTGCTCGGCCTTGCCGGCCTGCTGGCTCTTCACCGTCTCCGGGCGCGCCTGCAGGATGTAGAGCTGGCCGTCGGTGCCGTCCTTGCCCCATTCGATATCCATCGGACGGCCGTAGTGCTGCTCGATGACCAGCGCGTACTGCGCCAGTTGCTCCACGTCCGCGTCGGTGAGCGAATAGCGGTTGCGCTGCTCGGTCGGCACGTCGATGGTCTTGACCAGCTTGCCGCTGGCGGCCTTTTCCTCGGGCGAGGCGAACACCATCTGGATCAGCTTGCTGCCCAGGCTGCGGCGGATCACGGCCTTCTTGCCGGCCTGGAGCATGGGCTTGTGCACGTAGAACTCGTCCGGGTTCACGGCGCCCTGCACCACGGTTTCGCCCAGGCCGTAGCTGCTGGTGATGAACACCACCTGGTCGAAGCCGCTCTCGGTGTCGATGGTGAACATGACGCCGGCGGCGCCCAGGTCCGAACGCACCATGCGCTGCACGCCGGCCGACAGCGCCACCACGTCGTGGGCGAAGCCCTTGTGCACGCGGTAGCTGATGGCGCGGTCGTTGTAGAGCGAGGCGAACACCTCCTTCATCTTGTGCAGCACGTCGTCGATGCCGACCACGTTGAGGAAGGTCTCCTGCTGGCCGGCGAAGGAGGCGTCGGGCAGGTCTTCGGCCGTGGCCGAGGAGCGCACCGCGAAGCTGGCCTGCGCATTGCCCGCCGACAGCGTGGCGAAGGCTTCGGCGATGGCCTTCTGCAGGTCGGCCGGGAACGGCTGGTTCTCGACCCAGCCGCGGATCTCCGCGCCGGCGGCGGCCAGGGCGCGCACGTCTTCGGTGTCGAGCGACGCCAGGCGCTGGCGGATGCGCTCGGCCAGGCCGTCGTGGGCGAGGAACTGGCGGAAGGCGTGGGCGGTGGTGGCGAAGCCGGTCGGCACCCGCACGCCCTGGGGCAGCTGCGAGATCATTTCGCCGAGGCTGGCGTTCTTGCCGCCGACCACCTCGACGTCGCTCATTCTCAGGTTCTCAAACGGTACGACCAGGGCGGTCGCGTCAAAGCGTGCAGACATGGGAAAGCTCCAGAAGTTGAAACCTGGCATCCGGGCGCGCGTGCACCAGCGGCCGTGCGCAGACGGCGACTTTGGTGTTCTTCTAGGGGGTCGGGGCGGGGCATGGCGCGAATTCGGATAATCGAACGGATTGTAGGCGCGCACCCGCCTTCTGTTTGCCCTCCCCTCCCGCCCCCTCTGGAGCCCCATGCACACGCGCACCGTTTTCTACATTTCCGACGGCACCGGCATCACGGCCGAGGCGTTCGGCAACGCCATCCTGTCGCAGTTCGAGTTCAAGCCGCGCCACGTGCGCCTGCCCTTCATCGACACGGTGGACAAGGCGCACCAGGTGGTGCGGCAGATCAACCACGTCGCCGAGGTGGAAGGCCGCAAGCCGATCGTCTTCACCACGCTGGTGGACATGCAAGTGCTGCACGTGGTGCGCGACGGCTGCAAGGGCATGCTGCTGGACATGTTCGGCACCTTCGTGCAGCCGCTGGAGAAGGAGCTGGGCATCAAGTCCCTGCACCGCGTGGGCCGGTTCAGCGACGTGTCCAAGAGCAAGGCCTACAACGACCGCATCGAGGCGATCAACTACAGCCTGGCCCACGACGACGGCCAGAGCAACCGCGACCTGGAGGCGGCAGACGTGATCCTGGTGGGGGTGAGCCGCAGCGGCAAGACGCCGACCTCGCTCTACCTGGCCATGCAGCACGGCCTGAAGGCGGCCAACTACCCGCTGATCCCGGAGGACTTCGAGCGCCGCCAACTGCCGCCGGCGCTGGTGCCGCACCGCAAGAAGCTGTTCGGCCTGACCATCCAGCCCGAGCGCCTGTCGCAGATCCGCAGCGAGCGCCGGCCCAATTCCAAGTACGCCGACCTGCTCAACTGCCGCCAGGAAGTGGCCGAGGCCGAGGCCATGATGCGCCGCGCCGGCATCCGCTGGCTGTCCACCACCACCAAGTCGATCGAGGAGATCGCCACCACCATCCTGCAGGAAGTGCGCCCCGAGCGGCTGGAATACTGAAATATGGAAGAAAAGCGGCTGTAGCCCAGGCAATACCTGGGCCATCAGCTATCTATTTCATAGCAATCCGCCACTCGGTCCGGCGAGCCCTCATACCGCCGGAGGATCGGTTTCCCGCGCGGGGTGACGGTGTTGGGCCAGCGCCTCGATGAAGGCCTGGGCCGCCGGCTTGCCGGACTTCTCCATGACCAGCAGACCGGCGTCTCCGCCCTGCGTCGGAATGCCGGCGCGCTCCAGCAGCTTGCGCCCGGCGCCGAGCGCGAGCATGGACTTGCAGTGCCGGAACTGGTCGCGCACGAATTCCAGCGCCTGGCCGTTGCCCGCGAGCGCCTCGATCGCATCGGCGCCGTCCGGGATCACGACGCCGTCGAACAGCGCCGAGGGGTGGTTCTCGAAGGAAGCATCGGCATCGAGCGCGGAGCCGTCGTCCGCCGCGAAGCCGCCGACGCGCGGGCCGACCAGCCTGGGCACCGCCCCCTGGGCGATCAGCGCATCGGCCACGAGCCGGACCGCGGCCGCGTCGATCTGCGGCGCCACCAGGATGGCCACCTTGCGCGTGGCGATGCCGCCATCGCCCGGCCGCGCCAGCAGCGAGAGCGCGGGCGAAACCGTGACTTCCGGCGCGCGCGGCTGCTCCAGCGCACGGGGCATGGGCGCGGGCAGTTCCAGCCCCAGCCCCTGCGCGACCTCGCTCGCCAGCTCGTCGGAGACGTTGCGCAGCATGGACAGCGTGCGCAGCCGGATGGCCGGCACCGTCACCTTGCTCAGCTCGAAGCGGAACGCGTTGGCGATGTGCTTCTTCTCGTGCGGGGCCTGGCTTTCATAGAACAGGGTCGCCTGCTGATAGTGCTCGGCGAACTTCTCGGGCTTGCCGCGCACCTCGGGCCCCGCGACCGGCTCCGGAAACGGCACGAAGCCCGCCGCGCCGGCCTGGAACGGACAGCCGCCGGCCAGCGAGTTGGGCTCGTAGGCGACGCGGCCGCGGTGGATGGCCTGGCGGTGCATGCCGTCGCGCTGGTGGTTGTGCACCGGCGCGAGCGGCGCATTGATCGGCAGTTCGTGGAAGTTCGGGCCGCCGAGCCGCGACAGCTGCGTGTCGACGTACGAATGGATGCGCCCGGCCAGCAGCGGGTCATTGGTGAAGTCGATGCCCGGCACCACGTGGGCGACGCAGAACGCGACCTGCTCGGTCTCGGCGAAGAAGTTGTCGGGATTGCGGTCGAGCACCATGCGGCCGATGGGCCTGATCGGCACCAGTTCCTCGGGCACCAGCTTGGTCGCGTCCAGCACATCGAAGCTGAACTGCTCGGCCTGCTCCTCCGTGAAGATCTGCACGCCCAGCTCCCATTCGGGATAGTGGCCGGATTCGATCGCTTCCCACAGATCGCGGCGGTGGTAGTCCGGGTCTGCGCCGGAGATCTTCACGGCCTCCTCCCAGGCATGGGAATGGGTGCCGAGCTTCGGGTTCCAGTGGAACTTGACCAGCTTCGACTCGCCCCGGGCGTTGACGAAGCGGTAGGTGTGCACGCCGAAGCCCTGCATCATGCGGTAGCTGCGCGGAATGCCCCGGTCGGACATCACCCACATCAGCATGTGGGTGGACTCCGGCATCAGCGAGACGAAGTCCCAGAAGGTATCGTGCGCCGAGGCCGCCTGCGGCATGCCGTGGTGCGGCTCGGGCTTGACGGCATGCACGAGGTCGGGGAACTTCATCGCGTCCTGGATGAAGAACACCGGGATGTTGTTGCCCACCAGATCCCAATTGCCCTGCTCGGTGTAGAACTTGACGGCGAAGCCGCGCGCATCGCGCGCCGTGTCCTTGGAGCCGCGTTCGCCCGCCACGGTGGAGAAGCGCACGAACACCGGCGTGCGCTTGCCGGCCTCGGCAAAGAGCGAGGCGCAGGTGAGTTCGGACGCCGATTCGTAGCACTCGAAATAGCCATGCGCCGCCGAACCGCGCGCATGCACGATGCGCTCCGGAATGCGCTCATGGTCGAAGTGCGTGATCTTCTCGCGCAGGATGAAGTCCTTGAGCAGCGCCGGCCCGCGCAGGCCGGCCTTGAGCGAACTCTGGTTGTCGGCAATCGGCACGCCCTGGTTGGTGGTGAGCATCTGCCCGCTCGAATCGGCCCGCACGCGCGACAGTTCACCGCCCGCAGCGTTTACGCCGGCACCCGCCCGGTCGACCGTCTTCTGCGAGTGGTTGCCCTCCGACAGCGTGCTGGCGCCGGCCGAGGCGTGCGCGGGCTTCACCGTCGCGCCCGTGACCGGGCAGGCCGAGACTTCGCCATATTCGGCGGCCTTGGTCGCGTTGTACGGCATGGCCGCCACCGCCTCGCCCACGGCGCGCGCCTGCTGGAGCGCGGGCTGCCGCGCGCCGGCGCGCGGCGGCGAGTTCGGCGCGCTGTCGGTATTCATGTAAGCGCAATCCAGCGAAGCCTGGGCTGGGGCGGACGAAGGGCTTTTCTTGGGTGGGGCCATGTCAATCTCTAGAGTGGGTTGGGGAAGGATGGGCCGCGCCGGCCATGCCAGCGCAATGGTGGGGGCCCCCGCGTGGCGGCGCGGCAGGAAGAAGATTCCATCGGCTGTGGGAATCCGCCGACTTTGCGCTGCGAACCCCGCGCGCAATGCGACGACAACTGTATATAATTACAGCCAAATGGCAACAGGAACTCTACGCAAGCTGCAGATCCTGGCCGATGCAGCCAAGTACGACGCCTCCTGCGCGTCGAGCGGCGGCGAGCGCCGCAATTCACGCGACGGGCGGGGCATCGGCTCCAGCGGCGGCAGCGGCATCTGCCACAGCTACGCGCCCGACGGGCGCTGCATCTCGCTGCTCAAGATCCTGCTGACCAACTGGTGCGTGTACGACTGCCTCTACTGCGTCAACCGCGAATCGAGCAACGTCGAGCGGGCGAGGTTCACGGTGGACGAGGTGGTGCAGCTGACGCTGGATTTCTACAAGCGCAACGTCATCGAGGGCCTGTTCCTCAGCTCCGGCATCATCCAGTCGCCCGACTACACGATGGAGCAGCTCATCGAGGTGGCCCGGCGCCTGCGCGAGGACCACCACTTCCGCGGCTACATCCACCTCAAGACCATCCCGGACGCGAGCCCCGACCTGGTGGCCCGCGCCGGGCTGCATGCCGATCGCCTGAGCATCAACGTCGAGCTGCCGACGCAGCAGGCGCTGCAGCGGCTGGCGCCGGAGAAGGACGCGCAGGCGATCCAGCGGTCCATGGGCCGCATCCGCCTGCAACTCGACGAAGCGAAGGAACAGGCGTCGCTCGCGCGGCGCATACGCGCCCTGCCCGGCGCCCCCGCTGCCGCGCCCCGGCCGCCGCGCTTCGCCCCGGCCGGGCAGAGCACCCAGATGATCGTCGGCGCCGATGCCTCGGACGACCGCGCCATCCTGCGCACCAGCGTCGCGCTCTACCAGCGCCACAAGCTGCGCCGCGTGTACTACAGCGCCTTCAGCCCGATCCCGCATGCCAGCGCCGCGCTGCCCAGCCTGGGCGCGCCGCTGATGCGCGAGCACCGGCTCTACCAGGCCGACTGGCTCATGCGCTTCTACGGATTCGCCGAACAGGAACTCGTCACCGAAGCCGGCATGCTGTCGCTGCAGGTCGATCCCAAGATGGCATGGGCGCTGGCCCACCCGGACTGGTTTCCGGTGGACCTCAATCGCGCGCCGCGGGAGGTGCTGCTGCGCGTGCCGGGCCTGGGCGTGCAATCGGTGCGGCGCATCCTGCAGGCCCGACGCCTGCGGCAGATCGCCAAGGCCGACGTGCAGCGCCTGGGCGGCCCCGGCGATCGGGTGCTGGCCTTCGTGCAGTTGCCCGACCACCGCCCCCCCGCCGATGCGGTCAGCCGCCTGCTGCGCCAGGCAGCGCCGGCCAAGTCGCGCCGCCGCCGCGCCGGCGATGGCTCGCCGCAAGGCGATCTCTTCGCGCCGGCGGACCTGGCGCCCGTGGCGCGGTGAGCGGCCATGCCCACGCTGCGCCTGGCGCGCCCCGACGACGTCGACGGCTTCCTGCGCGGACTGCGGCAGGCGCTGGCGCTGCGCCTGGACCCGGCCGACGTGGCCTGGGACGACGGCTCGCAACCCCAGGCCAGCCTGCTGGCCGATGAGGCCGACGCAGCGCCGCCGCCCGCCGCGCCGGACGGCCCGCCCCTGCTGCTGCCCCGCAGCTTTCTGGCACTGGCGCGCTGCGCCCTGCTGCACGACGACCCTGGCCGCCACCGGCTGGTACACGCCCTGGCCGCTGCCATCCTGCGCGACCGGCGCCATTGGGCCGATGCGCTGGACCCTTCGCGCCTGCGGCTGGAGCGCATGGCCAGGGAAGTGCGGCGCGAGATCCACAAGATGCACGCCTTCGTCCGCTTCAGGGTGGTGGCCGACGCCGCGGGAGAATGCCGCGTGGCCTGGTTCGAGCCCGCGCACCACGTCGTGCGGGCGGCGGCGCCCTTCTTCGTCGACCGCTTCGCGGCCATGCGCTGGGCCCTGCTGACGCCGCGCGGATGCGTGCACTGGGACCTGCGCGCCCTGGCCTTCGGGCCGCCCGCTTCAAAGGCCGACGCGCCGGCCGCCGACGACGGCGAGGCGCTCTGGCTGGCGTACTACCGCAGCATCTTCAACCCGGCGCGCGTCAAGCTGGCGATGATGCAGCGCGAGATGCCCGTGCGCTTCTGGAAGAACCTGCCGGAGGCGGCCCAGGTCACCGCCATGCTGCAGCAGGCCGATGCGCGCGCGTTCCGGATGCAGGCATCCACCGACGGCCCGCGCCGGCACAGGCCCGGCAAGGGCATGCGGCCGGAGCGCGGATGAATGCGGCCCACGCCCCTCTGCCGTCTACCCGAACAGGTACTGCACCGCCCCATCCGCGCCCTGCACCCGCTGGCAGGGCGTGTCCCAGACCTGCGCGATCAGCGCCGGCTGCAGCACCTGGGCCACCGGCCCGTGGGTACAGCCCGCCGGCCCGCCCAGCACCAGCGCGTCGTCGGCATAGCGCAGCGCCAGGTTCAGGTCGTGCAGCACCGCCACCACGCCCACTCCCTGCTGCCGCGCCCAATCGCGCGCCAGGCGCATGGCCTGGTGCTGGTGCGACAGGTCGAGCGCGGCGGTGGGCTCGTCCAGCAGCAGCCAGCGCGCCGCGCCGCCGGCCGGCGGCGACCAGACCTGCGCCAGTGCGCGCGCCAGTTGCACCCGGGCCTTCTCGCCGCCCGAGAGCGTATGCATGCCGCGCCGCGCCAGGTGCGCGACGCCGGTCGCGGCCATGGCCTGCGCGACGATGGCGGCCTCGTCGCGCTCCGGCTGGCGCCGGTGTGGGAAGCGTCCCAGCTCCACCACCGCCTGGGCGGTGAACTCGAAGGCGACTGCGCTCTCCTGCGCCATCACCGCGCGGCGCAGGGCCAGCGCCGCGGCGCTCTGGCGGTGCACCGGCTCTGCGTCCAGCAGTACCTGGCCCGCCATCGGCGCGCGCTCGCCGGCCAGCAAGGACAGCAGGGTCGACTTGCCCGCGCCATTGGGGCCGAGGATGGCGCTCACCCGCCCCGCCTGCAGCCGCGCGCTGACGGTGGCCAGCACGCGGCGGCCGTCGGCCGATACCGCCGCCGCGTCGCATACCAGCGTCATGCGCTGCCCCGGAAGCGGCGCAGCATGGCCAGGAACATCGGCGCGCCGATGCAGGCGGTGAGCACGCCCAGCGGCAGCTCGGCCGGCTGCACCGCGGTGCGCGCCACCGCGTCGGCCGCCAGCACCAGCGCCGCCCCGAGCAGCGCCGCGCCGGGCAGCACCACGCGGTGGTCCGGGCCGGCCGCCAGGCGCACCCCTGTCTCTTATACACATCTCCGAGCCCACGAGACCGTACAGGAAATCTCGTATGCCGTCTTCGGCTGGAAAAGGGGGGGGGGGGGGGGGGGGGGGGGGGGGGGGGGGGGGGGGGGGGGGGGGGGGGGGGGGGGGGGGGGGGGGGGGGGGGGGGGGGGGGGGGGGGGGGGGGGGGG
>NZ_JAELTO010000293.1 GCF_016428875.1 Xylophilus sp. ASV27
TGTTTGAAGTCTGTAACTTCATAGCTAAGCTGAAAATCTGGATATTTAAGTTGATAGGCATCGATGGTGCTTTCAATAAAATCTACGATATCTACCTCATCCTGGTTAAGCTTAATGGCCTTATTCTCAATTTGTGTAAAGGCCAACAATTTGTTCATCAAGCCATTTAACTTATCGGCTTCCTCATCTAATATTTTCCCGTATAATTTTTGTTCTTTTTCACTAAGGCTAGTTGCACTCTTAATGTTATTACCAGCTATTTTGATTACGCTAACTGGTGTTTTAAACTCATGGGTAAGGTTGGTTAGGAAATCATATTGCAACCTGAACATCTTATGGTTGATGTTCAAATTTCTATAAATAAGAAAAGCCACCAACAAGAGAAGGGCATAAAACACCAAAAT
>NZ_JAELTO010000294.1 GCF_016428875.1 Xylophilus sp. ASV27
CCCCCCCCCCCCCCCCCCCCCCCCCCCCCCCCCCCCCCCCCCCCCCCCCCCCCCCCCCCCCCCCCCCCCCCCCCCTTCCTACCGCTCCCCCGCCCCCCGAGCTCTACACTAGGTTCTCTTCGTCGGCAGCGTCAGATGTGTATAAGAGACAGAGCGGCCCCCAGATGGACGTGGCCCCGCCCAGCACCGCCGCGGCCAGCGTGTGCACCAGCATGCCGAAGCCGAACTCCTCGGGCGAGATGGCGTAGGAGCTGTCTCTTATACACATCTCCGAGCCCACGAGACCGTACAGGAAATCGCGTATGCCGTCTTCTGCTTGGAAAATGGGGGGGGGGGGGGGGGGGGGGGGGGGGGGGGGGGGGGGGGGGGGGGGGGGGGGGGGGGGGGGGGGGGGGGGGGGGGG
>NZ_JAELTO010000295.1 GCF_016428875.1 Xylophilus sp. ASV27
CCCCCCCCCCCCCCCCCCCCCCCCCCCCCCCCCCCCCCCCCCCCCCCCCCCCCCCCCCCCCCCCCCCCCCCCCCCCCCCCTTTACACGCCCACGACGGCATACGAGATTTCCTGTACGGTCTCGTGGGCTCGGAGATGTGTATAAGAGACAGAAACCACGATGCGGGTCGGCGTGACCGCGGATTCGACGGTGCTCGATCCGCAAGCGGCCAGCAGTGCGGCCGATGCGCACAGCGCCAGCAGGGGGGTGCCTGTCTCTTATACACATCTGACGCTGCCGACGAAGAGAACCTAGTGTAGATGTGGGGGGTGGGGGGTGGGGTGGGGGGGGGGGGGGGGGGGGGGGGGGGGGGGGGGGGGGGGGGGGGGGGGGGGGGGGGGGGGGGGGGGGGGGGGGGGGGGG
>NZ_JAELTO010000296.1 GCF_016428875.1 Xylophilus sp. ASV27
TGCCGCCCCACGCCCTCTCTGGTGCTGGGCATTCTTCTGTTTCTGCTGCCTGTGCCTGCTAGGGCTGTGGCACCTGCCCGCGAAAGCGCAAAACGCCAATGACGGGTTTGACCCCAGCGCCAACGGCACGGTGCTCAGCCTGGCCGTGCAGCCCGACGGCAAGGTACTGGTGGGGGGCGGTTTCACCCAGCTGGGCGGCCAGACGCGCACCTACCTGGCCCGCCTCAACGCCGATGGATCGCTGGACACGGGCTTCAATCCCGACGCCAACAACGCGGTGTACAGCCTGGCCGTGCAGCCCGACGGCAAGGTACTGGTGGGGGGCGCTTTCACCCAGCTGGGCGGCCAGACGCGCAACCGCCTGGCCCGCCTCAACGCCGATGGATCGCTGGACACGGGCTT
>NZ_JAELTO010000297.1 GCF_016428875.1 Xylophilus sp. ASV27
CCCCCCCCCCCCCCCCCCCCCCCCCCCCCCCCCCCCCCCCCTTTTTTCAAGCCGAAGACGTCATACGAGTTTTCCTGTTCGGTGTGGTGGGCTCGGTGATGTTTATAAGAGACAGCCCGCCGCCGGCGGCTGGTCAGAACGCGGCCACCCCGGCACATGCAGCGCCTGCGGCCGCAGGCGCGGGCGCGGCAGCCGCGGCGCCGCGCAAGCCCTGGGCCGGCATGCTGGGCGGCCTGGCCGCCGGGCTGGGCGGGGGGGGGGGGGGGGTCTGACGCTGCCGACGAAGAGAACCTAGTGTAGTGGTAGGGGGTGGGGGGATGATTGAAAAGGGGGGGGGGGGGGGGGGGGGGGGGGGGGGGGGGGGGGGGGGGGGGGGGGGGGGGGGGGGGGGGGGGGGGGGG
>NZ_JAELTO010000298.1 GCF_016428875.1 Xylophilus sp. ASV27
CCCCCCCCCCCCCCCCCCCCCCCCCCCCCCCGCCCCCCCCCCCGCCGCCCCCCCCCCCCCCCCCCCCCCCCCCCCCCGCGGTTACAGCCGATGGCGGCATACGAGATTTACTGTACGGTCTCGTGGGATCGGAGATGTGTATAAGAGACAGGGCTTTGATCCCGGCGCCAACAACGCGGTGCTCAGCCTGGCCGTGCAGCCCGACGGCAAGGTACTGGTGGGGGGCGGTTTCACCGAGCTGGGCGGCCAGACTGTCTCTTAGACACATCTGAAGCTGCCGACGAAGAGAAACGAGTGGAGATGGGGGGGGGGGGCGTAGAGAGAGGTGTGCGGGGGGGGGGGGGGGGGGGGGGGGGGGGGGGGGGGGGGGGGGGGGGGGGGGGGGGGGGGGGGGGGGGGGGG
>NZ_JAELTO010000299.1 GCF_016428875.1 Xylophilus sp. ASV27
CCCCCCCCCCCCCCCCCCCCCCCCCCCCCCCCCCCCCCCCCCCCCCCCCCCCCCCCCCCCCCCCCCCCCCCCCCTCCTACCGCTCCGCCCCCCCCCCCTATCTACACTAGGTTCTCTCGTCGGCAGCGTCAGATGTGTATAAGAGACAGCGCCTCCTGCGTGAGCGACGGATGCGCGGCCGGGCTGAAGACGAAGCCGACGTCGGCCTCGCGCAGCAGCAGCGCCGACATGATCGGCGCTGCTGCTACGGGCTGTCTCTTATACACATCTCCGAGCCCACGAGACCGTACAGGAAATCTCGTATGCCGTCGTGTGCTGGGAAAGGGGGGGGGGGGGGGGGGGGGGGGGGGGGGGGGGGGGGGGGGGGGGGGGGGGGGGGGGGGGGGGGGGGGGGGGGGGG
>NZ_JAELTO010000300.1 GCF_016428875.1 Xylophilus sp. ASV27
CCCCCCCCCCCCCCCCCCCCCCCCCCCCCCCCCCCCCCCCCCCCCCCCCCCCCCCCCCCCCCCCCCCCCCCCCCCTATTTTCAAGCAGAAGACGGCATACGCGATTTCCTGTACGGTCTCGTGGGCTCGGAGATGTGTATAAGAGACAGCGCCGTCACCGTGCCGCTGCAGGACGCGCTGGGCCACCCGGTGGTGGTGGTGGAAAACCGCGCCGGCGCGGGCGGCAACATCGGCGGCGAGGCCGTGGCCAAGGCGGGTCTCTTATACACATCTGACGCTGCCGACGAAGAGAACCTAGTGTAGTTATCGGGGGTGGCCGGGTGGGGGGGGGGGGGGGGGGGGGGGGGGGGGGGGGGGGGGGGGGGGGGGGGGGGGGGGGGGGGGGGGGGGGGGGGGGGGGGGG
>NZ_JAELTO010000301.1 GCF_016428875.1 Xylophilus sp. ASV27
CCCCCCCCCCCCCCCCCCCCCCCCCCCCCCCCCCCCCCCCCCCCCCCCCCCCCCCCCCCCCCCCCCCCCCCCCATTTTTTCAAGCAGAAGACGGAATACGCTATTTCCTGTACGGTCTCGTGGGCTCGGAGATGTGTATAAGAGACAGGCGATGGACATCGCCACCAATGGCCTGTACGGGATTGCGCCGGCCAATTCGGTGCCGATCGAGATGTTCGAGCGCGTGGAGGTGATGCGCGGCCTCAATGGGGGGGGGGGGGGGACACATCTGACGCTGCCGACGAAGAGAACCTAGTGTAGATGGGGGGGGTGGGGGGGTGGTTGAGTGGGGGGGGGGGGGGGGGGGGGGGGGGGGGGGGGGGGGGGGGGGGGGGGGGGGGGGGGGGGGGGGGGGGGGG
>NZ_JAELTO010000302.1 GCF_016428875.1 Xylophilus sp. ASV27
CCCCCCCCCCCCCCCCCCCCCCCCCCCCCCCCCCCCCCCCCCCCCCCCCCCCCCCCCCCCCCCCCCCCCCCCCCCTTTTCAAGCACACGACGCCATACGCGATTTCCTGTACGGTCTCGTGGGCTCGGAGATGTGTATAAGAGACAGGAGCCGGAAGAGTCTGCGGTGGCCTCTTCCGGCTCCGCCGGCTCCGACTTGGTGGAGCGGTCGCGCTTGGGCAGGGGCGTGATGTCGAGCATCACTTCCGGCTGGGGGGGCTTATACACATCTGACGCTGCCGACGAAGAGAACCTAGTGTGGTTCGGGGGGGGGGGGGGGGGAGGGTGGGGGGGGGGGGGGGGGGGGGGGGGGGGGGGGGGGGGGGGGGGGGGGGGGGGGGGGGGGGGGGGGGGGGGGGG
>NZ_JAELTO010000030.1 GCF_016428875.1 Xylophilus sp. ASV27
CCCCCCCCCCCCCCCCCCCCCCCCCCCCCCCCCCCCCCCCCCCCCCCCCCCTTTTTTAGATGTGTATAAGAGACAGGCATCGGCGCGCAGGTCAACGGCCTGCGCCTGGCCGAAGTGCGGGTGAACGTGGGCGACGTGGTCCAGGCCGGCCAGGTGCTGGCCACCTTCGCGCCGGAGACGGTCAAGGCCGCGCTGGCCCAGGCCCGCGCCAGCCTGCTGGAGGCCGAGGCCAACGCCGCCGAGGCGCATGCCAACGCCGAGCGCGCGCGCACGCTGGCGACCACCGGCGCGCTCAGCGCGGCCCAGATCGCGCAGTACCAGACCAGCGCCCAGACCGCCGACGCGCGCGTGGCCGCCGCGCGCGCCAGCTATGACGCGCAGCGGCTGCAATTGGGCTTCACCGAGGTGCGCGCGCCCGACAGCGGCGTGATCTCCGCGCGCAGCGCCACCGTGGGCGCGGTGCTCGGCGCCGGCACCGAGCTGTTTCGCATGGTGCGGCGCGGCCGCCTGGAGTGGCGCGCCGAGGTGACCTCGGCCGAGCTGGGCCGCATCCAGCCCGGCGCCCGGGTCGAGGTCACGGCGGCCAGCGGCGCCCAACTCGAAGGCAAGGTGCGCATGGTCGGCCCCACGGTCGATCCGCAGACGCGCAACGGGCTGGTCTACGTCGATCTGCCGGCGACGGCCGGCAATGGCCTGCCGGCCAAGGCGGGCATGTTCGCCCGCGGCGAGTTCCTGCTCGGCAGCAGCCCGGCGCTGACCGTGCCGCAGCAGGCCGTGGTGGTGCGCGAGGCCTTCAGCTACGTCTTCGTGCCCGGCCCGCCCGAGGGCCCGGCCGGCGAGCGGCGCGTGGCCCAGCGCAAGGTGCAGACCGGCCGGCGCGTGGGCAACCAGGTGGAGATCACCGGCGGCCTGCAGCCCGGCGAGGCGGTGGTGGCGCAGGGCGCGGGCTTTCTCAACGACCGCGATCTCGTGCGCGTGGTGCCGGCTGCCGACGGTTCTGCACAAAAACCGCCTCAAGCCCAGGATTTACCTGGGCTTGCAGCTACGAAATAAGGAGCATTCGACATGAATGTCTCGTCCTGGTCGATCCGCAACCCGATTCCGGCGGTGATGCTGTTCGTGCTGCTGAGCTTTGCCGGCGCGCTGTCCTTCAACGCGATGAAGGTGCAGAACTTTCCCGACATGGACCTGCCCATGGTCACGGTCACCGCGCTGCTGCCGGGCGCCGCGCCGGGGCAACTGGAGACCGACGTGGCGCGCAAGATCGAGAACTCGATCGCCACGGTGCAGGGCCTGAAGCACATCCACAGCACGCTGCAGGACGGCTCGGCCACCATCACGGCCGAATTCCGCCTGGAGAAGCCGGTGCAGGAAGCGGTGGACGACGTGCGCTCGGCGGTCAACCGCGTGCGCGCGGACATGCCGGCCGACCTGCGCGACCCGATCATCACCAAGGTCGACCTGGCCGGCGCGCCGATGCTGGCCTTCGCCATCCAGTCCAGCGAGCTGGACGAGGAAGGTCTGTCCTGGTTCGTGGACGACACGCTGGCGCGCCGGCTGCTCGCGGTGCCGGGCGTGGGCGCGGTCAACCGGGTGGGCGGGGTGCAGCGCGAGGTGCGCGTGGCGCTCGACCCGCAGCGCATGCAGGCGCTGGGCGCGACCGCGGCCGAGGTCTCGCGCCAGTTGCGCCAAGTGCAGAACGAGAACGCCGGGGGCCGCGCCAACCTGGGCCAGAGCGAGCAGCCGGTGCGCACGCTGGCCACGGTGCGCTCGGCCGAGGAACTGGGCAACCTGCAGCTCTCCATCGGCGGACGCCGGGTGCGCCTGGCCGACCTCGCCAGCGTGACCGACACCGTGGCCGAGAAGCGCGCCGCCGCGCTGCTCGACGGCAAGCCGGTGGTGGGCTTCGAGGTCGCGCGCAGCCGCGGCGCGAGCGAGATCGAGGTCGGCGCGGGCGTGCACAAGGCGCTGGCCGAACTGAAGGCGCAGCACCCCGACATCGCGCTGACCGAGGCCTTCAACTTCGTGCAGCCGGTGGCCGAGGAATACGCGGGCTCGCTGCACCTGCTGTACGAGGGCGCCATCCTCGCGGTGGTGGTGGTGTGGCTGTTCCTGCGCGACTGGCGCGCCACCTTCGTCTCGGCCGTGGCGCTGCCGCTGTCGGTGATCCCGGCCTTCATCGGCATGTTTCTGCTGGGCTTCTCGGTCAACGTGATCACCCTGCTGGCGCTGTCGCTGGTGGTCGGCATCCTGGTGGACGACGCGATCGTCGAGGTGGAGAACATCGTGCGCCACCTGCGCATGGGCAAGACGCCCTACCAGGCCGCGATGGAGGCGGCCGACGAGATCGGGCTGGCGGTGGTCGCCACCACCTTCACGCTGATCGCGGTGTTCCTGCCCACGGCCTTCATGAGCGGCATCGCCGGGCGCTTCTTCAAGCAGTTCGGCTGGACCGCGGCGCTGGCGGTGTTCGCCTCGCTGGTGGTGGCGCGGATGCTCACGCCGATGATGGCGGCCTACCTGCTCAAGCCGGTCGCCGGCGCCGAGCGCGAGCCGCGCTGGATGCGGCTGTACCTGCGCTGCGCCGCCTGGAGCCTGCGCCACCGGCTGGCGACCATGGCGCTGGCCACGCTGTTCTTCTTCGGCTCGATCGCGCTGATCCCGCTGCTGCCCACCGGCTTCATTCCGCCCGACGACAACTCGCAGACCCAGGTCTACCTGGAGCTGCCCCCCGGCAGCACGCTGGCCGAGACCACGGCCAGCGCCGAGGAGGCGCGCCGCCGGCTGATGCGGGTGCCGCACGTGCGCAGCGTCTACACCACCATCGGCGGCGGCAGCGCGGGCAGCGACCCGTTCGCCGGCAGCGCGGCGCCCGAGCCGCGCCGCGCCACGCTCACGCTGCAACTGGACCGGCGCGGCGAACGGCCGCGCAAGCAGGGCATCGAGGCCGCCATCCGCACCGCGCTGGAGACGCTGCCCGGCGTGCGCATCAAGGTCGGCCTGGGCGGCAGCGGCGACAAGTACGTGCTGGTGCTCTCCGGCGACGACCCGCAGGCGCTGCTGCCGGCCGCGCGCGCCGTGGAGCGCGACCTGCGCACCCTCCCCGGCCTGGGCAACATCGCCTCCAGCGCCAGCCTGGTGCGCCCCGAGATCGCGGTGCGCCCGGACTTCGCGCGCGCGGCCGACCTGGGCGTGACCAGCGCGGCCATCGGCGAGACCCTGCGCGTAGCCACCGTGGGCGACTACGACGTGGCGCTGCCCAAGCTCAACCTGGCGCAGCGCCAGGTGCCGATCGTGGTGCGCCTGGACGACGCCGCGCGCGAGAACCTGGACACCCTGCGCCGCCTGGCCGTGCCCGGCACGCGCGGCCCGGTGATGCTGGGCGACGTCGCCACGCTGGAGGTGGCCGGCGGCCCGGCCGTCATCACCCGCTACGACCGCGCGCGCAACGTCAACTTCGACGTCGAGCTGGCCGGCCAGCAACTGGGCGACGTGGCCAAGCGGGTGAAGGACCTGCCGGCCGTGAAGAACCTGCCGCCCGGCGTGCGCGTGACCGAGGTCGGCGACGCCGAGGTGATGGGCGAGCTGTTCGCGAGCTTCGGCCTGGCCATGCTCACCGGCGTGCTGTGCATCTACATCGTGCTGGTGCTGCTGTTCAAGGACTTCCTGCACCCGGTCACGATCCTGGCGGCGCTGCCGCTGTCGCTGGGCGGCGCCTTCGTGGGCCTGCTGATCGCGCAGAAGAGCTTCTCGATGCCCTCGCTGATCGGGCTGATCATGCTCATGGGCATCGCCACCAAGAATTCCATCCTGCTGGTGGAATACGCGATCCTGGCGCGGCGCGAGCACGGCATGGGCCGCACCGAGGCGCTGCTCGACGCCTGCCACAAGCGCGCGCGCCCGATCGTCATGACCACCATCGCCATGGGCGCGGGCATGCTGCCGATCGCCACCGGCTTCGGCGCGGCCGACCCGAGCTTCCGCTCGCCGATGGCCGTGGCAGTGATCGGCGGGCTGATCACCTCCACCGTGCTGAGCCTGCTGGTGATCCCGGCGGTGTTCACCTACGTCGACGACCTGGAGCAGTGGCTGGTGCGGCAGTTGCGGCGCGGCAGGCCGGCCGCGCCGCAGCCGGCAGCCCGCGCGAAACCTCTTGATGCTACATAAAGTATAGCTACATGCCAAGGTGCACTCTTGGCTTCAGGCCTTTTTTCATCGATTCACCGGGGCGATTCCCTGGTCGACTTTCAGCCAGGCTCTGAGGTCCTTCCTGTGCTTGCCACCCCGTACCACACATTACGACGCCAAGCGCTTGCGAGCCTGCGCCGCGCAATAATGGCCGCGCCATGAATCTGGTACCGCTCAAGCCCGACACGCTGCGCCTCGGCCAGCCGCTGCCTTTCTCGCTGCGCACCGCCACCGGCACGCTGCTCGCGGCCCGCGGCATGGTCCTGGATTCGCGCAGCCAGCTCGACCAACTGCTGGAAGGGGGCGCCAGCCTGTACGTGGACATCGACGAATCGCCCGAGTACCAGCGCGCCTTCATGGGTCAGCTCGACCGGCTTCTGCGCACCGACCAGACCATCGGCCAGATCGCCTCCGCGCGCGTCAGCGCCGACGTGCCGCTGTCCGAGCCACGGGCGCGCACCGAGGGCGCGGCACGCGCAGAAAAGACCGACTGGCACGAACTGCAGCTCCGCGCCACCGCGCTGCTGCGCGCGCCCAAGGCGCATGACTTCATGGCCCGCCTGCAGCGCGTGCATGCGGACCTCGACGCGCAGGCGCGCCGCCAGCCCGACGCCACGCTGTTCACCCTGGTGCATTTCGCCGCCCGCGAACTGAATATGTACAGCGCCACGCACGGGCTGCTGGTCGCCGTGGTCTGCACCATGGCCGCGCGCGACATCCTGCGCTGGGACGCGCCCACGTGCGAGACGCTGGGCCGGGTGGCGCTGACCATGAACATCGCGATGACCGAACTGCAGGACATCCTGGCCCTGCAGCCCGGGCGGCCCCAGGCGGCGCAGATGGCGGCCATCGCGGTGCATGCCGACGCCTCGGCCGCGCTGCTGGAGCGCCTGGGCGTGTTCGACCCGCTGTGGCTGGAGGCGGTGCGCCTGCACCACGCCCCGCCCACCGGCGCGCTGGCGCAGATGACGCCGGCCGGGCGCATCGCGCGGCTGGTCGAGCGCGCCGACATCTTCACCGCCCGGCTGTCGCCGCGCGTCTCGCGCAAGGCCATGGGCGCGGCGATGGCCCTGCGCGGCAGCTACTACGACCAGGAGCAACGGGTGGACGAAGCCGGCGCGGCGCTGATCGCCGCACTCGGCGTCTATCCCCCGGGCTGCTTCGTCCGGCTGGCCAGCAACGAGACGGCCGTGGTGCTGCGGCGCGGCCGCAACGGCACCTCGCCGCGCGTCGCCGTGGTGCTCAACCGCCAGGGCCTGCCGGCCGGAGAACCGGTGGTGCGCGACACCAGCCAGTCCGCGTTCAAGATCGCGGCCGGCGTACCCCACCACGAGGTCAAGGTGAAGCTGCCGCTGGACAAGATGCTCGCGTTGGTGTGAACCCGCTGCGGCGGGGCACTACGCTGCCGCCAGTTCCTTGCGGTAGCGGTTGAGTTCCTGCACCGTCTTGAAGCTGCGCTCGAGCAGCAGGCTGAGGTTGTGCAGGATGCGCTCGCCGACCTTGCCCTCCCAGACGGCGTCGAACTTGATCTGGGTGTCGAGCCAGTGCTCCAGCCATTGCGGGTTGGGCAGGCGGCTCTGGATGGTGTCGCGCGGAAACAGCGCCTTGTTCACGTGAAGGTTGGTCGGGTGCAGCGCCTGGGCGGTGCGGCGCGCGCTGGCCATGAGCACGCCCACTTTGCTGAACGCCGCCCTGGCCTCGTTGCCGAACTTGCCGATGGCGCGCTTCATGTAACGCAGGTAGGCGCCGCCGTGGCGCGCCTCGTCCTGGGACAGCGTGGTGTAGATGTGCTTGATCACCGGCTCGGTATGCCACTCGGCGGCGCGGCGGTACCAGTGGTTCAGGCGGATCTCGCCGCAGAAGTGCAGCATCAGCGTCTCCAGCGGCGGCGCCGGGTCGAAGTCGAAGCGGATCTCGTGCAGTTCCTGCTCGGTCGGCACCAGCTCCGGCCGGAAGCGGCGCAGATACTCCATCAGCACCAGCGAGTGCTTCTGCTCCTCGAAGAACCAGATCGACATGAAGGCCGAGAAGTCGCTGTCGTCGCGGTTGTCGCGCAGGAACATCTCGGTGGCGGGCAGCGCCGCCCATTCGGTGATGGCGTTCATCTTCACCGTCTGCGCCTGCTCGTCGGTGAGCCGCGAGGCGTCGAAGCGGTCCCAGGGAATGTCCCGGTCCATGTCCCAGCGGACCGATTCGAGTTGCTTGAAGAGTTCTGGGTACAGCATTGGAAATCCTTGCAGGTTGCCTGAATCTTAAGCGTTGCCCATCAGGGGGCATGCCTCAAATCATCAAGGTTTTCAAGGCCATGCGTGTGACAGCCGGAACCGGATGCAGCCCTTCGCGCATCCAGGAAAAGGATTGGGACGTACTGTGTGCACGACGCCGGATTGGCAATACCATGACAAGCACCATGCGCACCTCCACCGTATTCCTTGTGCCCGCTCTGGCCATCGCCGCATTGCTGGGCCTTGCCCGGCCGGCGCTGGCGGCAGCGCCCGAGACCGGCGCCTGCCCGCCCACGCTGCAGCACACCTTCCTGCGGCTGCAGGACGAGAAGCCGCAGTCGCTCTGCCAGTACGCCGGCAAGGTGCTGCTGGTGGTGAATACCGCGAGCTTCTGCGGCTTCACCCCGCAGTACAAGGGGCTGGAGGCGCTGCACGCCAGGTACCGCGAACGCGGCCTGGTGGTGCTGGGATTTCCGTCCAACGACTTCTCCCAGGAGTCGGGCTCGAACAAGGAGATCGCCGACTTCTGCGAAAGCACCTTCGGCGTGAAGTTCCCGATGTTCGTCAAATCCTCGGTGCGCGGCCCGGACGCCAACCCGCTGTTCAAGCAGTTGGCGGCGGAGAGCGGCACGACGCCGAAGTGGAACTTCTACAAATACCTGATCAGCCGCGACGGCCGGGTGGTGGACAGCTACTCCAGCATGACCTCGCCCGACAACAAGAGCTTCCTGCGCGAACTCGAGAAACAACTGGGAACACCGTGAGCGCCCGGATCGTGTCCACTTCAATGCCAAGTGCTGGAGAGCCGCCGCGGTTACAAAGGTTTACCCCGATGGCGTTCCTGGCGCGGAACTGCTATTGGGCACGTCCGCTCCTAACCAGCACCGGTGAGCCCAGGTGCTCTCCGACGACCGTTTTCTTGCTGCGAAGTCTTTCGGTTCCTCGTGAACCGGATGCAATCCCGAGGCGACTCTCCTCCTCCCTCCCTCCCTCCTTCGTGTCGGGGCGCTTCGCAGCAATTTTGTCTTCCGCCCCCCCGGCCCGGCGCGCCGGCCGGGGCCATTCCCTTCCCCCCACCCGCATCGGGTACGCCCGGTGAGGGTCGCCGTGATCGGCGCCGGCATCACCGGCCTGGGCGCGGCCCATGCGCTGCGCAACGCGGCCCGGGTCACGCTGTTCGAGGCGGCGCCCAGCTTCGGCGGCCATGCGCACACCGTGGACGTCACGCTGCCCGGCCCCGACGGGCCGCTGACACATGGCGTGGATACCGGCTTCCTGGTCTACAACGAGCGCACCTATCCGCAGTTGATCCGCCTCTTCGGCGAACTCGGCGTGGCGACCGCCAAGGCGGAAATGTCGTTCTCGGTGCAGGCGCCCGGCGGTCCCGGCAACGCGCCGCTGGAGTGGAGCGGCACCAGCCTGGCCAGCGTCTTCGCCCAGCCGCGCAACCTGCTGCGCCCGGCCTTCCTGGGCATGCTGCGCGACCTGCTGAGATTCAACACGCTGGCGACGCGGCTGGCGCAGCACGGCAGCGCCGACGCCCTGGCCGCCCTGCCGCTGGGCGACTGGTTGCGCGAGCAGCACTTTGGCGAAGCCTTCCGCGACTGGTACCTGCTGCCCATGCTGGGCTGCATCTGGAGCTGCCCGACCGACCAGATGCTGCGCTTTCCGGTGGCCACCATGGTGCGCTTCTGCCACAACCACGGGCTGCTGCAGATCAGCGGGCGGCCGCAGTGGTACACCGTGGCCGGCGGCTCGCGGCACTACGTGCGCAAGATCGTCGCGCAGTTGGCCGACGCGCGCGCGGCCACGCCGGTGCTGCGGGTCGAGCGCGACGACGCCGGGGTGGGCGTGGTGACCGCCGCCGGCACCGAGCGCTTCGACAAGGTGCTGATCGCCACCCACAGCGACCAGGCCCTGGCGCTGCTGGCGGCGCCCACGCCCGCCGAAGCCGCCACTCTCGGCGCGATCCGCTACCAGGCCAACCGCGCGGTACTGCATACCGATACCCAACTGCTGCCGCGGCGCCGCATCGCCTGGGCCGCGTGGAACTACGAGGCGGCCGGCACCGGCCCGGCTTCACGCCAGGTATGCCTGCACTACCTGCTCAACCGGCTGCAGCCGCTGCCCTGGCGCCAGCCGGTGCTCGTCTCGCTCAATCCGCTGCGCGAACCCGCGCGTAGCCGGGTGATGGCCACCATCGACTACGCCCACCCGGTCTTCGACGCCGCCGCCCTCCGGGCGCAGGCGGGCCTCGCCGGGCTGCAGGGCCGGCAGCACAGCTACTTCGCCGGCGCCTGGGCCGGCTACGGCTTCCACGAAGACGGCCTCGCGGCCGGACTGGCTGCGGCGCAGCGGCTGCTGCAGGACGGCGGCTGCGCATGAGCACTCCGTCGGACGGCCCGGCACGCGCGCTGATCGGCTTCGGCCAGGTGCGGCACCGCCGGCTGCGGCCGACGGTCAACGCCTTTGCCTACCCGACCTACTTCCTGCTGCTGCCCATGCGCACGCTGCGGCGCGACCCGGCGGCCGCCGGCCCGCTGGCGTGGAACCGGCGCGGCGCGCTGGGCTTTCACGACCGCGACCATGGCGACGGCCGCGGCCCGGCCCAAGGCGGCGCGCTGGCCTGGCTGGACGAGCTGCTGGCGGCCGAGGGCATCGACGACGCCCAGGGCGAGGTCTGGCTGCACTGCTACCCGCGCGTGCTCGGCTTCACCTTCAAGCCGGTCAGCTTCTGGTACTGCCACCGCGCCGACGGCGGGCTGCGCGCCATCGTGGTGGAGGTCAACAACACCTTCGGCGAACGCCACTGCTACCTGCTCGACCAACCGGCCTGGGGCGCCGAACTGCGCGCGGCCAAGTGCTTCCACGTCTCGCCCTTCTGCCGGGTCGAGGGCGGCTACCGGTTCCGCTTCCTGCGCGCCCGCCACGGCGCCCGGGAGCACACCGTGGCCCGCGTGGACCACGACGATGCCGAGGGCCCGCTGCTGCGCACCAGCGTCAGCGGCCAGCTCGAACCCCTGACCCGCGCCAGCCAGCGCCGCGCGCTCTGGCGCTATCCGGCGATGACCCTGGGCGTGGTCGCGCGCATCCACTGGCAGGCGTTGCGCCTGTGGTGCAAGCGCGTGGACTTCTTCCGCAAGCCGGCGCCGCCCGACGCCCCGGTGTCGCGCTGAGTCGCTGCGCGTCACACAAACTTCACGGCGCTGCCGCGCCGTGGTCATGCGGGCCCAGCAGCATCGGGCCATGCAACGCGAAGAAGCCCTCTGGCGCGCCTGGACCGACGCTGCGGCGCGCCTGCCCGGCGAGCCGGCCGAGGCCGGCGCACGGCACTACCGCACGCTCTGGATATCGGACCTGCACCTGGGCACGCCCGGCTGCCAGGCGCAGGCGCTGCTCGACTTCCTGCGCCGCACCGAATGCGAGACCCTGTTCCTGGTCGGCGACATCATCGACGGCTGGCAACTGCGCCGGCACTGGTACTGGCCGCAGGCGCACAACGACGTGGTCCAGAAGCTGCTGCGCAAGGCGCGCAAGGGCACGCGGGTGATCTTCATCCCGGGCAATCACGACGAATTCGCGCGCCGCTACCTGCAGCACAATTTCGGCGGCATCGAGGTAGCGGAAGACTGGATCCACGAGACGGCCGACGGCCGCAGGCTCTGGATCATCCACGGCGACCTGTTCGACGGCGTGATCCAGTGCGCCAAGTGGCTGGCACACGTGGGCGACTCCCTCTACGAATTCACGCTGCGCCTGAACCGCCACCTGAATTCGCTGCGCGCGCGGCTGGGCCTGCCCTACTGGTCGCTCTCCAAGTACCTCAAGGGCAAGGTCAAGCGCGCGGTGAGCTATGTCGGCGACTTCGAGGCGGCCGTGGCGCGCGAAGCCCGGCGCCGCGGCGTGCAGGGCGTGGTCTGCGGCCACATCCACCATGCGGAGATGCGCATGATCGACGGCATCCTCTACGCCAACGACGGCGACTGGGTCGAGAGCCTGACCGCGCTGGCCGAGCACGCCGACGGCCGGCTGGAAATCCTGGACTGGTCGCCATCGGCGCGCCGGCCCGCGGCCACGTCGCTGCTGGAAACCACCCAGGCATAGGCCGCAGGGCCGGCGCAGCCCCCGGCAAACTACCGAAACCACCGGCCGCCTGGCTGCGTATAGTGCTGCACGATGGGTTCCGCCACCACCTCCACGCACTCCCTGCCCGACGGCGCCCCCGCCGCCGCCCGCACCGTTCTCACCCTGCTGCAGCGGCTGGCGCACGGCCAGCTCACGGTGCAGCTTCCCGACGGCAGCATGCGCCAGTTCGGCCGGGCCGACGGCCGGCCGCATGCCGCGCTGACGCTGCACCGCTGGGACGTCTGCGCCGCCAGCCTGGCGCGCGGCGACATCGGCTTCGCCGAGGGCTACATCGCCGGCGACTGGACCACGCCCCACCTGGGGGCGCTGCTTGAGCTGCTGCTGGCCAACCGGCGCGAAGTCGAGGACATGATCTACGGCAGCTGGGCCGGGCGCCTGTTCTACCGGATACGCCACCTGCTGCACCACAACTCCAAGGCCAACAGCCGCAGGAACGTGCACGCCCACTATGACCTGGGCAATGCCTTCTATGAACTCTGGCTCGACGGCACGATGAACTACTCGTCCGCCTGGTTCGAGGGCGACCGCACGCGGCCGATGCGCGAGGCCCAGCACGCCAAGGTGGAGCGCGCGCTGCGCATGGCGCAGGTGCAGCCCGGCGACCGGGTGCTGGAGATCGGCTGCGGCTGGGGCGCGCTGGCCGAGAAGGCCGCCACCGGCTTCGGCGCCCGCCTGACCGGCGTGACCCTGTCCACCGAGCAGCTCGCCTTCGCGCGGCGCCGCATGGAGCAGGCCGGCGTGGCCGGGCAGGTCGAGCTGCGGCTGCAGGACTACCGCGACATCGACGACGGCCCGTATGACGCCGTGTGCTCCATCGAGATGGTCGAGGCCGTGGGGCGCGCCTACTGGCCGGCGTACTTCGGCGCCATCGCCCGCCTGCTCAAGCCCGGCGGCCGCGCCTGCATCCAGAGCATCGTGATCGACGACGCGCTGTTCGAGCGCTACATGCGCTCCACCGACTTCATCCAGCAGTACATCTTCCCCGGCGGCTGCCTGCCCTGCCCGCGCGAGTTCCGCCGTGCGGCCGAGGCCGCGGGCCTGCGCGTGGTGGACGAGTTCGCCTTCGGCCAGGACTACGCCGAGACGCTCAGGCGCTGGCGCGAGAGCTTCGTCGCCGCGCATGCGCAGGTGCTGCAACTGGGCTTCGACGAACGCTTCCTGCGCACCTGGGAGTTCTACCTGGCCTACTGCGAAGCCGCCTTCGCGCAAGGCAGCACCGACCTGGTCCAGTACACGCTGCTCAGGCCGTAGCGGCGGCGGCTACTCGGGTTTCGTTTCCGCGAAGCTCGGGCGCAGCGACAGCTTGTCCACCAGCTTCGCCAGATTGGGGTGCTCCGCGCGCCAGGTGATGGCGGGAAAGCGGAACTCCAGCCACAGCAGCGCGCAGCCGACCGCGACGTCCGACAGGCTCAGGTGGATGCCGCTGCAATACGGCTTGTCGCCCAGGCCCTGCGCCATGGCCTTGAGGGTGGCCTGCACCTTGGCCATCTGGCGGTCGATCCAGGCCTGGCTGCGCTCGGCCTCGCTGCGGCCGGCAAAGCCGCCCTGCTCCAGGCGCGCGAGCACGGCCGCGTCCAGCAGGCCATCGGCCAGCGCCTCCCAGGTCTTGACCTCGGCACGTTCGCGGCCGGACGGCGGGATCAGCTTGCCCACGGGCGACAGGGTGTCGAGGTACTCGACGATGACGCGCGAGTCGAACACCGCCTCGCCGCCTTCCATCACCAGGCAGGGCACCTTGCCCAGCGGGTTGGAGGCCGGCACGGCGCTGCCCTCGCGCCACGGGTTTTCCTGCACCAGTTGGTAGTCCAGCTTCTTCTCCGCCATGACGACGCGCACCTTGCGAACGTAGGGGCTGGAGAGGGATCCGATCAGTTTCATGCAGAGGGATGTGGCAGCGGCCGGGCGTGCGGCGGAGGGCAGATTCTATCGGCTCGCCCTGGCGCCTGGCCGTCGGGCGCGGGGGCCATGGGCCGCCACCTACAATCCCGGCCCATGAGCCCTACCCCTGCTGCCGCCACCTCCGCCGCCTCCGCCGTCACCGCCCTCTCGCCGCTGGACGGCCGCTACGCCAACCGCCTGTCCGCCCTGCGCCCGCTGATGAGCGAACAGGGCTTGATGCACCGCCGGGTGCAGGTCGAGGTGGTCTGGTTCATCGCGCTGTCGGATGCGGGCTTTGCCGAATTCAAGCCGCTGACGCCCGGCGCGCGCACCTACCTGCTGGGCCTGGTGAAGAACTTCTCCGAGGCCGACGCGATCGCGATCAAGGAGATCGAGAAGACCACCAACCACGACGTGAAGGCGGTCGAGTACTGGATCAAGAGCAAGTTCGAGGCGCGCCCCGAGCTGCTCGCCGTGGCCGAGTTCGTGCACTTCGCCTGCACCAGCGAGGACATCAACAACACCAGCCACGCGGTGCAGCTCAAGGCCGCGCGCGAGCACGTGCTGCTGCCGGCCATGGACGCCATCATCGGCAAGCTGCGCGAGATGGCGCACCAGTACGCCGACGTGCCGCTGCTCTCGCGCACCCACGGCCAGACCGCCACCCCGAGCACCGTGGGCAAGGAGATCGCCAACGTCGTGGTGCGCCTGGCCGCCGCGCGCCAGAAGATCGCCGGCGTGCAGCTGCTGGCCAAGATGAACGGCGCCGTGGGCAACTACAACGCGCACCTCTCGGCCTGGCCCGACTTCGACTGGGAGGCCTTCAGCCGCAAGGTGGTGGAGACGCCCGAGCCGCTGGGCCTGGGCGTGAGCTTCCAGCCCTACAGCATCCAGATCGAGCCGCACGACTACATGGCCGAGCTGTTCGACGCCATCGCCCGCTTCAACACCATCCTGATCGACTGGTCGCGCGACGTCTGGGGCTACATCAGCCTGGGCTACTTCAAGCAGCGCCTGAAGGAGGGCGAAATCGGCTCCTCCACCATGCCGCACAAGGTCAACCCGATCGACTTCGAGAACGCCGAAGGCAACCTGGGCCTGGCCAACGCGCTGCTGCGCCACCTGGCCGAGAAGCTGCCGATCAGCCGCTGGCAGCGCGACCTGACCGACTCCACCGTGCTGCGCAACATGGGCGCGGCGCTGGGCTACGGCCAGCTCGCCTACCACGCCATGAGCGTCGGCCTGGGCAAGCTCGAACTCAACCGCGAAGCCCTCGACGCCGACCTGGACGCCTCCTGGGAAGTGCTGGCCGAGCCGATCCAGACCGTCATGCGCCGCTTCGGCGTGCAGGGCGCCTATGAAAAGCTCAAGGAAGTCACGCGCGGCAAGACCGTGCGCGCCGAGGACCTGCACGCGCTGATCCGCTCGCTGGAGATCCCCGAGGCCGAGAAGCAGCGCCTGCTGGCGCTGACGCCCGCCAGCTACACCGGCAAGGCGGCAGAACTCGCGCGCCGCGCCTGATTTCAAGCAAAAAAGGCCCGAAGCCCAGGTAAAACCTGGGCTTTATGCTATATAAAAAATAGCAAACCCGCATGGCATTGAAATCCACCATCTTCAAGGCGAACGTCGCGATTGCCGACATCGACCACGGCTACTACGCCGACCACGCGCTGACGCTGGCGCGCCACCCGAGCGAGACCGACGAGCGCATGATGATCCGCCTGGCCGCGCTGGCGCTGCAGGCGCACCGGCTGCAGGACGACGTCGGCGGCGACGGCACGCTCGCCTTCGGCGCGGGCCTCTCCAGCCCCGAGGACCCGGACCTGATCCTGCGCGACTTCACCGGCCGCGCGCGCCTGTGGGTGGAAGTCGGCCAGCCCGAGGACAAGCCGCTGGCCAAGGCCTGCGGCAAGGCCGACCTGGTGCTGGTCTACGCCTTCCACCACGCCGCCGAGGTATGGTGGCGCGGCATCGAGAACAAGCTCACGCGCCTGGACAAGCTGCAGGTCTGGCGCGTTCCGAGCGAGGCCTCGCAGGCGCTGGCAAAACTGGCCGAACGCAGCATGCAGCTGCAGGCCACCGTGCAGGAAGGCGTCCTCACCCTGGGCAGCGACAAGGGCGCGGTCGACCTGGAGTGCCTGCGCTGGAAATGAAACCGCCGCGCCGCGCCCGGCATCAGCGCGGGCCGAACACCGGCGCCGCCCGGGCCTGCGCATCCTCGGCGCCCTCGGCCGCGCGCTCGGCATAGCGGTTGAAGCGCCAGGAACTGCTCTCGCGCGTGATGCGGCGCCAGGCCGCGCGCTTCTCGACCGGGCCCATCGCGGGCCAGCGCTGCACCTCGTCGAAGGTTCGGCCACAGCCCTTGCACAGCTCGTCGCCCTGGCTGGTAGAGCAGATCGCGATGCACGGTGTGTCGGGCGTGGTCTGGTACCAGTCCAGCCACGCCGCCCAGGCCCCGGGCGGGAAGCCCTGCTCGTCCACCTCGTCCTCGTGGAAGTACACCATCAGCGCATAGACCTCGGCCAGCGCGCGCACCTCCGGCGCCAGCGTGACGCCGTCGGGCGAGGGCTTCTTCGCGCGCCAGTGGTTGATGGCGGCTTCGATGTCGGTGATGTGCAGGGCGGCCATGCGGCAAGGACGCGCGGCAGCCGCGCAAGAGAAGGAGGGCGATGATAGCGCCGCCCGGCGCCAGGCCAGGCGGCCGCCGTAACCGCTATGAAAAATATAGCATAAAGCCCGGATAAAAACTGGGCTTCCGTCGTATTTCCCTTGAAACCAGGCGAAAAATATCCTACGAAAACCAGGTAACGCCGCTTGCCGCGCACACACTGCCAATGCTCTAATGGCGCCACGAAGGGGAGTAGCTCCCGTCTCCTGCCGCACAGGGAGGTATCCACAGGATACTGCGGCAGGAGGTATCAGCAAGTCGTCAATACGAAGTCATAACTTCCGGCTTGCTGGGCATAAAAATCTGCATGACACCGTGCCGAGCAAGACCTTCGATTGGAATCTGTTGCAGGTTCGGTCGAAGCATGCCGGTTGCCGCCACCCCCGCCGTGGCGCGCCGCTCCGCACATTTCCGCCGCCCCCGCACCAGGTTGTTGATCGAAACGCAACTCGGAGCCTGTGCTCATGGAAATGTTCTCTACCGCGTGGTTCTCCGCGCTTCTCGCCATCATCCTGATCGACCTCGTCCTGGCGGGCGACAACGCGATCGTCATCGCCCTGGCCGCGCGCCGCCTGCCGGTGCACCTGCAGCGCAAGGCCATCGTCTGGGGCACGGTCGGCGCCATCGTCGTGCGCTCGGTCATGACCGTGGGCGTGGTCTGGCTGCTCAAGGTGCCCGGCCTGATGCTGGTCGGCGGCCTGGGCCTGCTCTGGATCGCCTACAAGCTTCTGGCCGACCAGGACCACGGCGACGACCATGCCGAAAGCGGCGGCGCCACCACCTTCTGGGGCGCCATGAAGACCATCGTGATCGCCGACGCGCTGATGGGCATCGACAACGTGCTGGGCGTGGCCGGCGCCGCGCACGGCGCGTTCGACCTGGTCGTGATCGGCCTTTTGATCAGCATCCCGATCGTGGTCTTCGGCAGCACCCTGGTGCTCAAGCTGGTGCAGCGCTTCCCCATCATCATCCAGCTCGGCGCTGCGGTGCTGGCCTTCACGGCCGCCAAGATGATCGTCAACGAGAAGCTGCTGGCCTCGTTCTACAAGGGCGATGCGCCCGCGCAGCAGATCGCCTACTGGAGCGTGTGCGCGCTCGCCGTAGCCGGTGTGCTGGGCGCAGGCTGGCTCAGGACCCGCCGCAGCGCCAGCGCCAAGGCGCAGGCCGTGGACACCGGCAAGCTCGCGACCCACAGCCAGCCGGACTGAGCAGCATGCAGCACGCCATTCTTCTGCCCCCGTTTCAACACCCCGAAGGAGCCGCCATGGACAAAATCATCGTGTATGTGGACGACGCAGCCTACGCGCAGCAGCAGCTCGCGCCCCTGCGCGGCAGCGCGGCGCATCCACAGAGCGCCCACTGGGTCGTGGTGGCCTGCGCGCCACGCATGACCCACCGCATCAGCAAGTGGGTCAGCCACAGCGCGCGCGAGAACTGGCGCGCCAAGTGGGCCGACAAGCTGTTCGGCCTGACCGTGCCCTGGCTGGCGTCGCGCGGCGACACGGTCCACACGGTGCTGGCCAAGGGCCCGCTGCCGGAGCTGACCGAGCGCCTGCTGGCCGAGCACCCCGGCGCGCGCGTGCTCGACGCGCGCCGCCCCAAGTTCGGCCAGGACCTGCCGCCGGTGACCGCCGAGCAGCCGAGCGCCTCGCCCAACCGCTGGTCGGTGCCCGGCGCCGTGGCCGGCATGGGCGCCATGCTGGTGCTGGCGGCGGAATAGCGCCGCCCGCCGCGCCAGCCGCAGACGAGGGAGGCCCGGCGCTTGCGCCGGCCTCCCTTTTTTCATGCGCGGTGCTATCCTGCCGCGCATGAAGCTGATCCTCAAATGGCTGCTGCATGCGGCCGCACTGTTGCTGGTGGCCTATATCTACAGCGGCGTGGAAGTGAAGAACTTCACCGCCGCGCTGATCGCCGCCGCCGTCATCGGCCTGCTCAACGCCGTGCTGCGGCCGGTGCTGGTGGTGCTGACGCTGCCGGTCACCGTCCTCACCCTCGGGCTGTTCCTGTTCGTCATCAACGCGCTGATGTTCTGGGCGGCCTCGGGCCTGCTGTCGGGCTTTCACGTGACCGGCTTCGGCGCGGCGCTGCTCGGCTCGCTGATCTATTCGGCGCTGGGCATCATCATCGACTCAGCGCTCGGCGGCGTCTTCCTTAAGGCGTGATTCGGCCTCGCGCAGGCGGGTGTCGATGATGGACGCCTCGATGTAGTCGCCGCCCTGCCTGCGCATGAGTTCCTGCCCGGCCTTGTAGCGGTCCACCGCGCCGGCCCAGTCCAGGTGCGCGACCTGCGCCTCGGCCTCGGCGCGCAGCGCGCGCAGCGGCTGGCCGATGGCCCGGTAGGCCACGGCCAGCAGTTGCCACGCCGTGGCGTCGCGCGGGTGGCCGGCGACCCAGGTCTGCAGCCGGTCGGCCACGTCGCGCGCGCCGCTGCCGTGCTGGCTGGCCTCGGCGTAGTAGATCAGCTCCGGCCGGCCCGAGGGCGCGCCCTGCACCACCAGCGCCGCGGCGCGCGCGCCAATGCCGGCGCGCAGGTCGATCTCGGCCGACAGCAGCCGCACCCCCCGTGCCGCCGGCGCATCGTCGGCCACCAACGGCGCCAGGCGCGCGGCCTGCGCGCGCGCGCGCTCGAAATCGCGCTGCTGCAGCAGGGCCAGCGCGCCCGCGTACAGCGCCACCTTCTGGCGGCGCGGCGGCTGCGCGGTGAAGCCGCCCTGATCCGGTTCCGCCGCCCAGGCGCGCAGCGCGTCCACGTCCGGCCGCGAAATGACCCGCGCGCGCGCGGCGACCAGCGCATGCTCCAGGCTGCCGAAGGCGGCGCTCACGGTGACCGTGGGCAGGCGGGCTTCGGCCGCGGCAGCGTCGGCCGCGGCGGCCGCGCCGCGCTCCTGGCGCTGCGGCGCGCCGCCCGAGGCCAGCGGCACGCGCGCGCGCATGTCGGCGATGCGCTCGGTGGTCAGCGGGTGGCTGCGCAGATACGGGAAGGCGCCGTTGTCGTTCAGCCGCGAGGCCTGCTGCAGCTTCTCGAACATCGCCGCAAAGCCCTGCCCGTCGAAGCCGGCCTGGGTCATCACGCCGTAGCCCACGCGGTCGGCCTCGCGCTCCATGGCGCGGGAGAAATTGAGCTGCACCTGCGAGGCCACCGCCGTGCCGCCCACGATCAGCGCGTTGGCGGCCTGCGGGCTCTTGCTCGCCGCCAGCGCCCCCAGCACCATCGCCGCCAGCATCAGCGGCGTGGTCCGGCTCTGCTGCGTAATCAGGCGCGAGATGTGGCGCTGCGTGACGTGGCTCAGTTCGTGCGCCAGCACCGAGGCCAGCTCGTCGCGCGAATCGGTCACGGCGATCAGCCCGGCATACACGCCCATGTAGCCGCCGGGCAGGGCGAAGGCGTTGACCATGCGGTCGCGGCCCAGCAGCAGCTCCCAGGCAAAGCGCTCCTGCAGCTCCTCGCTCATCTCGCCACGCGAGCGCGCCGCCGCCAGCAGCGGCTGCCAGATGCCCTGCAGGTACTCCACCAGCACCGGGTCGTCGAGGTAGTCCGGGTCGCGGTACAGCTCGCGCACGATCCGGTCGCCCAGGCGCCGCTCGGCGCCCGCGCCCATGTCGCTGCCGTCGCCCAGGCTGGGCAACTGGGCGTGGGACAGCACCGGGGCCAGACCCAGCAGCAGCGCCAGCACGGAACACAGAACGCGCCGCCCATGGCGGATAGAGAAAAAAGCCATCGCCGTATGATGCGCCACGCGGGGAAATGTTCGCCGCCCTCGCACCCCAACGCATGAGCCCCCTCACCCATTTCGATGCCGAAGGCCAGGCCCACATGGTCAACGTCGGCGCCAAGCCCGCCACCCGCCGTGTGGCCGTTGCCCGCGGCCGCATCACCATGCAGGCAGGGACGCTGGCCCTGATCCAGTCCGGAACCGCCAGGAAAGGCGACGTCCTGGGCGTGGCCCGCATCGCCGCCATCCAGGCCGCCAAGAAAACCAGCGACCTGATCCCACTGTGCCATCCGCTGGCGCTGACGCGCGTCGCTATTGATTTCGCAGCAAAAAGCCCAGATGGAAACTGGGCTGGCGCCATTATTTGCACCGCAACCGTGGAAACGACCGGCCCCACCGGCGTCGAAATGGAAGCCCTGACCGCCGTGCAGGTCGGCCTGCTCACCATCTACGACATGTGCAAGGCCGTGGACCGGGGCATGGTCATGACCGACGTGCGGGTGCTGGAGAAGCACGGCGGCACGTCGGGCAGCTACCTCGCCCCTGCAGGCGAACCGCCCGCCCCATGAAAAAAGCCGGCGGCCGTCAAGGCCACCGGCTCGGTGCGGGAGTCGGAACAGGCGCGGTCTACAGCTGGATGCGCGTGATCTTCGCGCCTTGCAGCGACACACCCGCCTCCAGCCCCACGTTGGTCAACACGAAGCCGACCACCGGCTGCTGGACGGTGTTGGTGTCCACGCTGCCGTTGGCGCCCACGTTGGCCACGGCCACCGTCGCATCCGCGCCCGCCGTCCAGCCGCTGCTGTTGCGGAACTTGTCCAGCGCATCCTGCGTGGTGAACAGGTAGATCACCGCCTTGGACTGCGCCCCGGCCTGGAAGCCGATCGAGCCGGCCGTCGTGCTGTAGTAGGCCTCGGTACGCCCGCCCACGCGCAGCGCGCCGCGCCCATACTCCGCCCCGATGCCGAAGCTGGCCCCCACCACCGCCGGGAACACCAGCACCCCGCGCGACTTGGCCACCAGTTCACGCGAACCGGGCACGGTGTCATAGAGCTTGGACAGCGAGGCATTCACCTGCGCATCGAGCGCCGTGCGCGCGGAAGTGCCGCTGGCCTTGTCGTCCGGCCGGGTGGTGGTGCAGCCGACGAAGGCCAGGCTGCAGGCCGTCATGGCCGCGATGAGGCCGAGGGAACGGAAGGTGGGGGATTTCATGGATGGACTCCTCTGGATAGAGCTGGCGAAAGAGAAACAGGCATGCCCGCGGGGTATGCAGTGCATTGCGGAGCCATAGTAATGCGGCGGCAAGGGGGTTTGGGCAACTAGCGAAGATGGCCTACGAGAAGTCGGGATGGGGAGGAAGCACGGACTCAAGCTTTGAGTGCTGCGCCGCAGGATTCAATTTCAACTTGTGCCGATGCGAAGTTGCCAGCGCAACACTGCACGCAGTAGTGAAGACTGTCAGCAGATCTTTCTCACCCGCAAGTGAGTGAAACGAAAATGCAACTCTGGATTCACATCCGCTTCACTCGAAAAACATACTGTAAAGGCAGCATTACCTCCGACAAATATTTAGGATCTACGCCTTGATACAAGGCCAGCGGCTCCAAGAATTCCGCTACTTCCCGGCCCTCTTCTTGCTGAAAAACCCTCGGAACAACGGCGTCAACGGACAGCAAAGGATGGTCAAACAGTGCATGCATATCATGCAACGCGAACCACCGAATATGCGTCCTATCAAATATGCCGGAATCCTGCCTGGGCCAACTCCCGCGTACAAGCTGAAGGAACACACTCCAGTGCTGAACGTTCGGAATGGATGCAATCAAGGACCCGCCAGGCCTCAACCACCTTGCCGCCTGGTCTACCGCCGTCTCCGGCGAATACAGATGTTCGAGCACATCTCCGAAAATTATGCAATCGAACCCTTCGGCAGGCCGGCTCGCCAGCAGCTGGGGGCTGTCCTCCCAGAATGGACAAGCGTCAATATTCAAATTTATCGAATAATCCAGGATATGTTGCGCCTTACTCAACTCTGTCGCAGCAATGTCCACCCCGGCATACCGGATAAGAGGATTTCGCTCCTTGATGGCGCGCGCAAGCGCCCCCGCACCACAACCGAACTCGCAGAAGGTGAGATTTTCAGCATCGATGAGTTCAAGAATTGTAGGATTGAAATTACTGTAATAGTCGCTCATGCAGAAATCAATCTCCCACAAAAATTAATAACCCCGACATTTTCCTTGTTATTATTATTTTTAAATCGCACTTTTTTGCAATGAAATATTGATAGCAAAAATTAAGCACTCAACGGCTAAGAATTTCAAGCGACAGGCTAACACAAGAACTCCAACCCACACCTCAATCACCCCATTTTACGGTATAACGCTCAAGATTGGATCTCCATCGCGGATCTTCTAGATTACCTTTACTCGCGTGCAGCAGATGAATAGGCCAAGTTCCAATCTTGAGCCCATACTGACGTGCAGTTCTGGAGAAATCCAGGTCATAAAAATGGAAATCAAACCGCTCGTCAAAGCGAAGGCCTGTACGTCGTAACACGGCGACGCGCGCAGCCATTAACACACCGTCCAGCAATTCACATTCAGCAGGCCAGGGGCCAAATTGATGTAGCTCGGTTTTAAATACCTCGCCATAGTGCACAGCCCCCGAGAGATGGGGTAGATCCAGCACCGGGCCGCCTTCCGCAAGTTGCCGCAAATACCATGCGTACTGCCGAGGAGCTCTGCGCGTGTTGCCGGCGATACCTACAATATCGAACCGACGAAGCGCGCGCCATATATCTGTCAACGCCTCCTCGTGCAGCAGCCAGGCATCGTCGTGGATGAAGACCAGCACATCCGACACATCCGCTTCGGCGATAGCCTCGTTGTAAACCTTCGACAAGCCCTGGTGATTATCGAAAGTTATTCGAATCTTGACACCCGATATGTTACGCCAGCTTTTCAACCTCTTGCCCAGTAGCGACTTCTTCCAGAACTCCACTTCGCTCAGGCGCGTGGCCGCAACAAAACAGATGGCACCTTGCTTCTCACGACGACCAAAATAGGCTTGAGTCAAAACCCTGCCAATTAGAGACTTTTCCAGCAAAGCTAGAAGGCAATGGGCAATTCGGTGGGAAAAAATTCCCGCTCGCATCAGTGACTCGAATTAGTCGATATAATGAAACGATCAGCAACGTCGCCTGCGTTAAAGGCGCACAGGGTAGCCGCAGCCTGCTCAGCAGAAGGAAGTGACACTGACCACAGCCTATTTTCTTCATCCGGAAATAGCCATGGGTCTATTTTCAGCGCCTCAGCAATTACCAAGCGCGCCGGGCCCAAATAACGATCACTAAGCGGAATACGCCAATCCAACGAAACCCCCAAGCGCGCGCAGGCCCCTACGCGCAATCCAGCGCGCGCCGCGCAATAGCTGAAATACTCTTCCAGCAAAGGCCCCGCCTCCTCTAAATCAGCGACAAACTCAAGATTTTCGACGCGACGCAAGGAATGCAAATCGATAGCTAACAGGCATCCGTCTACCACACCCAAACCCACCCCAACACCATCGCGATCCCGGCTTAGGGCATAGGCCTCCCAGTATCCAGCCTTCTCGCCAGATGGAATTAGATAGCCGCCGCATCTTTCATCTTGTGCGCAGGTTCGCCAATCCAGTCGATCCCATTTTTTGGCTCCATGACAACCCACAATATCGCACTTCTCTAATGCCGTGCTCAATTGCCACCAAAAATCCGATCGCCAGAAGTTGACATTCGCATGCACGCATAGCAATATGTCAACATCACCATCCTGCGCGATTTTCTGGTAGATCCGTGATTTTTCATTGGAATGGCAATGTATGAAGCGCACGTTAGCGCTTGGTAGAGGATCAAGTTGACTCAAGCGTCGCGATAGCGTTTCGAATACCGACGCATCTTCCGTCACGATGCACACCGCTATATGCCGCGGTAACATTTCCACAGGGGCAACGCTAGCCGAGGCTTCATTGAACGAAGCATTTAGCACCATACTGGCGCAATGTAGTAGATACCTTTGGCAAACCGCTGAATGATCGAGATCCTGCCGCGCATACAGGGTCTCTAAGGTGCCGTGGGCGACCTCCAATTGGCCATCGACGAAGAGAAAGCGCGCTTCGTTGATTAAGGCTTTTATTTGGTCTACAGCATCGTTGAATTTTGGCCGATGCCGCCGTAAATAGTCTGCAGCGTCGCCAAAACAACCCTGACTAGTCAAGCGTTCCGTCCACAGCACATGCGCAGCGCCACAGTGCGGGTACAAGGCCAAACAGTAGTCCACGATGCGCCGCGCCGCCGCAAACTGTCCGTGTCGCAGCGTAATCAAGGCACGGCGCACCAACTCTTGCGCCGGCAAGACGTAGGAAGCTGATTCGTTAATGGGCGGCGGAGGGTTTTCTAGCCAATTTCGATAGAATGCCTCAACGTCGCGTGCGAACATCTGTCCGTTGCCAAGTGAGGTCGTTTCGAACCTCTGGCGGGCCTCGCGCCGAAATCGCGAAAGTTCATCAATGTCCTGTGCGCCATGGACAGCCCGCTCCACGTAGGCCTCCGCGCCATCGACTACCCAAGACTCGGCGCCTAGGTTCTTGAGGATCGATTCGCCCATGCGGGAAGCCAGCGCCCTACCCTTACGCGAGACCACAGGTACGCCAGAATAGGCGGCGAAGCAGGTGGTCGTGCCGCCGTTAAACGGATAGGTATCCAGCACAATATCTATGTCGTCGTAGGCCGTGAACAGATCGCGCGGAGATGTTGGCGGCAGAAGATCGAAGCGATCCTCTGGAATGCCTGCAGCAAGTAACAATTGCGCGAAGGTCGATTTGCGTAGCGGATCTCCAAAATTCACGGCCCGGAGCAGAAGCCGGCTATCAGGGACGCGCGCGAGCACCTGCCCCCAACAATCCAAGATCTCCGTCGAGATCTTGCCAATATTTCCAAAGCATCCAAATGTGATGTACCCATTGGCCAATACAGGTGGCGCCACAGGTGGAGCGATTTCAGCCTTTGGATCGAAACACCAGAAGGACTGGGGCAACACAGCAGGTGCTTCGCTGTAGAGCGCCGGCATATTAGAATCCATCACGTGGCGGTCCAGCAGCTTGGCATCGATGCTGGCAAGGCCGGTGGTTGGGGGATACCCTAGTCCTGTAACCTGAAGAGATGCAAACCGGTAGCGTAGCATGTCAAGGCGGTTGGAGGAAGTATGCCCTGCCAACTCGACTAACACATCCAACCCATGACCGTGCAGCAACTCGGCCAAATGATCGTCGCTCAGCGACGCGACCTCGAAGAATCGGTCTGCGTGTGCCTCAATCAACGCCGTCTGTTCATCGCGCCCATAGTGATCGTAGTAGATATATATCTCGTGCCGACTACGGTCATGTCCTTCCAGCAACGGCCGGAAGAAATAACGCACCGAATGTTCACGCAGATCGGGGGACCAATAGCCCACCCTCAGCCTTCGCTCTTGCTGTAGTAGCGCCAGCCTTGGAGGCTTAGCGGGAGCAGGGGGCCCGGTCTCGTGCGGGCGGGGAGGAAGTGTGTTGGCCCAAAACCGGTGCTCTGCCGCCAAACGCACTTCGTCCTGCTCGACATACGTGGCAGTAAAAAGATAGAGATCTCCCCCGCGCGGACTGTCGAAATCACCCAGCCAAGCGTGCAGTGTGTGTTCGATGGCCGCGGCCGCCTCACCAAACGAGAAAAGCAGAGAGGCGTAATTGGCCCGAATTCCAGGCAGCGATGGCGCCTGGATACGCGCCTGGGCCAGCAACTCCATTGCCTCGCTGGAACGGTTGCGACTCTTCAGCACGTTGGCGTAGTTGGCAATCGATGGCAGATGGCTGTCGTCGAGCGAATATGCCAGATCGAAATAGCGTATGGACTCATCCTCTTGGCCAATGGTTGCCAGCGCAGCCCCCAGGTTGTTCAGAGCATTCACGTCGTGCGGACGGTGCTCGAGATAAGCTTTCCATACATCGATGGATTCACGGAGGCGACGCTCCTTGGAAAGTTCCTCCACTTTTCGGAGCAGTGCCTCTATTTCCGGAGTCGAAGAAGAAAGAGATTCGAAAACACGAGGAGCACGTCGCAACAGGCGCTTGGCAAAGTCCAACAGCATGGCAAGAACGTAACAAATCAGTGCGGCGTAAATCTGCGGCGGGACGCCTCGACAATAAGGCCCTCTACGGCGATATCGATAAATGCCTTGGGATAACCGGCATCCTTCAAACCCCAGCGGAAATTGTTCGCCAGCACGGAGCGGCCCACAAAACCGCGGCCCGTTGCTGTATCCTTGGCAAGCTTGCCAAATGCCTGTTCAAGCACACGTGTTATCCGGTTGGCGGAAAGCGTGTGAATGCGCTCGCTCATTATCTTGGGAGGCAGGCTTTTGACGAAATGATCCACCAGATCGGCAGCCACCTTCTTTTCGCGCTGGAAGTAAAATCTCTGAAAAATGGACATCTGGAACGAGGTAGATAGTTATCTCTGTATCGTGCAAGCTCTTGCAATAACTTGGTCACCAGCATCCCGGCATTTAAGAGCACACTCAAGCAATAACTCTATTGCCCGCCCGCAGAGTGGCAAACAATAACTGCCCCGAAGCACCGGCGCGAACAGCGTGGCTTATATACAGACAAAGCGGTGGCTGCGAATAATTGAACGATTGAGCAACGCCAATCAGTTCTACGATAGGTATGTTTCCTTTAGCAGCCACCATCGAGGCGCTCGCGAAGACTGAGCAAGGGCACGTCGACAATGCAAAAACCTGGCCAGATAGAAGCCAGGCTGCCACTCTAATTAAATAAGATAATTCCTGCGCGTGAAGTGCTTTCTCAGCATCAGCCGCGGCAGGAAGAAGGCAGGTACTTGGTAGGGCTACCGCTGCAGACCCAGGTAATCGTTCCGTTTGTGGTCGTACCGTTGAGTTGCACGGTGACCGCGGAGGGACTACCAAGAGCGGAAGTAGCACCGACTACGGAGATGACGGCGCCGTTCGCCGCAGAGGCTACGCTTGCAGCGGAAACTTTGCCAACCACGGCAATAGAACAGTCCGAACCAATTCCGCCAGGAACTACGCCATTTGCCTGAAACGCCTCAGTTACGCAAGTACGAGCAGAACTTGCAGCCAACACCAGTTCTGAAACCTTGGCACGCACCGTGTAATCCTGATAAGCCGGCAGCGCCACAGCCGCCAAAATACCAATGATCGCCACGACGATCATCAGTTCAATGAGGGTAAAACCCTTCTGTACGCCACGCGAGATGGAACGCTTCATGGAAAACTCCTGGAGATGTTGGAAGTGGGAGCGCCTAGCGCAGCAGCTTCCATGCCAAGCCGCTTGCACTTCGTTTCACATCCATACACGTGGATTCCGACAAGTCCGGCACGTCGCAGCTGCCACCTTTTGCCAATCGCGGGGCGCGGCTTGACAATTTTGTCACCCCCTCGACATGGCGAGGCCAGCGGCACGCTTCAAGGCAAGCGTTACTTTGCATCGAAGCGAGCCGCGCCGTCCCAATCCGCTGGCGGGGGCGATTGCCGGGCGGCGGCGATGCGTTCCAGATAGAGCGCATGGAGCGCCTCCCGCGCCGGCGCGGGAGGGTGGCGCTGCAGCAGATTCAGGGCCCGGTCCCAATCGCAGCGGCGGTAGGCGTCGAGCATGGCGGACCAGGCCGTTTCGGCTTCGGACGTTGCGGGCGCATCCTGCGGGGTGAAGACGGCGACGGCCTGCTGCTTGCCCTGGACCCGCACCAGATCGAGTTCGCGCCAGCCAAAGCCCTCGCCGGCCTGGCGGCGCGTGCTGTCGCTGGCGACGATGGCCACGCCATAGAGCTTGGACAGGCCTTCGAGCCGCGCGCCCAGGTTGACCGCGTCGCCCACCACCGTGTAGCTGCGCCGCAGGTCCGAGCCCATGTCTCCCACGCACATGCTGCCGGTGTTGAGGCCGATGCCGACGCCGATCTCCGGCAGGCCGCGGACGCGGTGCTCGGTGTTGAGCCGCTGCACGGTGTCGACCAGCGCCAGCGCCGCCTCCACGGCCAGGCGCGCGTGCGCGGGCTCTGGCACCGGTGCGCCCCAGAAGGCCATGACGCAGTCGCCCATGTACTTGTCGATGGTGCCGCGGTGGGCGCGGATGGTCTCGGTGAGCCGGCTGAAGACGCTGTTGAGCAGCGCCTGCAGCGCCAGCGGCCCCATGCGTTCCGACAGGGCGGTGAAGCCGCGCATGTCGCAGAACATCACGGTCATCTCGAGGCTGGCGGCCTGCATGCTGTAACGGCCGGGCTGCTTGAGCATCTCCTGCACCAGTTCGCGCGGAACGTAGGTGCCGAACAGCCTGGCCAACTGGCGCTTGGAGCGGGTTTCGACGAAGTAGCCATAGGCGATGTCGAGGCTGAAGGCGAAGCCGACCGCCAGCAGTTGCGCGGCCAGCGGCAGCACCCATGCCGCCGTGCGGTAGAGCCAGAAGTTGAGCCCGGCCAGCGCCGCCGCGAGGGCCAGCGCCAGCGCCGCGCCTGCCGGCACCGACAGCAGCGGCAGCGCCCAGGCGAGCAGCAGACCGGCCGCGAGCAGGGCCAGTACCTCGTACCCGAGCGCATAGTCGGGCCGCACCGGGCTGCGGCCGTCGAGCAGGCCCGAGATCACGTTGGCATGCGTTTCCACCCCGGGATAGGTTTCGCCGACCGGCGTCACGCGCAGGTCCTGCAGCCCCGGCGCGGTGCTGCCCACCAGCACGATCTTTCCGGCGAGTTCGCCGGGCGGCAGGCGCCCGGCCAGCAGGCCCGAGGCCGATACGTAGCGGAACGAGCCCCCCTGCGCGCCGCCCGGTCCCCGGTAGGCCACCAGTATGGCGGCGCGCCGGTCCACGGGCACGGAGTGCAGGCGCTCGCCCTGGTGCAGCAGCACGCGTTCCAGCACCTGGGGCTGGTCCGGCCGCGGCCCAGGCGCGAGGACCGGCAGCACCTCGGGCCCGCCGAGCCAGAGGCGGAACACGGCCAGCGCCAGCGATTCGTAGTAGTCGCCCTGGTATTGTGCCAGCACCGGCAGGGCGCGCACCACGCCGTCGGCATCGGCGATGGCATTGAAAAAGCCGGCGTGCGGCGCGGCCACGCCCAGGCTGGCGAGGTTGGCGCCATAGCCGTCCCACGACAGCGCCCGGATGCGCGGCGGCGCCGCATGGCCTTCGCCGCGCAGAACCGGCGCCGGCAACGTGCCCTTGGTGTGGCCCTCGCGGTCGCTGGTGAAGTAGTAGCCCAGGGCTACCGGCCGCTGCGCCAGGGCGCGGGCAAAGCGGCGGTCATGGTCGAGTTGCGGCTCCAGTTGCCGCAATTGCCCGGCAAATCCCGGCTGCTGGCGCAGGGGTCCATGGGCCAGTTGCTGCAGGCTGCGCAGCCCGGAGCTGTCGTCGGCTTCGGCGAACAGCACGTCGAAGCCGAGCACCGCCACCTGCTGCCGCTCGAACAGTTCATCCACGAGCCGCGCAAGCTTGTCCCGCCCCCAGGGCCAGTGGCCCAGCGCGTCGAGGCTCTTCTCGTCGATGTCGACGATGACGATGCGCTCGTCGCGCGTGCGCGGCATGGTGGCGCGCACGCGCAGGTCGTACAGCGCCTCGTCGAGCCGGCGCACAGGAGGCAGTTCCACCATGCCCAGGGCATGCAGCAGCCCGATACCCATGGGCAGGAGCGCGATGCCCATGCGCAGCCAATGGCAGGACAGCGCTCCCATGGAGGCGGTGCCGGCACGGAAAGACGTCAGCCGAGCGCGTGCCTGAACTGCATGCGTACGCCGGCCATTTCCAGCAGATCGCCGTTCTGCAGCGCCACAGGACCGGACTGCAGGGGCGCGCCGTTGATGGACGGCACGGCGCCGCCTTCGACGCAACTCAGGATGAAGCCACGCCCCCGACGCGTGATGGCGGCGATGCCGATGCCGGACTTGCCGATGGTCGTGACAACCTTGTGGAGGGCCAGCTTGCGGCCCGCCGCGGCGCCGCTCAGCACCTCGATGGTGGGTGTCCGGGAAGCCGTTGCCAATGCCTCATCCGCCAAGGCGGTTTCGGCAAAGAGCGACGGCTGGCCGCCTTCGGGCTCGGTCGCCGCAGGCACGCCGGCGGGCGCCGCGGCCTTGGCAGGCGCAGGCGCGGCCGCCACGTCGGCCGGCGGCAGCCGCGCGTCGTGCTCGAAACGGAGCTGGTACTGGCCGATGCCGATGATGTCGCCGTGGCGCAGCACCTGGCGCTCGACGCGCGCGCCGTTGACGAAGGTGCCATTGGTGCTGCGCAGGTCCTCGATCGCAAGCTCTCCGTCTGCTCCCAGATGCAGGGCGGCGTGCTGGCCGCTGACGGCGAGGTTGTCGATCACGACGTCGCTGTAGGGCCTTCGGCCGAGGGTGGTGCGCTTCTTGACCAATACCACTTCCCGAAGGGCCACGCCTTCGAGCGACAACAACAGCTTGGCCATGCCCGACTCCTGATCCGGTTGCTTGCGTGGCCCGGGCGCCGCCTAGATGCCCAGCCAGCGGGCGATGCGTCCAGGCGTGCGGGGCGGCCCCTCCGCCTGCACCAGCACCACGCTGACATTATCGCGCCCGCCCGCGGCATTCGCGGCCCGCACCAGCGCCTCGGCGCTGCCGTCCATCGGAAGACCGGCGGCCAGCAGGCGGCCGATGGCGCCGTCGTCGAGCATGTCGGTCAGCCCGTCGGAGCACAGCAGATAGCGGTCACCAGGCTCCACCGCGTGCGCGGACAGCTCCAGCCGGATACCGGCGTCGACCCCGAGCGCACGCGTCACCAGGTTGCGGAAGGCCGCGTCCGCCGCATCCTCGCGGCGGATGCGTCCGGCGTCCAGTTCCTCCTGCAGCACCGAATGGTCGTGGGTGAGCTGGCGCAGGCGTCCGCCGCGCAGGCGGTAGCAGCGCGAATCCCCGATGTGGCCGACCAGCATGCGGCGGTCCAGGAACACGCCCAGCACCAGGGTCGTACCCATGCCCTGGTACCCGGGGTGGCTGCGCGCGGCCTCCATGATCGCGCCGTTGGCCTGCGCCACGCAGCGCCGCAGGACGCGGCGCAGTTCCCACACCGTCGGCTTGCCGGGCCTAGTCTGGCGCCAGAGACCGAAGGCCGCATGGACGGTGCGGACGGCGATGCCGCTGGCGATTTCGCCCGCGTTGTAGCCACCGATGCCATCGGCCAGCAGCGCCAGACCGAGCGACGCATCGTGCAGCACGGCGTCTTCGTTGTTCTGCCGGACGCGGCCGGTATCGGAGAGTGCGTGGAACTGGTAGTGCATCGCGGCAGACCGGTCGTGCGCCGCAGCCGACAAGCCGGTCCGCCTGGTGTGCTCAGGCGCCGGCGGCCGATCGTGCGCCGCGCGCCTGCAGCGTCTTGCCTATGAGCACCACGAATGCGGCGCCCGCGGCGGCGGCCGCATAGTGCAGCCAGTGCCGGCCTTCCATCACGCCGCCGAGCGCGCTGTCGCCCACGATGGTTTCGCCGCCGACCCAGCCGATCAACGCCGCGCCGAGCAGCACGATGATGGGGAAGCGCTCCATCAGCTTGATCATCAGCGTGCTGCCGAAGATCACCAGCGGGATGCTGATCGCCAGGCCCAGCACCAGCAGCAGCATGCTGCCCTGCGCGGCCGCGGCCACGGCGATGACGTTGTCCAGGCTCATGACCAGATCGGCGATCAGGATGGTGCGTACCGCGGTCATCAGGTTGCCGTATTCCTTGGATTCGCCCTCACCCTCGTCCTCGTCGCCGAGCAGTTGCACGCCGATCCAGAGCAGCAGGCAGCCGCCGACGATCTGCAGGTAGGGCAGGGCGAGCAGCTTGGCCGCCACCACGGTGAGCGCGATGCGCAGCACCACGGCGGCGCCCGAGCCCCAGAACACCGCCAGCTTCTGCTGGTGCGGCGGCAGCGAGCGCGCGGCCAGGGCGATCACCACGGCGTTGTCGCCAGAGAGAATGATGTTGATCCAGACGATCTTGAGCAGACCGATCCAGAAGTCGGGACTATTGAGGATATCCATCCGTTGCTCCTGTTATGAATGAAGAAGCGCTCCGGGCCAGTGTGCCCCGGAGCGCTTCTTTCTTGTAGAGCGGAGTGTAGAAGCCCCCCGGGCCGATGCAGATGCGTAATTCTGCTTACGGCCCGGTCAGGAAAGGCTTTCGGCGTCTCAGAGCATGGCCTTGAGCAGCTTGGCCATTTCCGACGGGTTGCGCGTGACCTTGAAGCCGCACTCCTCCATCACGGCGAGCTTGGCGTCGGCCGTGTCGGCGCCGCCGGAGATCAGCGCGCCGGCGTGGCCCATGCGCTTGCCCGGAGGCGCGGTGACGCCGGCGATGAAGCCGACGATCGGCTTCTTCATGTGGTCCTTGCACCAGCGGGCCGCCTCAGCCTCGTCCGGGCCGCCGATTTCGCCGATCATGATGACCGCGTCGGTCTCCGGATCGTCGTTGAAGGCCTTCATCACGTCGATGTGCTTCAGGCCATTGATCGGGTCGCCGCCGATGCCCACGGCCGTGGACTGGCCCAGGCCGATCTCGGTCAGTTGCGCCACGGCTTCATAGGTCAGCGTGCCGGAGCGGCTGACCACGCCGATGCGGCCCTTGCGGTGGATGTGGCCGGGCATGATGCCGATCTTGATCTCGTCGGGCGTGATCAAGCCGGGGCAGTTGGGGCCCAGCAGCAGGGTCTTCTTGCCGCCGGCGGCTTCCTTGGCCTTCATCCTGTTGCGCACCTCGAGCATGTCGCGCACGGGGATGCCTTCGGTGATGCAGATCGCCATGTCCAGGTCGGCCTCGACGGCTTCCCAGATGGCGGCCGCCGCGCCCGCGGGCGGCACGTAGATCACCGAGACGGTGGCGCCGGTCTGCGTGGCGGCTTCCTTGACCGAGGCGTAGATCGGGATGTTGAAGATCGACTCGCCGGCCTTCTTCGGGTTCACGCCGGCGACGAAGCAGTTCTTGCCGTTGGCGTATTCCTGGCACTTTTCCGTGTGGAACTGGCCGGTCTTGCCGGTGATGCCCTGGGTGATGACCTTGGTGTCTTTGTTGATGTAGATCGACATGACTGTTCCTTACTTGACCGCCGCCACGACCTTCTGGGCCGCTTCCGCCATGGTGTCCGCGCTGATGATGGGCAGGCCGGATTCGGCCAGCATCTTCTTGCCGAGTTCTTCGTTCGTGCCCTTCATGCGCACGACCAGGGGCACCTGCAGGTTCACGGCCTTGCAGGCGGTGATGACGCCGGTGGCGATGGTGTCGCACTTCATGATGCCGCCGAAGATGTTGACCAGGATGGCCTTGACCTTGGGGTTCTTGAGCATGATCTTGAAGGCTTCGGTGACCTTCTCGGGGGTGGCGCCGCCGCCCACGTCCAGGAAGTTGGCCGGCTCCGCGCCGAACAGCTTGATGGTGTCCATGGTGGCCATGGCCAAGCCCGCGCCGTTGACCAGGCAGCCGATGTCGCCATCGAGGCTGATGTAGGCCAGGTCGAACTTGGAGGCTTCGATTTCCGCCGGGTCCTCCTCGTCCAGATCGCGGTAGGCGACGATTTCCGGGTGGCGGAACAGGGCGTTGGAGTCGAAGTTGAACTTGGCGTCCAGCGCGGTGAGCCTGTTCTTGCTGTCGCGGTTCAGGGGGTTGATTTCCACCAGCGACGCGTCGGTCTCCATGTAGCACTTGTAGAGCTTCTGGAAGATGTCCACGGCCTGCTCTGCGGACTCGGCGGGCAGGCCGATGCCGGCGGCGACCTTGCGCGCCTGCTCGGCGGTGAAGCCCACCAGCGGGTCGATGAACTCGGTGATGATCTTCTCGGGCGTCGCGTGCGCCACTTCCTCGATGTCCATGCCGCCTTCGCTGGAGGCGATGAACGCCAGCTTCTGCGTGGCGCGGTCGGTCACGATGGAGACGTAGTACTCCTTCTGGATGTCGGCGCCGTCTTCGATGTAGAGGCGGCGCACCTTCTGGCCTTCGGGGCCGGTCTGGTGGGTCTTGAGCTGCATGCCCAGGATCTCGCCGGCGATGCGCTTGACGTCCTCGATGCTCTTGGCGACCTTCACGCCGCCGCCCTTGCCGCGGCCGCCCGCATGGATCTGGGCCTTGACGACCCAGACCGGGCCGCCGAGTTTCTGGGCGGCCTCGACCGCCTCCTGGACCGTGAACGCAGCGATGCCGCGCGGCACGGGCACACCGAAGTTGCGCAAGATTTCCTTGCCTTGGTATTCGTGAATCTTCATGAGGGCTCTCTCAGGAGAAAGGATGGACGGCGGACCCGGCGGCCGGAGAAGCAGATGGGAGATGCGTTGAGCAAGAAACCTGTGCTGGCAGCGGGCATGGGGCACAGCAGCCGCGAACTGTATCATGGGCGACTCCACGCCCCCGGCCGCTCCGGCCCCCGTGTCCACGGCGTGGAACTGCGCAGGAACCCACAGGAATGTCCAAGGTCTTCATCGATGGCGAAGCCGGCACCACCGGCTTGCAGATCCGCGAGCGGCTCCAGCAGATGCCGCAGGTCGAACTGGTGAGCATCGCGCCCGAGCGACGCAAGGATCCGGCGGCCAAGCGCGAACTGATCGCCGGCGTGGACCTGGTGGTGCTGTGCCTGCACGACGACGCGGCGCGCGACACCGTGGCCATGGTCGACGCGCTGCCCGGCCGCCGCCCGAAGATCATCGACGCCTCGACCGCGCACCGCGTGGCGCCGGGCTGGGTGTTCGGCTTTCCCGAGCTGGTCGCGGGCCAGCAGGAGGCCGTGGCCGCCGCCGAGCGCGTGGCCAACCCGGGCTGCTACGCCACCGGCGCCATCGCCATCCTGCGCCCGCTGGTGGACGCCGGCCTGCTGCCGCCGGATTTCCCCGTGGCGCTGCCGTCGGTCAGCGGCTACTCGGGCGGCGGGCGCGCCATGATCGAAGCCTACGAGGCAGGCCACGCGCCGGCCTTCGAGGCCTATGCGCTGGGCCTCTCGCACAAGCACATCCCCGAGATCATGCGCTACACCGGGCTCACGCGCCGGCCGGTGTTCGTCCCCTCGGTCGGCAACTTCCGGCAGGGCATGCTGGTGCAGTTGCCGCTGCACCTGGACCTGCTGCCGGGCAAGCCCAAAGCCAGCGACCTGCACGACGCGCTGGCCGCGCACTATGCCCGGAGCAATACGCCCGAGCAGTTCGTACGGGTGCTGCCGCCGACCGAAGACGGCAAGCTCGACGCGCTGGCGCTCAACGACACCAACCGGCTGGAGCTGCGCGTGTTCCCGAACGAGGGCCACCGCCACGCCGTGGTGATCGCCCGGCTCGACAACCTGGGCAAGGGCGCCAGCGGCGCGGCGGTGCAGAACCTGCGCCTCATGCTCGGGGTTTGAGCCCTCCCCCAGGCGTCGCACGGCGTGTCTTCGCCGCCCCCCTTCCGGGGGCGGTGCCTGCGGCCCGGCGGAGCCGGTTGCGCGGCATCCCGCGCATGGCGGCGGCTCAGGCCAGGTAGTAGCCGACCGGCTTGAGCGGCGGCGGCGGGTCGGGGTCGCCCAGGGACTCGCGCAGGTCGATCTCCAGCGTGCGGCACAGCGCCGTCAGCGGCAGGTCGTTGGCCTCGGTGCCGAAGGGCTCCTCGATCTCGTCGCCCAGCGCATCCAGGCCGAAGAAGGTGTAGGCGATGATGGCCACCACGAAGGGCGTCATGAAGCCGATCGAGTCCACCAGCCCGAAGGGCAGCAGGTAGCAGTACAGGTAGGCGGTGCGGTGCAGCAGCAGGCTGTACGAGAACGGCACCGGCGTGCCGTGGATGCGCTCGCAGGAGGCGGCGGCGCCGGCCAGCGCCGAGAGCGTCGCGTCCACGCTGGCGGCCAGGCAGGCATCGATGCGCCGGCCGCGCAGCGCCTCCTGCAGGTCGTCGCCCATGCGCATCAGCAGGTAGTGCGGCCGGTTGGCGCAGGACTGCGCGCCGCGCCATTCGGCCTCGCGCAGCAGCCGCCGCACGTCGTCGGCGGCGTCGGTGCCGCGCAACTGGTGGCGCAGCACGTGGGCGAACGCGGCGGCGCGCAGCGTCATGCGCACCCGCAGGTCGCCCAGGCCCTGGCGCAGTTCGGCCGGGCCGTCGCCGGCGATCAGGCTCTGGCACTGCCGCGCCAGGCTGCGGCTGCGCAGGATCACCTCGCCCCAGAGCTTGCGCGCCTCCCAGAAGCGGTCGTAGGCGGCGTTGTTGCGAAACCCGAGGAAGATCGCCAGCGGCAGGCCGATCAGGGTGAAGGGCACGGTGCCGATCGGGATCTTCAGCTGGCCGAGGCTGCCGTGCGCCACGGTCACCAGCACGGCCACCAGCAGGTTGAGCAGCAGGGCTGGCGCAATGCGCGGCAGCACCGAACCGCGCAGCAGCAGGAACATCTTCAGCCCGGAGGGGCGATTGCGGACAATCATGGGAACGAGGCCATCGCGCGGTCAGGCATGGGCCACCAGGAAAAACCCGCGATTGTCCCGCATATGCTCAGTCCTCGCCCCCGCCGCCGGCCAGCACGCGACGCACCGCCTCGGGCGCGAAACCGCGCGCCACCAGAAAGCGCGTCTGCCGGGCGCGCTCGGCCGCATCCGCCGGCGGCGCGCCGAAACGGCGCTGCCAGAGGGCGCGGGCGCGCGCCAGTTCCGAGTCCTGGAGGCCCGCCAGCGCCGCGGCCATGGCCTCGGGCGCGATGCCTTTTTGCTGCAGTTCCTGGCGGATGCGCGCGGCGCCCAGGCGCTGGGCCCGCCGGTGCACCACCGACTCGACCAGGCGCGCCTCGCTCAGAAAGCCCTTGGCCGTGAGTTCGTCCAGCACGCGCTCGATGGCGCCGGGCTCTTCTTCATGGGGCGCGAGCTTGCGCCGCAGTTCGGCGCGCGAATGTTCGCGCGCCGAGAGGTAGCGCAGGGCACGGCCCTTGAGGGATAGCTGACCGAAGGCCATGGCGGCTCGCTTGCGGCAGGCGGATGCTATATAAAATATAGCTGAATGCCCAGGTACTACCTGGGCTACAGCCACTTTTTCCTTGGAAAACGCAGTCCTTATTCGGCTGCGGCGGCCGCCGGCACCAGGTCGGCGGGCAGCAGCGCGATGCCCAGGCTCTCGCGCACCTTGTTCTCGATTTCGCGCGCCAACGCGGGGTTCTCGCGCAGGAACTCGCGGGCGTTGTCGCGGCCCTGGCCGATCTTCTCGCCCTGGTAGGCGTACCAGGCGCCGGACTTCTCGATGATCTTGGCCTCCACGCCCATGTCGATGATCTCGCCCTCGCGGCTGATGCCCTCGCCGAACAGGATGTCGAACTCGGCCGTCTTGAAGGGTGGGCTGACCTTGTTCTTGACCACCTTGACCTTGGTCTCGTTGCCGATCACCTCGTCGCCCTTCTTGATCGAGCCGATGCGGCGGATGTCCAGGCGCACCGAGGCGTAGAACTTCAACGCATTGCCGCCGGTGGTGGTCTCGGGGCTGCCGAACATCACGCCGATCTTCATGCGGATCTGGTTGATGAAGATGACCATGCAGTTGGTCTTCTTGATGGTGGCGGTGAGCTTGCGCAGCGCCTGGCTCATCAGGCGCGCCTGCAGGCCGGGCAGGCTGTCGCCCATGTCGCCCTCGATTTCGGCCTTGGGCGTGAGCGCGGCGACCGAGTCGATGACGATCAGGTCCACCGCGCCCGAGCGCACCAGGCTGTCGACGATCTCCAGCGCCTGCTCGCCGGTGTCGGGCTGGGAGATCAGCAGTTCCTGCAGGTTCACGCCGAGCTTCTGGGCGTACTGCGTGTCGAGCGCGTGCTCGGCATCGACGAAGGCGCAGGTGCCGGCCTGGCGCTGCATCTCGGCGATCACCTGCAGGGTGAGGGTGGTCTTGCCGGAGGATTCCGGGCCGTAGATCTCGACCACGCGGCCGCGCGGCAGGCCGCCCACGCCCAGCGCCACGTCCAGGCCGAGCGAGCCGGTGGAGACGACCTGGATGTCCTGCACCACCTCGCCCTCGCCGAGCCGCATGATGGTGCCCTTGCCGAACTGCTTCTCGATCTGGGCCAGCGCGGCCTGCAGGGCCTTGGCTTTCTCGGCAGCGGCGGCGGCATTCTTGACGGGAGCGTCCATGTGAAAAATCTCCTGGAGGATCAACGGCTTGCAGAAACCCAGGCCACTGACTCAATGCACAGCCTGGATGCTTGAACAGTAGTGTAGACAGGACGTACCTTCCCGTAAACCCATTTTTTGATCAGTTTGCCTTACCATTTGCGCATGAACGAAACGAGCAGATCCACGCCGGACGACGGCTGGCGGCAGGGCCACCTGGGGCGCCTGCTCGGCGAGGCGCTGCGCCGCTTCGACGCGCGCGTGCTGGAGCGCATGGCGCATGACGAGGCGGTGCCGCTGGCGCTGTCCCACCTGGCGGCGCACGCGCAGGTGAGCGCGGCCCACGTGCACATCACGCGCCACCTGGCGCTGCAGGGCTCGCGCCTGACCGACCTGGCCGCCGCCGCCGGCATGAGCAAGCAGGCCATGGGCGACCTGGTCGACCAGTGCGAGGCCTGGGGCCTGGTGGAGCGCGGGCCCGACGCGCGCGACGCACGGGCGCGGCTGGTGCGCTTCACGCCGGCCGGACTGGACTGGCTGGCCGGTTTCCGCCGCGCGGTGGAGCAGGCCGAGGCCGAATTCCGCGCCGAGGTCGGGCCCGAGGTCGCCACCGTGGTGCGGCTCGGGCTGGAGGTGTATGCACGCTAGGAGGCTGCCGGGCTTGTCATCCGTCATCTCACCCCCCGAAAGGGAACACGGCGGCCGCCCCACGGGTTACCCTTTGGACAGCACCATCGTCGCTCGCATGGCCCTTTTGACGCTCTCTCCCCTCCCCCTCGCGGCGGCGCTGCCTCGCCGCCGCGCCCGCGGGGCACCGCACCGGCAATGACGGGTGTCGCGCATGCCCCTTCTCCCGCGCGCGGCGCCACGGCGCGGCTGGCGCTGGGCACCCGGCTGATGCTCGCCACGCTGGGCTTCTGCCTGGCGTTCACGCTGGTGACCGTGGCGGCGCGCACCTGGTCCGCCTGGCGCGGCGGCATCGCCTCGATGGCGGCCGACCTGAGCCTGCTGGAGCAGGTGTTCCAGCCGGCGCTGGAGCGCTCGGTCTGGGACATGGACCGCGAGGCGCTGCAGGTGCACGTGGGCAGCCTGGCGAGCGCGGAGCCGGTGGGCCGGGTGGAACTGGTGGTCACCTCGGACAACCGGCCGACCGAGACCTTCAGCCGCCAGCGCGAGGGCTGGGAGTCGTCGCGGATGGCGCCGACGCGGCGTGTCGAGCTGGTGCACGTTCCATTCGCCGGAAGGCAGGAGACCGTGGGCCTGCTCACGCTGTATGGCGACGAGCGCGTGCTCTGGTCGCGCCTGCAGCGCGAGGCGCTCGCGATCGGGCTGACCCAGTTGATCCAGTCGCTGCTGCTGGCCAGCCTGGTGGTGCTGGTGTTCAGCCGGCTGGTGACGCAGCACGTGCGGCGCATCGCCGAACACCTGGAGCAGCTCAGCGCCGAGACTCTCGATCGCCCGCTGGTGCTGCAGCGCCCTGCCGGACGCCGCGACGAGCTGAGCCAGCTGGAGGCCGGCGTCAACCACCTGCAGGCCAACCTGTCGGACCACCTGCGGCGCCAGCAACGCTACGAGCACGAGTTGGCGGGCCACCGCGACCGACTGGCCGAGCTGGTGCAGGCCCGCACCGTCGAGCTGGAAGCCGCCAACCACCAGCTCCAGACCCTGTCGCGCACCGACCCGCTGACCGGCCTGGCCAACCGCCGCCATTTCGACGAGGCCGCCGCCACGGAATTCAAGCGCGCGCGGCGCAGCGGGCGGCCGCTGTGCCTGCTGCTGGCCGACCTCGACTACTTCAAGCGCTACAACGACCGCCATGGCCATGCCGCGGGCGACGCCAGCCTGGTGCGCATCGCCGGCACCCTGCGGGATTGCGCCAGCCGCGCCGGCGAGCTGGTCGCGCGCATCGGCGGCGAGGAGTTCGCCGTGCTGCTGCCCGACACCCAGGCCGCGCAGGGCAGGGCGCTGGCGCAGCGCATCTGCGATGCGGTGGCCCGGCTCGACATCGCCCACGGAGCCTCCGAGGTGGCGCCGCATATCACGCTGAGCGTGGGCGTGGCGCAGTACGACCCTCAGGGCACGCCGGACTTCGCCGCTCTGTTCCAGGAGGCCGACGCGGCCCTCTACCGCTCCAAGCACCGGGGCCGCAACCAGGCCAGTGGGTGACATGAACCACCCCCAGGCTGCGCGCTGCGCGTCTTCGCCTTCCCCCTGCGAGGGGGCTGAGCCCGTACACGAAAGGTCCGGTGGACCTTTCGTGACTGGCGAAGGGCCGGGCCGCTGGCCCGGCGCGGTCTGCAAGACCTCTCCTGCGGACCGGCGCAGCCGGTTCCGCGGATGCCCTGGCATGGCCTGCCGCGCGGCCTTTGGCACCTTTGTGCGCCTGATGCGCAGCGCCTTGGAGGACTGACATGCCGGATGCATACCGCCTTCGATTCCTGCGGCGCGCCGCCTGCGGACTGCTGCTGGCCGGCATCGGCGGGGCTGCGGGCGCGCAGGCCCTGCGCGTGGTGACCGAGGCCACGGCCTATACCTTCGACGAGAACGGCACCACGCCCGGCCCGGCCACCGCCCTGGTGCGCGCGACCCTGGAGCGCGCCGACATCCACGACTACCGGCTCGACCTCTACCCTTGGGCGCGCGCCTACGACAAGGCCTTGAACGAGCCCAACGTGCTGATCTACCTGATCGCCCGCACGCCGGAGCGCGAGCCGCTGTTCCTCTGGACGGCCGAGGTGCTGCGCATACAGTACCACCTGTACCGTCTGGCCGAGCGCAGCGACATCCGCGTCGCCAGCCTGGCCGACGCGCAGCGCTACGTGGTGGGCGTGGTGCGCGACGACCTGCGCCACGAGTACCTGCGCAAGCGCGGCTTCACGCGCCTGACGGTATCGGCCCAGGAGCCGGAAAGCATGCGCCGGCTGCTGGCGCGACAGGTGGACCTGCTGCCGCTGGCGGAGATCGACGCCGAGCAACTGTGCCGCGACACGCGGCCGCGCTGCACCGGCCTGGTCCGCGTGCTCACGCTCGATGAGCTGACCGGCGGGCTCTACATGGCGTACAGCCGCGGCACCGCCCCCGCGCTGGTGGAGCGCACGCGAGAGGCCTTCGCGCAGTTGAGCGCCGAAGGCGCCGTGCAGCGCGCCTTCGCGGGCCTGCCCGGCAGCGCCGTGCCGGAGCCGGATGCGCCGCACGCAGTGCCCGCTCCGCCCAAGAGCAAACCCTGAGCATGGGGCGTGTCATCCTTCATTTCGCGGGGGCGGAATGAAGGATGACACGCCCTAGAATTTGCCCCGGCGCGCGCCCGGTGCAGCCAAGGAGACAAGACATGCGGATCCTCATCGCCGAAGACGACCAGGTGCTGGCCGATGGCCTGCTGCGCACGCTGCGGGCCTCGGGCGCGGCGGTGGACCACGTGGCCAACGGCAGCGAAGCCGACGCCGCGCTGATGACCACGGACGAGTTCGACCTGCTGATCCTCGACCTGGGCCTGCCCCGGCTGCACGGGCTGGAGGTGCTGCGCAAGCTGCGCGGCCGCGGCTCCAGCCTGCCGGTGCTGATCCTGACCGCGGCCGACAGCGTGGAGGAGCGCGTCAAGGGCCTGGACCTCGGCGCCGACGACTACATGGCCAAGCCCTTCAGCCTGCAGGAACTCGAGGCGCGGGTGCGCGCGCTGACCCGGCGCGGCATGGGCGCCACCAGCAACACCATCAGGCACGGCCCGCTGCAGTACGACCAGGCCGGCCGCGTCGCCACCATCGACGGGCGCATGGTCGAACTGTCGGCGCGCGAGCTGGGCCTGCTGGAGGTGCTGCTGCAGCGCGCCGGGCGCCTGGTGAGCAAGGACCAGTTGGTCGACCGCCTGTGCGAGTGGGGCGAGGAGGTCAGCAACAACGCCATCGAGGTCTACATCCACCGCCTGCGCAAGAAGATCGAGAAGGGCCCGATCCGCATCGCCACGGTGCGCGGCCTGGGCTATTGCCTGGAAAAGATCCCGGGTTGAAATGCTACATAAAACGTAGCATAAAGCCTAGAATCTACCTTGGCTTCAGGCATATTTCCCTCAAGAAACCATCTTGAAACTGTTCCAGCGCCAGCAGCGCTCGCTCTTTGGCGAGATCCTCGACTGGATGCTCACGCCCCTGCTGCTGCTGTGGCCGGTGAGCCTGGCGCTGACCTGGCTGGTGGCGCAGGGCATCGCCAACAAGCCGTTCGACCGGGCGCTCGAATACAACGCCCATGCGCTGGCCCAGTTCGTCAGTTGGCAGGACGGCCGGGTGCAGTTCAACCTGCCGCAGCCGGCCAGCGAGCTGCTGCGCGCGGACGATGCCGACACGGTCTACTACCAGGCTGTCTCTTATACACATCTAAAAAGGGGGGGGGGGGGGGGGGGGGGGGGGGGGGGGGGGGGGGGGGGGGGGGGGGGGGGGGGGGGGGGGGGGGGGGGGGGGGGGGGGGGGGGGGGGGGGGGGGGGG
>NZ_JAELTO010000303.1 GCF_016428875.1 Xylophilus sp. ASV27
CCCCCCCCCCCCCCCCCCCCCCCCCCCCCCCCCCCCCCCCCCCCCCCCCCCCCCCCCCCCCCCCCCCCCTACCTACTGACCCGGCCACCACCGCCATCTCCACTAGGTTCTCTTCGTCGGCAGCGTCAGATGTGTATAAGAGACAGGAAAAAAACCGCCCTCGGGTGGTTTTCTTCATCAGTGCCGGCAGTGCGGTGCGCTCAGCGCTTCTGGCGGTACTTGCGCAGCGCCGCGATCTGGGCGGCCATGACCTGTCTCTTATACACATCTCCGAGCCCACGAGACCGTACAGGAAATCTCGAATGCCGACATCTGCATGAAAAGAGGGGGGGGGGGGGGGGGGGGGGGGGGGGGGGGGGGGGGGGGGGGGGGGGGGGGGGGGGGGGGGGGGGGGGGG
>NZ_JAELTO010000304.1 GCF_016428875.1 Xylophilus sp. ASV27
CCCCCCCCCCCCCCCCCCCCCCCCCCCCCCCCCCCCCCCCCCCCCCCCCCCCCCCCCCCCCCCCCCCCCCCCGCCCTCCCCCCACCAGACGGCATACGAGATTTCCTGTACGGTCTCGTGGGCTCGGAGATGTGTATAAGAGACAGATGATCGCCTTCATCGTCGAGAAGGGCTTCAAGGGTTTCTCCGCCGGCACCAAGCTCGACAAGCTGGGCATGCGCGGCAGCAACACCTGGCCGCTGTTCTTCGACCTGTCTCTTATACACATCTGACGCTGCCGACGAAGAGAACCTAGTGTTTAGCTCGGGGGTCGGCGGATGAGGTGAGGGTGGGGGGGGGGGGGGGGGGGGGGGGGGGGGGGGGGGGGGGGGGGGGGGGGGGGGGGGGGGGGGGGGGG
>NZ_JAELTO010000305.1 GCF_016428875.1 Xylophilus sp. ASV27
CGTGGGCTCGGAGATGTGTATAAGAGACAGGCCCATTACGCCGCCGGCGACCATGTCAACCAGGCCCAGGGCAGGCTCTACGAGGCCAGCGCCGAGGTCGGCCGCCTGGAGGCCGAGATCCGTTTCGTGCTCGAAGGCCGCCAGCGCGTGGAACAGCGCCTGCTCACACTGCGCGAGCAGGTCGGCCAATGGGCCGCCCGCAAGGACGACGCCGAGGCCGAGATCGAAACCCTGGCCGCCCAGGGCGAGGGGGGGGGGGGGGGGGGGGGGGGCGCTGCCGACGAAGAGAACCTAGTGTAGGTGGGGGGGGGGGGGGGAGCAGGAAAAGAGGGGGGGGGGGGGGGGGGGGGGGGGGGGGGGGGGGGGGGGGGGGGGGGGGGGGGGGGGGGGGGGGGG
>NZ_JAELTO010000306.1 GCF_016428875.1 Xylophilus sp. ASV27
CCCCCCCCCCCCCCCCCCCCCCCCCCCCCCCCCCCCCCCCCCCCCCCCCCCCTTTTTACTGATCCGGCCACCACCGCGATCTACACTAGGTTCTCTTCGTCGGCAGCGTCAGATGTGTATAAGAGACAGCCACCACCCGGTCGGCCTCGGCCAGCAGCCGCCCCGCGGCATCGAGCAGCCGCCAGCGCTGGCCATGCGGCACGATGCGCGCGACCGGCTGGCCGCCGGCGAAGCTCACGCCCGGCGTCGCCAGCCAGGCCGCGACCAGCCGCGCCGGCCGCACCCAGCCGGCGTTCCGGTGCAGCACGGCGGCGGTGCCCCTGTCTCTTATACACATCTGACGCTGCCGACGAAGAGAACCTCGTGGTGATGGCGGGGGTGGCGGGGGGGGGAT
>NZ_JAELTO010000031.1 GCF_016428875.1 Xylophilus sp. ASV27
TGGCTGGCCGCGTTTGGCAAGCTGCGAACCCGCTTCGAGCGCCGCATCGACATTCATGTCGCGCTGCTTTCCCTGGCTTGTTGTGTCATCTGTGCTCGCAACCTCCCTTTGTTTTGTTAGCCGCTCTAAAGCGGTTCATCGGACGAGTGAAGCGCTTGGGGCCTCCGCCGAACGGTGCGCCCAGCGCCTGAGCGGTCCTTGTTGGCTGCGGGTAGCCGTCCCCAGACGATGATGGAAGCGTTGCGTTGACTAGCGCCCCCGGCTGGTACAATATGTAGCCTATTCCCGTGTAGCGAACGGGAAAAACCCGTTATTAATCAATGGGTTAGTTGATTGGACTTGTTCCCTTCACCCGCTCCACTTCAACTGACCTTGCCCGCGGAAAACGTATCCCTTGCTGAGTGATTCAATGCAAGCAAGGAGAACGGAAATGACGAGGACGACGAGGGCGCGCTACACGCTCGAACTCAAGCAAGAGGCGGTGCGGTTGGTCGAGGGTGGCCAGAGCATCGCGGCGGCGGCGCGGACATTGGGCGTGGTCGATCAGACGATATTCAACTGGGTCAAGGCGCATCGGTAGGGCAAGCTCAATGGAGTTGACGACAAGCCGCGCGTGAGCGCCGAGCAGATGGAGATCAGCCGGCTGCGAGCCGAGCTGGCGCGCGTGAAGATGGAGCGCGACATCCTGGGAAAAGCGACGGCGTACTTTGCAAAAGGATCGACTTGAGGTACGCCTTCATCCAACGTCACCGGCGCGTATGGCCGATCCCGGTGCAATGCCGAGTGCTGGAGGTCAGCGTGGCCGGATACCACGAGCACCTCGTTCGGCCGGGCCAGCGATGCACAGCGCCGGCACCTGAGCGACGATGCGCTGCTGGTGCACATCACGGCCATCCACACCGAGACGCATGGCGGCTATGGCTGGCCGCGCATCTGGAAGGAATTGCTCGCCCGGGGCATCCGTGTGGGCAAGGAGCGGGTGCAAAAGCTCATGCAACTGCACGGCTTCCGGGCGAAGGGCAAGCGCCGCTTCAAGGTCACGACCGACAGCAAACACGACCTTCCGATCTCGCCCAACCTGCTGGATCGGCAGTTCAGCGTGGCCGAGCCCGACAAGGTCTGGGCGGGCGGTATCACCTACATCGCCACCGACGAGGGCTGGCTGTTCCTGGCGGTGGTGATCGACCTGTTCAGCCGCCAGGTGGTGGGCTGGTCGCTGCGCGCGGACATGACGCGCGATATCCTCATCGATGCGTTGCGCATGGCGTGGTTCAAGCGCCATCCGGCCAAGCAAGCCGGGTTGATCTTCCACAGCGACCGTGGCAGCCAGTACGCCAGCAAGGACTTCAGGGAAGTGCTGACCGAGTACGGCATCACGAGCTCGATGAGCCGCAAAGGCAAATGCTGGGACAACGCCTGCAGCGAGACGCTGTTCGGTTCGCTGAAGGTGGAGCGACTGCACGGGCAGCGCTTCGAGACCCGGCGCCAGGCCAAGGACGAAACCATTGCGTGGCTGTTCTGGTACAACCAGACGCGGCTGCACTCGACGCTGGCCTATGTCAGCCCGATGCGGTTCGAGCAAGACTGGTTTGCGGCTCAGGCCATGCAAGCCAACTCGTGACTCGGCTATGCGATACGGATTCCAGGGGCAAGGTCAGTCGGGTACTGCTTGCGCCTTGCCATGCGGCGAATCTACCCCAGGCGTTATCAAGTTCATAACACGCTCTAGTCGCGCGCAGGCGCGATCGCTACATTCGCTGGCGACGCGGTCCCACGACGATTCGCCAAATGGGCCGGGCGATCCGCCTGTCTTGCGGCCGGTCTTCATCGTGCCGTCGCAGCCCCTCGCTGAGGGCGTGCAGGATCGGCTTCAAAGGAGAAACATCATGCAAAAGCGCAAAGTTGGAAACAGTCATCTGGAAGTCTCGGCCCTGGGCCTGGGTTGCATGGGCTTGAGCCACGGCTACGGCCCGCCCACGGACACCGGGCAGGCGATCTCGCTGATTCGGGCTGCAGTGGAACGTGGCGTGACCTTCTTCGACACCGCAGAGGCCTACGGACCCTATCTGAACGAGGGAGTCGTCGGCGAGGCCCTTGGCCCCGTGCGCGACCAGGTGGTGATCGCCACCAAGTTCGGGTTCACGTTTGGCGACGACCACCAGCAGCAGATCCTCAACAGCCGGCCGGAGCACATTCGCTGGGCCGTCGAAGGTTCGCTCACGCGCCTGAAGACCGACGTGATCGACCTGCTGTACCAGCACCGGGTCGATCCCGAGGTGCCGATCGAGGACGTGGCCGGCACGGTCAAGGACTTGATCGCCGAGGGCAAGGTCAAGCACTTTGGCTTGTCCGAGGCGGGTGCCCAGACGATCCGCCGCGCACATGCGGTGCAGCCCGTCACTGCCTTGCAGAGCGAATACTCGCTGTGGTGGCGCGAGCCCGAGCAAGAGATCCTGCCGACGCTGGAGGAACTCGGCATCGGCTTCGTTCCGTTCGCACCGCTGGGCAAGGGTTTTCTCACCGGCGCCATCACAGCAGACGCCACCTTCGGCGCGGGCGATTTCCGCAGCAGGGTGCCTCGCTTTTCACCCGAAGCGCTGCAGGCCAACCAGGGTTTGGTGCATCTGATTGGCCAGATCGCCGACAGCAAGGGCGCCACACCCGCCCAGATCGCGCTGGCCTGGCTGCTGGCGCAAAAGCCGTGGATCGTGCCCATCCCGGGGACGACGAAGCTGCACCGGCTGGAGGAGAACCTGGGCGCGGCCGCGCTGGAGCTGTCGCAAGCCGACCTGAGCAGGATCGAGCAGGCGCTGGCCGAGGTCAGGGTCCAGGGTGACCGATACCCGGCCGAACTCCAGGCGCGTGTCGGCCGATAGCGCCAGGAGCAGCCCCGTTGGCTTCTGACCATGACTCGACCCGCCGCGGCGTGATGACGGCGCTCGCCGCCCTTCCGCTGGGCGCCGCGGCGGCGGCCAACGCCCAAGGCGGTGAACTGCGCCGGCAGGGCTCGCGCACCCTGGTGGCCTACTTCTCCCGGTCGGGCAACACGCGCGTGGTCGCCGGACTGATTCATCGCGCCCGCGGCGCCGATCTGTTCGAGATCCAGCCGGCCAGGCCGTACCCGGAGGACTATCTGGAGACGGTGGCCCAGGCCCGCATGGAAACCGACAGCGGCCATGAGCCACCGCTGGCGGCCACGATCACGGCCATGGCGGACTACGACACGGTGTTCCTCGGCTTTCCGATCTGGGGCGAAACGGCGCCGCCCGTGGTCCGCTCCTTCCTCTCCGGCCACGACCTGTCCGGCAGGACGCTGATCCCTTTCATCACCCACGGCGGCTACGGACCAGGCAAAAGCCTGGATGTTCTCGCTAGCCACGCGCCGAAAGCGCGGCTGCTCACAGGATTCGTCATGGAGATGGACCAGGAGAGGCGGACGATGGAGCGTGTGACGAGTTGGCTGAGAGCCGTTTCTTCTCACACCGCGATCCGGCCAGGGTCAAGTGGATGAGCGAGCGCCATCTTGACGTTTGACGGGCGCTCGCTCGGTGACGAAATCAAATGGCTGAGCTGATGGGGTCGACGCGATCCGGCGCGTAGAGGCTGGCGCCTGCGCATCTGCCAGGGCAGGCGATGGTGCTATTAATTATGTAGCTATATACCCAGGCGGAACCTGGGCTACAGGCCATTTTCAATCAGAAAATATCAGATTTCGACGTGCAGGCGCACGGTGCCGATTTTCACCGGGCCCCGGTCGGCGTTGTAGCCGGGGTTGTGGATGAGCTGCAGGCCGAAGCTCAGGGCCGCGTCGCTGCGGCCGAGGCCGAAACCGATGCGGTAGTAGCCCTCGAAGATGTTCTCCGTCCGGTAGCGCAGCCGGCCGTCGCCGACGAAGAAGTCGGTGCCGCCGGCGGCCAGATAGGCGCGGTGCGCCGAGGACAGGCCGTTGACGGCGGCGGCCAGCCCCAGCGCATCCAGCGGCCGGCCCCAGCGCGCGCCCTCGAAGGTGGCGCCGGCGGAGAAGGCGCGGTCGATCGAGGTGAAGGCATAGGGCTCGGAGCGGCCGTCGTTGGCCGAGGCCCGCAGGAAGACGCCCACGCCGTCGGCCACCTGCTGCTCCAGATGCACGCCGGCGCCATACTTGCTGCGCCGCTTGCGCACCGGGGCCAGCTCCGGCGTGCCGCCGTTCTGCCGCGCGTAGGCCAGAGCATCGTCGAAGCCGGCCATGACGGCCACGTTGTGGAAGCCCAGCAGGCGCAGCGAGCCTTCGCGCCCGCCCACGGTATAGCGCCGCTCCAGTTCGACCTGGTCGCCGTAGTGCGAAAAGATGCGCCGGTCCAGCGGCAGGCCGTTGGACTGCTTCGGCTGCAGGAAGCGGCCCGCGCGCAGCGACCAGTCGTCGCCGTGCCGGTAGTCCAGCGCCGCGCCCCAGGTGTAGCCGCGCGAGTCGGCGGCGTAGTCGTAGGCGCCGTGCGTCAGGAAGGACCAGTTGAGGAACTGCGTGCGCGCGTCGCTCGCGTGCAGGCTGTTGTCGAAGACGTCGGTCAGCGCGAAGTTGCCGGCGGTCAGCGTCAGGCGCCGCTTGTCATAGGCGCCGGCGAGCTGGTTGGCGTCGGACTCCACCTGCTCGGTGCCGCCGCCCAGGCCCCAGGTGTGGCGCAGGAACAGGCGCGCGCGGTAGAAGGTCGGCGAGGAGCCCGCGGCCTTCTGCAGTTCGCCATTGGTGGGGCCGCCCAGGCCGGTCAGGTTGGACAGGGGCAGGCCCTGCACCACCTCCGGGTTGAAGTAGGCCTCGGTCGCCGGGCCCAGGCGCAGGCCCATGAACGCGGTGGAGGTGAACGAGTAGCTGCGCGCGCGCTCGGGCGAAAGGCTGTCCGGGCCGGAGTAGGCGGCCGGGAACGAGGGCTTGATCTGCCAGACGTAAGTGGCCTGGGCGTGGAGATTCCACGGCTCGGGCCCGGGCTCGGCCGCGGCTGCTTCGGCAGCACGTGCCGTGCCACAGAGGCCGAGCAGCAGGGCGGTGGCGATCCGCAGGCCGTGGCGGGCGGGGAGGGAGGGGGAGTGGGTAAGGCGCATGGGGCGGCGCAGTATAGCCGCGACCCCGTGTCAACCTCATGACGATTGGAGCCAAAAGCCCATGTCCTGCGCCGGTGTCATGCTATTGAAACAGGAGTGCCGGCGCGGGCGGGGCCGACCGGATCAGCCCACCCGTTGTCACGCTTCCTTGGGAAGCACCACGTGGGCAGAGGCCAGCACCTCGTCGGCCACCGACTCCTGCGGCTTGCCGCGCTGCTTGCCGCGCCAGGCCGACCAGGTCACGCCGGCCAGCAGCAGGGCGCTGAGCGCGATGAAGGTGCCGCTGATCGGGCGGGTGACGAAGATCGCCATGTCGCCGCGCGACAGCAGCAGGGCGCGGCGGAAGTTCTCCTCCACCATCGGCCCGAGCACGAAGCCCAGCATGATCGGGGCCACCGAGAAGTCGAGTGCCATCAGCAGCGCGCCGATCAGGCCGAAGGCCAGCACTTCCCAGATCTGGAACAGATTGTTTTGGGTGCTGAACACGCCCACCGCGATGAAGAACATGGCCGAGGGGAACAGGTAGCGGTAGGGCACCTGCAGCAGCTTGACCCAGACGCCGATCATCGGCACGTTGAGCACCATCAGGATCACGTTGCCGATCCAGAAGCTGGCGATCAGGCCCCAGAAGATGTCCGGGTGGTCGGTGATCAGCTGCGGGCCGGGCTGTATGCCCTGGATCAGCAGCGCGCCCAGGATCAGCGCCATCACCGCATCGCCCGGGATGCCCAGGCTCATGGTCGGGATGAAGTCCACCTGCGTCTTGGAGTGGGCCGAGGCCTCCGGGCCAGCCACACCGGCGATCATGCCGGTGCCGAACTTCTCGGGCGTCTTGGAGAGCTTGCGCTCCAGCGCGTAGGCGACGAAGGTGGTGATAGTCGGGCCGGTGCCCGGCATGGCGCCGAACAGCGTGCCCACGCCGGTGCCGCGCACCATGGGCCAGAAGGCCTCCTTCAGTTCGGCCCAACTCGGCCGCATGTCGCGGATGCGCAGCGAGGTGTTGGCGGTGATCACCTTCATGCGGTTGACGTTGAGCAGGAAGTCGGCCACGCCGAACAGGCCCATGGCGATGGCCACCAGCTCCAGCCCGTCGCTCAGTTCAGGCACGCCGAACGAGAAGCGGAAGCTGCCTGTGTTGACGTCGGTGCCGACCACGCCGCAGAGCAGGCCGAACAGCGTCATCGCCACGCCCTTGAGAGGCGAGCCGCGCGACATGGTCGAGCCCGCCAGCAGGCCCAGCAGCATGATCGAGAAGATCTCGGTCGGGCCGAACTTGAACGCGATCTCGGTCAGCAGCGGCGAGGCGAACACCATCACCAGGATGCCCACCGACGCCGCGAAGAACGAGCAGATCATGGTGATGCCCAGCGCCGTGCCGCCCTTGCCGGCCTTGGTCATGGGGTAGCCGTCCAGGCAGGTCACCGCATGCGGCGGGTGCGAGGGCAGGTTCAGCAGGATGGCGCCGATGGCGCCGCCGTACTGCGAGCCGTAGAAGATGCCGGCGAGCATCAGGATGGCCGGCACCGGGTGCATCGCGTAGGTCAGCGGCAGCAGGATGGAGATCGCCGACAGCGCCCCCATGCCGGGCAGCACGCCGATCAGGTTGCCGATCAGCACGCCGAAGAAGGACCACATCAGGTTTGTGCCCTGGAACGCGACGCCAAAGCCGAACCACAGGTCTTGCAGGGACTGCATCACGGCTCAGGCCCCCCATTTCCAGAGCGGCAGCTGCAGTTGCAGCGCCCACCAGAACACCACCGTGGCGACGGCCATCATGGCCAGCGACAGCAGCAGCGCCTGCAGCCAGGTATTGCTGCGGTCGCCCAGCGCCGAGATGAAGACGATGGCGAAGGTCGCCGGCAGCAGGCCGAGGTATTCGCCCAACAGCAGGAAGGCGAGCACGCCCAGGATGATGCACAGGGCCCCGCGCAGGTCGGGCATGCCGTGCGCATGGCCGATGGCCGGGCCCGGCGGCGCCGTCTGGCCGCGCGCGGAGGCGGCGATGAGCACGCCGGTCACCACCAGCAGCGCCCCGACGGCGCAGGGAAAGAAGCCCGGGCCCATGTGGGCCAGCGTGCCGAGCCGGTACTGCACGCTCGCGTAGATGGCCGCCAGCCCGATCAGCACCATCAAGGCGCCGCCGTAGTAGTCCTTCTTGAAGTGGGAGGGGGATTTCATCGCGGCGCTCCAGGGAGGGCACCGGCGGCTTGCCGGTCGGGTGCGCCGGCGGCGCGAAGCTCGTGCATGGTCTGGATCTCCTTCTCGGGACACCTGCTGTTGTCGCGGCGCGACGCTCGGCAGAGATAAGGCGCAGTCTAGGAAGCGAAGCTTCCAATCCGCTTCCAACGGGCTTGCCGCGCCTCAAAATACGTGTTATTGCGTACGCGCCCGCGGTAGCAGCAGGCGGGCGCAAAGGCCCTGGCCGCCCTCGGCATTGGCCTCGCCCTCGGCCAGCACGATGTCGCCGCCATTGCGCCGCGCGTAGGCGCGCGCGATCGCCAGGCCCAGCCCGGCGCCGCCGGTGCTGCGGCCGAAGCGCTCGAACGCCGCCTCGCGCCGCTCGGGCGCAATGCCCGGGCCGGCATCGCGGACCTCGGCCACGGCCAGCCCGCCGTCGATGCGCACCAGGACGGTGACGCTGCCGCCTGCGGGCGTGTGGCGGATCGCGTTGTGCAGCAGATTGGCCAGCGCCTCGTGCAGTTCTGCGGCCTGCGCCCGCACCGGCGCGGCCGGGGCGTCTGCGCCTTCGGGCGCATCCTCGCCGCGCACGTCCACCCAGCCCAGGTCCAGCTGTTTCTCGCGCGCCAGCGGCAGGTACTGCAGCACCACCTCGCGCGCGACCGCGTTCAGGTCGGCGAGCGGCGGCGTGCCGGCCTCATCCAGCGCGCGGCGGGCGTGCGCCAGGGCCAGCAACTGGTCCGACAGCCGGCGGCTGCGGGCGAGCTGGGCCATGATCGCGTGCAGGGTCTCGCGCATGCGTTCCGGGTCCTGCTCGCGCAGCGCGTAGCCGGCCTGGGCCAGCATGATGGCCAGCGGCGTGCGCAACTGGTGCGAGGCGTCGGCCAGGAAGCTCGCCTGCTCGGCCAGCATCTCGCGGTGTTCGTCGATATGGTGGTTCACCGCATCCACCAGCGGCGCGACCTCCGAGGGCACGCCCCTGGCATCGAGCGGCTGCAGGTCGTTCGTGGGCCGCTCGCGCAGCGAGGCGCGCAGGCGTTCGAGCGGGCGCAGCGCCCAGGCCACGCCCAGCCACACCAGCAGCAGGGTCAGGCCGAGCATCCGCGCGTCCTGCCACAGCTCGTGCCGCAGCCAGGCCTGCCGCGCCTCGGCGCGCCGGCCGGTGCTCTCCGCGGCCTGCACCTGCAGCCGGTAGCGCTGGCCGGCGCCGTTCTCGATGTCGCGCCGCAGCACGGCCACGCGCACCGCATAGCCGCGGTAGGCCGCGTCGTAGAACAGCAGGCGTCCGCCGTGGGCGCCGCCGAAGCTGGCGGGCGGCGGCAGGAACTCGGCGCCCGCCGGGGGCGGCGGCAGGTCGGCGACCCCCATCAGGGTGCGCTCCGGCGCGCCGGGCGGCGCCAGCGGCGTGAGCGTCACGCGCAGGTGCTTGTGGAGCGCCTGCACCGAGTCGAACATGGCCTGCACCTCGAAGGACACGCGCAGGCCGATCTCGCCGCGTGCGTCGATGCCGACGCTGTCGTCCAGCGCCGACAGCGGCTCCAGCAGGGCCTGGTCGTAGGCGTTCTCGTTGATGCGGGCGAAGGCGCGGTAGTCGCTCCAGCTGTCCACCGCCAGCAGGGCGGTGAGGCCCGGCAGCAGCAGCGCAAGCAGCAGCGCCCGGATGCCCATGCGCCGCGCCGGCCGCGGGCCTTCAGGTACCGGCGGCGTCGGCATGCGCCGTGCTCTCCAGCAGGTAGCCCAGGCCGCGCACGGTGACGATGTGCACGTCGCTGCCGGCCAGCTTGCGCCGCAGGCGGTGCAGCACCTGTTCGATGGCGTCGGGCCCGGCGTTGCTGTCGTGCGGGAACACCTTGCCGTAGAGCTGCGACTTGCCGACCGGCGTGCCGGCGCGCATCAGCAGCGCGGTCAGCGCCGCATGCTCGCGCGGCGTGAGTTGCAGCAGCGCGCCGGCCAGGGTGAAGGCGCGGCTGTCGCCGTCATAGGCCAGCGAGGCGCATTGCAGCCGCGGGTGCTGGCGCCCGTGGCTGCGCCGCACCAGGGCGGCCAGCCGGGCCTCCAGTTCTTCGATGGCGAAGGGCTTGGCCAGGAAGTCGTCGGCGCCCAGGTTCAGGGCGCGCACCCGCTCGGGCAGGGCGCCCTGCGCCGTCAGCACCAGCACCGGCGTGCGGTCGCCGCCGTCGCGCATGGCCGTGAGCACGCTCATCCCATGCCGGTCGGGCAGGCCCAGGTCCAGCACGACGGCGTCGTATTCGGTGCCGCTGGCCAGGAAGGCCCCGGCGGTGCGGGCGTCGGCGGCATGGTCGGGGACGAAGCCGCTCTGCTTGAGCGCGCGCGACAGCCACGACGCCATGTCGTGCTCGTCCTCTACCAGCAGGATGCGCATGGGGCGTGCTACCCGCGGCCCAGGCCGGAGGGCTTGCGCTGCGCGAGGGGGGAGGTCTTCATGTCGGCGTCTTTGCTGCGAAAAGGCCCGGGGGGCTGATGGCCAGGGATTGCATGGACTGCTGCGTCAGTAGGCCCGCCGGTAGATCGCCAGCGCATCCGCCTCCGCCACTTCGCGCGGGTTGTTGACCAGCAGCCGGGTCTGCTGCATGGCGTCGGCGGCCAGCAGCGGCAGGTCGGCTTCGCCTACGCCGTGGTCGCGCAGGCGCAGCGGCAGGCGGGTGGCGGCGGCCAGGGCCTCGACCCGGGCGATGAAGGCGGCCGTCTTCGCGGCATCGCTGCCCTGAACGCCGGGCACCAGCACCTCGGCCAGCGCGGCGTAGTGGCCGGCCGCGGCCTCGGCGTTGAAGCGCAGCACGTGCGGCAGCACCAGGGCGTTGGTCAGGCCATGCGGCAGGTGGAAGCGCCCGCCCAGCGGATAGGCCAGCGCGTGCACGGCCGCCACCGGCGCATTGGCGAAAGCCTGGCCGGCCAGCATGGCGCCCAGCAGCATGGCTTCGCGCGCGGGCAGGTCCTGGCCGTCCTCGCAGGCCTTGACCAGGTTCTGCGACAGCAGCCGCAGCGCCAGCAGCGCCAGGTGGTCCGACAGCGGGTTCTTCAGCCGCTTGCTGGTGAAGGCCTCGATCGCATGCACCATGGCGTCGATGCCCGTGGCCGCGGTCATGGCGCTCGGCAGCCCGGTGGTCAGCGTGGCGTCCAGGATGGCCATGTCCGCATACAACTGCCGCGCCACGATGCCGCTCTTTGTTGTGGCGCCGGTGGTGACGATGGAGATCGGCGTGACCTCCGAGCCGGTGCCGGCGGTGGTCGGCACCTGCACCAGCGGCAGCCGCTCGCCCTGCACCTTGTCGATGCCGTACATCTGCGCCAGCGGCTGCGGCCCGGCCAGCAGCACGGCCACCAGCTTGGCCACGTCCATGGACGAGCCGCCGCCCAGGCCGAGCACCACCTGGGTGCCGAAGTCGCGCGCACGGGCGGCGACCGTCTCCACCACGTGCTCGGGCGGATCGGCCTGCACGTCGTCCACCACTTGCACTTGCCAACGGCGGGCGCGCAGGCTGTCCAGCGCCGGCGCCAGCAGCCCGCTCCGGTGCAAGAAGGCATCGGTGATGACGCAGACGCGGCCGACCGGGTAGCGCTGGGACAGCAGTTCGCCCAGGCGCGCGGCGGCGCCGCTCTGGAGGATGATCTGGGGCACGGTCTGAAAGGTGAAGGGCTGCATGGGATTTCGCTCTGTTCTGGTCCGGATGCTCAAGGGTACGGCCAATCACCCATCCTGCGGCGATAACGCCGGTCCCCTGATAATGGAGGGTTACACCGGCAGCCACTTTCCCTCAAGCCCCATGACCGCACACACGACGACGCAGCGCTCCCCCATGAGCGTCGCGGACATCCGCAAGACCTTTCTCGACTTCTTCGCCTCCAAGGGCCACACGGTGGTGCCTTCGAGTTCGCTGGTGCCGGGCAACGATCCGACGCTGATGTTCACCAACTCCGGCATGGTGCAGTTCAAGGACGTGTTCCTGGGCACCGACCGCCGCCCCTACGTGCGGGCCGCCTCGGTGCAGGCCTGCCTGCGCGCCGGCGGCAAGCACAACGACCTGGAGAACGTGGGCTACACCGCGCGCCACCACACCTTCTTCGAGATGCTGGGCAACTGGAGCTTTGGCGACTACTTCAAGCGCGAATCGCTCAAGTGGGCCTGGGAACTGCTGACCGAGGTCTACCAACTGCCGGCCGAGCGCCTGCTGGCCACCGTCTACCAGGAGGACGACGAGGCCTACGACATCTGGACCCAGGAAATCGGCCTGCCGCCCGAGCGCGTGATCCGCATCGGCGACAACAAGGGCGGGCGCTACAAGTCCGACAACTTCTGGATGATGGCCGACACCGGCCCCTGCGGCCCGTGCAGCGAGATCTTCTACGACCACGGCCCGCACATCGCCGGCGGCCCACCGGGCAGCCCCGACGAAGACGGCGACCGCTTCATCGAGATCTGGAACAACGTGTTCATGCAGTTCGACATGGCCGAGGACGGCAGCGTCAAGCGCCTGCCCGCGCCCTGCGTGGACACCGGCATGGGCCTGGAACGCCTGGCCGCGATCCTGCAGCACGTGCACAGCAACTACGAGATCGACCTGTTCGACGCGCTCATCAAGGCCGCCGCGCGCGAGACCGGCGAGACGGACCTGGGCCACAAGAGCCTGCGCGTGATCGCCGACCACATCCGCGCCACCGCCTTCCTGGTGGCCGACGGCGTCATTCCGTCCAACGAGGGCCGCGGCTACGTGCAGCGCCGCATCGTGCGCCGCGCCATCCGCCACGGCTACAAGCTGGGCCGGAAGAAGCCCTTCTTCCACAAGCTGGTGGCCGACCTGGTGGCGCAGATGGGCGACGCCTATCCCAAGCTCAGGGCCGACGAGGCGCGCATCACCGAAGTGCTCAAGGCCGAGGAGGAGCGCTTCTTCGAGACCCTGGCCAACGGCATGGAAATCCTCGACGGCACGCTGGCCGGCGGCGTGCAGACGCTGCCCGGCGAGGTCGCCTTCAAGCTGCACGACACCTACGGCTTCCCGCTCGACCTGACGCAGGACGTAGCGCGCGAGCGCGGCGTGCAGGTGGACGCCGCCGGCTTCCAGGCCGCCATGGAGCGGCAGAAGGCCGCCGGCCGCGCCGCCGGCAAGTTCAGGATGGACCGCGCGCTGGACTACGGCGGCACCGGCAACATCTTCACCGGCTACGACACGCTGGAGGAGGTCGCGCAGGTCGTGGCGCTGTACCACGAAGGCACGCCGGTGCAGCAATTGGCCGAGGGCCAGAGCGGCGTGGTCGTGCTCAGCAGCACGCCGTTCTATGCCGAGAGCGGCGGCCAGGTCGGCGACCAGGGCGTGCTGGCGGCCGAGGGCGTGCAGTTCGGCGTGGACGACACGCAGAAGATCAAGGCCGACGTCTTCGGCCACCACGGCACGCAGACCCAGGGCACGCTCAAGCTCGGCGACACGGTCACGGCGCGCGTCGACACCGCGCTGCGCGCCGCCACCCAGCGCAACCACAGCGTCACCCACCTGATGCACAAGGCCCTGCGCGAGGTGCTGGGCACGCACGTCCAGCAGAAGGGCTCGCTGGTGAATGCCGAGCGCACCCGCTTCGACTTCGCCCACAACGCGCCGGTGACCGACGCCCAGATCGCCGAGATCGAGCGCCGCGTCAACGAGGAAATCCTGGCCAACGCGCCGACCCAGGCGCGCGTGATGGACATCGAATCGGCGCAGAAGACCGGCGCCATGATGCTGTTCGGCGAAAAGTACGGCGACACCGTGCGCGTGCTCGACATCGGCAGCAGCCGCGAACTGTGCGGCGGCACCCACGTGCAGCGCACCGGCGACATCGGCCTGTTCAAGGTCGTGGCCGAGAGCGGCGTGGCCGCGGGCGTGCGCCGCATCGAGGCGGTGACTGGCACCCAGGCGCTGGCCTATCTGCAGGAACTCGAATCCACCGTGCACAGCGTGGCCGCCACGCTCAAGGCCCCGGCGCAGGAACTGCAGGGCCGCCTCGGCCAGGTGCTGGAGCAGGTGCGCACGCTGGAGAAGGAAGTCGCCGCCCTCAAGGGCCGGCTGGCCTCGTCCCAAGGCGATGAACTGCTGGCCCAGGCGGTGGACGTGGGTGGCCTGAAGGTGCTGGCCGCGCAACTGCCCGGCGCCGACGCCAAGACATTGCGCGAGACGCTGGACAAGCTCAAGGACAAGCTCAAGACCGCCGCCATCGTGCTGGCCTCGGCCGAAGGCGGCAAGGTGCAACTGGCGGCCGGCGTCACGGCCGACAGCATCGGCAGGCTCAAGGCCGGCGAACTGGTCAACTTCGTCGCCCAGCAGGTCGGCGGCAAGGGCGGCGGCAAGGCCGACATGGCCATGGCCGGCGGCACCGACGCCACGGCGCTGCCGGCGGCGCTGCAGTCGGTGCGCGCCTGGGTGGCCGAGCGGGTCTAGCCGCCCGGGATGGGCGGGAATCGCTCATCTTTCAGTAGCTGAAAGCCCAGGCGGAATCTGGGCTTTCGTCATTTTTGGCTGGAAAGAGGTGGCGTATGGTGCGGATGCAGATCGTGATCGCAGCATGGGCCTGCTGTGCGGCACAGGCCATGGCGGCCACGCCTACCCAGGTCAATTTCCCCAGCCGCGACGGCACGCCGCTGCTGGGCTGGCTGTTCCAGCCGCCGGCGCAACCGCCGCGCGCCACCGTGGTGGCGCTGCATGGCTGCGGCGGCCTGTACGCCACGGGCGGGCCGCGCAAGGGGCAGTTCAATGCGCGACACCAGGCCATGGCCGACCTGCTGGTGGGCGAGGGCTACGCGGTGCTATTCCCCGACAGCCTGCGCCCGCGCGGCATGGAGCAGATCTGCACGCAGAAGATCGGCACGCGCAGCATCACCCAGGTGCAGCGGCGCCACGACGGGCTGGCCGCGCTGGCCTGGGTGGCCGCACAGCCCTGGGCCGACCCGAAGAAGATCGCGGTGCTGGGCTGGTCGCACGGCGGCAGCGCGGTGCTGTCGGTGACCGACGCCACGCGCAGCGAGGTGCGGGACGTGCCGCAGACCTTTGCCACGGCGATTGCCTTCTACCCGGGCTGCAGCGCACCGCTCAGGAGCGGCTACCACTCCAACACCCACCTGACCCTGATGCTGGGCGCGCTCGACGACTGGACGCCGGCCGCGCCCTGCACTGCGCTGGGCGAGGCGGCCGGGGCCGAGGTGCATGTGTTCCCCGACAGCTACCACGACTTCGACAACCCGGTCGGCACCGTGCGCCTGCGCAAGGACGTGCCCAACGGCGTGCACCCCGGCCAGGGCGTGCATGTCGGGGCCAACCCGGCCGCGCGCGAGGCGGCCTATGCGCGGCTGCGCGAGCTGCTGGCCGGAGTGGCGGCCGCGCGCTAGCTGCAGCGCTTTTATTTTGATAGCTGATAGCCTAGGTACTGCCTGGGCTGGACGCATATTTCCCTGATACTTCAGTCGCGGTAGCCGGGATCGGTACGCTCCAGGCGCCGCAGCAGCGCGGGCCAGACGAACTGCCCGCCCAGGCCGCCGGTCTGTACCTTCATCGCCATGGCCGTGCCCTGCACGATGCGCGGGTCGACCTCTGTCAGCGCGCCGCCGGCCTGCGCGTCGATCTGGATGCGGCAGGCGTTCTCGAAGGTGTACATGGCCAGGAAGGCGTCGGCGATGCTGCGGCCCACGGTGAGCAGGCCGTGGTTGCGCAGCACGAGGAAGTTGGCCTCGCCCAGATCGGCCTGCAGGCGCGGTTTTTCATCTTCGCGAAAGGCCACGCCTTCGTAGCCGTGGTAGGCCAGCGAGGCCAGCACGAAGGTGGACTGCTGGCTGATCGGCAGCACGCCGGCCTGCTGCGCGCTTACCGCCACGCCGGCGCGGGTGTGGGTGTGCAGCACGCACTGGGCATCGGGCCGCGCCTCGTGCACCGCGCTGTGGATCACGAAGCCGGCCGGGTTCACCGGGAAGGGCGAGTCGTGCAGCTTGTTGCACTGCATATCGACCTTCACCAGGCTGGAGGCGGTGATCTCCTCGAACATGAGGCCGTAGGGGTTGATCAGGAACTGGTGCTGCGTGCCCGCCACCGAGGACGGCAGCTTGGCCGTGATGTGGGTGAAGACCATGTCGCTCCAGCCGTACAGCGCCACCAGGCGGTAGCACGCGGCCAGGTCGCAGCGCAGCGCCCATTCCTCGGCACTGACGGCTTCCTTCATCGAGAGGATGTGCATCGGGTGTCTCCTTGGCGGCCCGGCTTGCGGGGCCGTGGGAGCATTGTGCGGCGGCCCGGCGCTCCGGCCTGTCCCGCAGGCGCATGGCCCCCGGCCGCGTCAGAACAGCTCGACGCTGTCGTGCGCCACGCCTGCGGACTGCAGCAGGCCCTGGGCGACCAGGTCTTCGTAGAAGCAGACCTGGTTGCGGCCATGTTCCTTGGCGAAGTACAGCGCCTGGTCGGCATGGCCGAGGATCTCCACCGGCGCGCCGGTCTGCGCGCCGGTGAAGCCGACGCTGACCGTCACCCGGCCGACCTGGGGGAAGTTGTGCTGCTCGATGTTGATGCGGAAGCGGTTGAAGATGCGGTGCGCCGACTCCAGCGACACCGAGCGCAGCAGCACCACGAACTCCTCGCCGCCGAAGCGGAAGATGCGGTCCTGCGCCCGGAACGAGGAGCGCAGCAGATTGGCCACGAGGATCAGCACCTCGTCGCCGTAGATGTGGCCGAAGCGGTCGTTGACCTGCTTGAAGTGGTCGATGTCCACCACCGCCAGCCATTGCTGGTCGGAGTCGCCCGCGCCGGCATCCCCTGCCTTGGCCGGGAACTGCGCTTGTTCGCGCGCGCGGCGCGAGAACTGCTCGTCGAAGGTCTTGCGGTTGAACAGCCCCGTGAGCGCGTCGCGCTCGCTGTCATCGAGCAGGCTCTGGTAGTTGCGGTAGACCTCGACGATGCCGTAGACCACCTCGAGCGTCTGCTGCTCGTAGGGGGTGTCGTTCTGCACTTCCAGGCACGAGACCACCTTGTCGTGCAGCCGCACCGGCAGCCACAGGGTGTAGGGCTGACCCGGCCGGTAGCGCTGTGCGCTGGAATGCCGGTGCTCGATGGCGTCGACCAGCTCCGGGTAGTCGGCCAGCGACTCGTCCACCACCGGGGCGGGCTGCGTGGGAGGCATCTCGCCGCCATCGAACAGCATGTACCCCCGCAGCACGGCGCCCCGCGCGGAGGAGGCGAACTCCAGCTTTCGCACCCTGCGCACCTCCACCAGGTGGCGCAGCGCCGAGATCACCGACAACTCAAGCCGGTCATGATCGCGATGGCCGGTGATTTCGATGAGATGCTGGAGGATCGGAGTCATCGGATGGCGGATGCGCGTGCTCTGTGTGCGGCGTGGAGGTCCAACGGCAAGTTTGCAAGGGGTGTAAGACTTGTGTAACTGTGCATCATGGCACGGTAGCGGCTGATCGGCAAGGGCGCGCGCGGGGTTAACCCCGGGCAAAGACCAGGTCCCAGACGCCGTGGCCCAGGCGGATGCCCCGGTTTTCGAACTTCGTCAGCGGGCGGTAGGCCGGCCGGGGCGCGAAGCCGTCGGCCGCCACGGCGGTGTTGCGCAGCCGGGGTTCGGCGCCCAGCACCTCCAGCATCTGGTGCGCATAGGGCTCCCAGTCGGTGGCGCAGTGCAGGTAGCCGCCGGGTGCCAGGCGTTCTGCCACGCACGCGGCCCAGGCCGGCTGCACCAGCCGGCGCTTGTGGTGGCGCGTCTTGTGCCAGGGGTCGGGGAAGAAGAGGTGCACGCCGGCCAGCACGCCTGGCGCCAGCATGTGCTGGAGAACCTCCACCGCGTCGTGCTGCAGGATGCGGATGTTGGTCAGGCCCTGCTCGCCGATGCGCTTGAGCAGCGCGCCCACGCCGGGCTCGTGCACCTCGCAGCAGAGGAAGTTGGTCTGCGGCATCAGCGCGGCGATGTGGGCCGTGGCGTCGCCCATGCCGAAGCCGATCTCCAGCACGGTGGGCGCGCTGCGGCCGAAGGCCTCGGCCAGGTCCAGCGGCGCGGCGCGGTAGGGCAGCAGGAAGCGCGGGCCCTGCTCGGCAAAGGCGCGTGCCTGGCCGGAGGTGGTGCGGCCGGCGCGCAGGACGAAGCTCTTGACGGTCCGGCGGTAGACCGGCGCGGCCGTGTCGGGGGAGGCGCAGGAGGCGCTGGCGGTGGAAGCTTGCGGATCGTTCACCCGCCGGATTGTAGGAGGCGGCCGTGCGTGGCGCAGCGCAGGCTCCAGGCCGGCACCCAGCGGGCCAGCAGCGCTGCGGGCGGGTCGGTGGCCGGTCCCGCCGGCAGGCCCAGCACCCGCGCCGCCGCCGCCAGGGCCGCGGCGGGGCGCTGCGCGTCGAAGGGCCGCGCGCCGTTCTGTTTGGACAGCTTCTGGCCGTCTTCGGCCAGCACCAGCGGCGTGTGCAGGTAGCGCGGCGTCGGCAGGCCGAGCGCGCGCTGCAGCAGGATCTGGCGCGGCGTGTTGTCCAGCAGGTCGGCGCCGCGCACCACGTCGGTCACGCCCTGCGCGGCATCGTCCACCACCACGGCGAGCTGGTAGGCGAACAGGCCGTCTGAGCGCCGCAGCACGAAGTCGCCGACCTCGCGCTCCACGTCCTGCGCCTGCGGCCCGAGCGCGCGGTCCTGCCAGTGCAGGAGCGGGTCGTTTTCTTCGAAATTGATAGCGAAAAACCCAGATCCTTCCAGGGCTTCAGCCACTTTTGGCTCCAAAACGTCGGTGCGCAGGCGCCAGGCGCGCGCGGTCTTGCCCTGCAGGCCGCCGCGGCAGGTGCCGGGGTAGGGCAGCGCCGCGTGGCGCCGGCGCCGCAGGCCGCGCGCGGCCTGGGCTTGTTCGATCTCGCGGCGCGAGCAGCCGCAGGGGTAGGCCAGGCCGCGCGCGGCCAGGCTCTGCAGTGCGCCGGCATAGAGGCCGCCGCGCGCCGACTGCCAGACGGGCGGTTCGTCGGGCACCAGGGCGCAGGCGGCGAGCTGCGCCAGGATGGTCTGCGCGGCGCCGGGCAGGCAGCGTGGCGTGTCCACGTCCTCGATGCGCACCAGCCAGCGGCCGTGATGGGCGCGTGCGTCGAGCCAGCTGGCGAGTGCGGCGACCAATGAGCCCGCATGCAGGGGCCCGGTGGGCGAGGGCGCGAAACGCCCGACGTAACCGTGCGCCCCCCGGCTTGCCGCTGCGCGTGCTTCGCCACCGCCCAAGGGGGAGGCGCGGCCACCTTGGGGCGGCCCGGCGGCGTCCTGCGTTGCCTCGCCCGCCACGGCTACGCCACCTGCAGCGCCAGTTCCAGTCCGGAGAGGAAGGCGTCTTCCACGCGGTGGCCCAGGCACCAGTCGCCGCAGGCCCCCAGGCCGGCCTGGCGGTCCCAGAGATGCGAGTGGCCGAGCGGCTTGACGGTCTTGGCGTCGCGCCAGCGCCGCACCACGGCATAGGCCGGCGCGGCGCGGATGCCGGTGACTTCCGAGAAGGCGCGCAGCATCTTGGCGCAGACGCGTTCGGCGTCGTCGTCGAAGTGCTCGCGCGACCAGGCCTCGCTGGCCTGCACCGTCCAGCGCTCGATCGAGCCGCGTCCGGGTTTGGACGATTCGCGTGCCAGCCAGGCGATGCGGTGGTGCGTGCTGCGCGCGGCGTTCCATTGGGGCCCCAGGCTGCTCAGGCCCGGCTGCGAGGCCTGGGGAAAGGCCAGCATCAGGCTCCAGCACGGGGCGACTTCGCTGCCGCCGGCGGCCTTGGCCAGCGCCGTGGCCCGGGCGCCGCGCAGCAGTTCGGCGGCGGGGGCGGCCGGCACCGCCAGCAGCACCGCGTCGAAGCCCGCCACCACGCCGCTGGAGCCTTCGGCGCCGCTGGTGTGCAGTTGCCAGCGCCGCGGGTCGAGCGTGTCGCGCGCGATCGTCCGCACCCGGGTGGACGTGTACAGCGCGCCGGCGTCGGCCAGCGGCGCGGCCCAGTGCCGCAGCAGCGCATCCATGCGCCGCGCCGGCACCCAGTGCGCGTCGCGCGGCGGCAGGCCGGCGGCGGCGACGCGGCCCTGGGTGTCGAGCACGCGCACGGTGTTGGCGCTCCAGCGCCGGCACAGGCCGGGCGCAGTGGTGTCCAGCGCCAGCGCCATGCGCTGGTCGCGCACGGTGAAGTACTGCGCGCCGCTGTCGAAGCTGCCGAACGGCGAATCCTCGGTGGCCATGCGGCCGCCCGGCGCTGCGTCCTGCTCGAAGACCGTCACGCGGTGGCCGGCCTGCACCAGGGTACGGGCGCAGGCGATGCCGGCCATGCCGGCGCCAATGACGGCGATGCTGCGGGACGCGGGCGGCTGCGGGCGGCGGGGGGAAAAGGGCATGCGGGTCTCCTGTGGGCAATCGACGCGTGCCCGTGAAAAAAGGCAATGGCGCGTGCCGCGACTCTAACCCGCGCCGTGGGGCGCGGGCGCCGCGGGCGGCGCGTTGTGCCGGCCTTCCATCAGCGCATGCTGGGTGGCGGGCCGCGCCAGCTGTTCCAGCCACCATTGCAGCGCGCGGCCGCGGCGCTCGTTCGGCCCGCACCAAGCGTAGCCCATGCGATGGATGCGCGGCGGCTGCTGCATCTGCAGCGCGACCAGGCGCCCGCTGGCGAGGTAGGGGCGCACCAGCGGCTCGGGCAGCGAGCCCACGCCCAGGCCGCGCAGCTGCGCCTCGAGCTTGGCCTGCATCGAGGGCACGGTGAGCACGTCCTGCCCGTCGAGCACGCCCACGGTCAGCCCGGCGCCCTGCTGGGCCGAGTCGGCCACGGCGATGACGCGGTGCAGGCGCAGGGCCTCCGGCTGCAGCGGCGCGGGTTCGGCCGCCAGCGGGTGGTGGGGCGCGACAACGTGGACGAAGCGCATGACGCCGAGCGGCAGCACCTGCACGCCAGCGGCCGAGGCCGCCTCCCCGGCGACGCCGATGGCCAGGTCGGCGCGCCCGGAGGTCAGCGCCAGCAGCGTGCCGCTGAGGATGTCCGCGCGCAGCTTCAGGCGCGTGGGCGGCTGCAGCGCGTAGAAGGCCTCGACCAGTTCCATCACCGTGGCGGGGTCGATCACGCCGTCCACGGCGATGCTGAGCTGCGACTCCCAGCCTGTGGCCACGCGCCTGACCCGGTGCGCCATGGCGTCGATCTCGCCCAGCAGGCGCGCGCCCTCGCGCAGCAGCTCGCGCCCGGCTTCGGTCAGCCGCGCCTGGCGCGAACTGCGGTCGAACAGCAGCACGTCCAGCGCTTCCTCCACCTGCCGCACCCGGTAGGTGAGGGCGCTGGGCACCAGGCCCAGGGCGCGGGCCGCGGCCGCGAAGCTGCCGGCGTCGGCGATGCGCTGGAGCATGTCCAGCGTTGCGGGCGTGAGGACGTCGCGCGGAGTTTGCATGAAGAGGGGTGGTTCGTTCGAAATTTCTGAATGGTGTCGTCAGGCGCAATGTAACTCCGGCAAGGCCGCGCGGCCTACAGTCCTTGCCTGTCCTCCCAAGCAGATCGACGCCATGCTCACACTTCGCCCCTCGCAGGAACGCGGCCACGCCGACCACGGCTGGCTCAAGTCCTTTCACAGCTTCTCTTTCGCCGGCTACCACGACCCTGCGCACATGGGCTTTGGCAACCTGCGCGTGATCAACGAGGACCGCATCGCCCCCGGCACCGGCTTTGGCGCGCATGCGCACCGCGACATGGAGATCGTGAGCTACGTGCTCTCCGGCGAGCTGGCCCACGAGGACAGCATGGGCAACGTCAAGACCATCCCTCCAGGCGACGTGCAGCGCATGAGCGCCGGCACCGGCGTGCAGCACAGCGAGTTCAACCATGCCCAGGGCCGGAGCACGCACTTCCTGCAGATCTGGATCCTGCCCGATCGGCGCGGCATTGCGCCCAGCTACGAAAAGAAGCGCTTCGACGACGCCGCAAAGCGCGGCGTGCTGCGCCTGGTGGCCTCGCCCGACGGCGCCGAGGGCTCGGTCACCCTGCACGCCGACGCCCGCATGTATGCCGGCCTGTTCGACGGCGAGGAGCGCGCCACGCTGGCGCTGGACCCGGCGCGCAAGGCCTACGTGCACCTGGTGCGCGGCGCGCTGCAGGTCAACGGCCAGCTGCTGCGCGGTGGCGATGCCGCGCTGCTGGAGGGCGAGCCGCAGATCGCCATCGCCCACGGCCGCGACGCCGAAGTGCTGGTGTTCGACCTCGCTCCCTGATTTTTTCCCGTTTCCAACCCTGATCCGACGAAAGCACCGCCATGACCCATACCCCGACCGCACCCACCGGACCGCAGAACGGCCTCGCGCTGCTGGCCCGTCTGCTGCTCGCCTTCCTGTTCCTGCCCGCGGGCGTCGGCAAGGTGATCGGCTTTACCGGCACGGTGGGCTACATCGCGTCCAAGGGGCTGCCGATGCCCGAGGTGGGCGCGGTGATCGCACTGCTGGTGGAGATCCTGGGCGCCCTGGCGCTGATCGCGGGCTTGCGGACGCGGCTGGCCGCGCTCGTGCTGGCTGTCTTCACGGTGGCGGCCGCTGTGTTCTTCCACAATTACTGGGCCGTGCCGGAGGCGCAGCAGATGATGCAGCAGATCAACTTCAACAAGAACATCGCCATCGCCGGCGGCCTGCTGGCGCTGGCGGCCTTCGGTGCCGGCGGCCTCAGCGTGGACGCGAAGCGCCGCGGCGCCTGATCCTTTTCCCCGTCACCCTCTCTTCGACTCTTTTTTGCTTCAAGTGCCCGACATGACCCATATCGCAGTCGTCTACCACTCCGGCTACGGCCACACCCAGCGCCTGGCCCAATCCGTCGCGGACGGCGCTGGCGCGGAACTGATCGCCATCGACGCCGAGGGCAATCTGCCCGAGGGCGCCTGGGAGACGCTCAACGCCGCCGACGCCATCATCTTCGGCACGCCGACCTACATGGGCGGCCCGAGCTGGCAGTTCAAGAAGTTCGCCGACGCCTCCTCCAAGGCCTGGTTCAGCCGCGCCTGGCAGGACAAGGTGTTCGGCGGCTTCACCAACAGCGCCAGCATCAATGGCGACAAGCAGAACACGCTGCACTACCTGCTGACGCTGGCCGCGCAGCACGGCGGGCTCTGGGTCAGCCTGGGCCAGTTGCCCAGCAACACCAAGGCCGCGACGCGCCAGGATGCGAACTACCTGGGCAGCTCGATCGGCGTGCTGACGCAAAGCCCCTCGGACGCCAGCGCCGCCGAGATGTTCCCGGGCGACCTGGAGACCGGTCGCCTGTATGGCCAGCGCGTGGCCGACATCGCCGCGCGACTGGGTCGATAGCCCTTTTCATGCATGAAAAGTGCCTGAAGCCCAGGTTATTCCTGGGCTTGTAGCTATCATTCAAGGAGCGCTGGCGGCCGGGCTCAGCGCCGGGTCTAGCGCGCGCCGCTCGTCGAAGACGAAGCAGTCGCCCTTGAAATGCGCGCCATCGGTTTCCTCGAAATACTTCAGGATGCCGCCCTCCAGCTGGTAGACGTGCTCCACGCCCTGCTCGCGCATCAGGATGGCGGCCTTCTCGCAACGGATGCCGCCGGTGCAGAAGCTGACCACGGTCTTGCCTTGCAGCTCGGCGCGGTGGGCGGCGAGGGCGGGCGGGAAGTCGGTGAACTTGCCGATGCGCCAGTCGATGGCGCCCTCGAACGTGCCATGGTCCACCTCGAAGGCATTGCGCGTGTCCAGCGTCACCACCGGCCGGCCCGCGTCGTCGCGGCCCTGGTCCAGCCAGCGGCGCAGTGTGGCCGCGCTCACCGCCGGGGCGCGGCCGTCCGCGCGCGAGAAGTCGGGCTGGATCGCCGGATGGTCCATGCGGATGATCTCGCGCTTGACCTTCACCAGCATCTTGCGGAAGGGCACGCTCGCGGACCAGCTCTCCTTGGGCGCCAGCGGCGCGAAGCGCGGGTCTTGCCGCAATAGGTCCACGAAGCCGCGCACCGCCTCGGGCGGGCCGGCGAGGAACAGGTTGATGCCTTCACCGGCGAGCAGGATCGTGCCCTTCAGGCCGCGCGCCACGGCGCGTTCGAGCAGCAGCGGCTGCAGCGCGGCCGGGTCCGATAGCGGGACGAACAGGTAGGCGGAAATGTTCAAGATGGTGTTCACACCCCGATTCTAAAAAGGCCCTTTCCGGCACCGGGGCGGGGGGCCGGGTTTCTACAATGGAGACATGTTTGTCCACCTGCGCCTGCACACCGAATTCTCCGTCGTCGACGGCACCAACCGCATCGACGAGATCGTCAAGGCGGCCGCCGCCGACGGCCAGCCCGCGCTGGCCATCACCGACCTCAGCAACCTGTTCGGCGCGATCAAGTTCTACAAGGCCGCGCGCGGCAAGGGCGTCAAGCCGCTGATCGGCGCCGAGCTGTTCCTCGAAGGCCTGGGCTGCGACCCGGCGGCTAGCTCGCGCGTCATCGTGCTGGTGCAGCACTGGCAGGGCTACCTCAACCTGTGCGAGCTGCTGGCGCGCGCCTGGACGAAGAACGTGGTGAAGAACCAGGCGGTGTGCAGGCTGGAGTGGCTGCGCGAACTCAACGACGGCCTGATCCTGCTTGCCGGCGCCCAGGCCGGCCCGGTCGGGCAGGCGCTGGAAAAGCACGACGCCGCGGGCGCGGCCGAGGCGGCGCTGCTGCTGGCGGGCATCTTCCCGCACCGCTTCTACCTGGAGATCCAGCGCGCCGGCCGTCCCTCCGACGAGGCCCACGTGACCGCCTGCGTGCAACTGGCCGCGCGGCTGAACCTGCCGGTGGTCGCCACGCACCCGGTGCAGTTCACCACCGAGGACGACTACGAGGCGCACGAGGCGCGCGTCTGCATCTCCGAAGGCGAAATCCTGGCCAACCAGCGCCGCGTGCGCAGGTTCACCCGCGAGCAGTACTTCAAGAGCGCCGCGCAGATGGAGGCGCTGTTCGCCGACGTGCCCAGCGCCATCGCCAACACGGTGGAGATCGCGCGGCGCTGCAGCATCGTGTTTGACCTGGGCAAGCCGCGCCTGCCGGATTTCCCCACGCCCGGCGGCATGCCGATCGCCGACTACTTCCGCATCAGCTCCTTCGAGGGGCTGGAGGAGCGGCTCGCGCTGCTCTACCCGGACGAGGCCCGGCGCAACGCCGAGCGCCCGCGCTACGTCGAGCGGCTGGAGTTCGAGATCAACACCATCCTGAAGATGGGCTTCCCCGGCTACTTCCTGATCGTGGGCGACTTCATCCAGTGGGCCAAGACCAACGGCTGCCCGGTCGGGCCGGGGCGGGGCTCGGGCGCCGGCTCGCTGGTGGCCTATGCGCTGAAGATCACCGACCTGGACCCGCTCGAATTCAACCTGCTGTTCGAGCGTTTCCTGAACCCGGAGCGGGTGTCCATGCCCGACTTCGACATCGACTTCTGCCAGTCCAACCGCGACCGCGTGATCGACTACGTGAAGGACAAGTACGGCAAGGACGCCGTGAGCCAGATCGCCACCTTCGGCACCATGGCCGCCAAGGCCGCCATCCGCGACGTCGGGCGGGTGATGGACATGAGCTACACCTTCTGCGACGGCATCTCCAAGCTGGTGCCGGGCAAGCCGGGCATGTCCTACACGCTGGCCTATCCGCCCGAGGTCAAGAAGGACGGCGACAAGAACAACTACGCGCTGGAACTCGAACCCATGCTCTACGAGCGGGTGCGCAAGGAGGAAGACGTCAGGACCATCATCGAGATGGCGCAGAAGCTCGAGGGCCTGACCCGCAACATCGGCATGCACGCCGGCGGGGTGCTGATCGCGCCGGGCAAGCTCACCGACTTCTGCCCGCTCTACCAGCAGCCCGGCAGCGAATCCGCGGTGAGCCAGTACGACAAGGACGACGTGGAGGCCATCGGCCTGGTCAAGTTCGACTTCCTGGGCCTGGCCACGCTCACCATCCTGGAGATCGCGCGCGAATTCATCATCAAGCGCCACAAGGGCCAGGAGAACTTCAGCTACGAGAAGATCCCGCTGGATGACGCCGCCACCTACCGGCTGTTCGCCGAAGGCAAGACCGAGGCCGTGTTCCAGTTCGAATCGCGCGGCATGCAGGGCATGCTGCGCGACGCCAGGCCGACGCGGCTGGAAGACCTGATCGCGCTCAATGCGCTGTACCGCCCTGGCCCGATGGACCTGATCCCCAGCTTCGTGGCGCGCAAGCACGGACGCGAGGAGGTGGAGTACCCGCACCCGGCCGTGGCCGAGATGCTCTCCGAGACCTACGGCATCATGGTCTACCAGGAGCAGGTGATGCAGACCGCGCAGATCCTGGGCGGCTACTCGCTCGGCGGCGCCGACCTGCTGCGCCGCGCCATGGGCAAGAAGAAGGCCGAGGAAATGGCCGAGCACCGCGAGAAGTTCCGCGCGGGCGCGCTCAGCACCCACGGCATTGCCCAGGACAAGGCCGACGAGGTCTTCGACCTGATGGAGAAATTCGCCGGCTACGGCTTCAACAAGTCGCACGCGGCCGCCTACTCGCTGCTGGCCTACCACACCGGCTGGCTCAAGGTGCACTACCGGGCGGAGTTCTACTGCGCCAACATGACGGTGGAAATGGACGACACCGACAAGCTCAAGGTGTTGTTCGAGGACGCTCAGAAGCTCGGCATGTCCTTCGAGCCGCCGGACGTCAACCGCGGCACCCACCGCTTCGAGCCGGTCACCGACAAGGTGATCCGCTACGGCCTGGGCGCGGTCAAGGGCACCGGCCAGTCGGCCATCGAGGCCATCGTCGCCGCGCGCGAGCAGGGCGGGCCGTTCACCAGCCTGTTCGACTTCTGCAACCGGGTGGACCGGCAGCGGATCAACAAGCGCACGGTCGAGGCGCTGATCAAGGCCGGCGCCTTCGACTCGATCCAGCAGAACCGCGCCGCGCTGGTGGCCTCCATCGACCGCGCCTTCGACTACGCGGCGGCGCAGCTCGCCCATGCCAACCAGGGCGGCCTGTTCGACATGCTGGGCGACGACGGCCACGGCTCCAGCACCCAGGAGCCCGACCTGGTGGACGCCACGCCCTGGGGCGTGAAGGAGCGGCTGACGCATGAGAAGACGGCGATCGGCTTCTACCTGTCAGGCCACCTGTTCGACGAAGTGGCGCGCGAGGTGCGGCAGTTCGTGCGGCGCCAGATCGAGGAACTGGCGGACAGCCGGGAGCCGCAGATGCTCGCCGGCATCGTGAGCGACCTGCGCGTCATCAACGGCCAGCGCGGCAAGCTCGCGCTGTTCAAGCTGGACGACAAGTCGGCCGTGATCGAGGCCACGGCCGACGAGGGCGTGCTCAACGCCCACCGCGGGCTGCTCAAGGACGACGAGCTGGTCATCATCAGCGGCCGGCTGCAGCCCGACCGCTTCAGCGGCGGCCTGCGCCTGAGCGTGCAGCAGGTCTGGGACCTGGCCACGGCGCGCTGCCGCTTCGGCAAGTTCCTGCGCGTGGCGGTCAATGGCCGGGCGCCGGACATCCAGCGCCTGTTGCGCGACTTCCCGCCGGTGCGCGAGACCTCCGAGCAGGGCGAACTGGTGCGCGGCATGGAAGTGCGGCTGTCGCTCAGGCGCGATGCGCACGACATGGCCGTGGGCGTGGACCTCAAGCTCGACGAGCGCGCGCTGTTCTACCCGACCGATGCGGCCCTGGCCAGCTGGACGGCGCAGGCCGACCGTGGACAGGCGGTCATCGTCTACGAATGATTCGCGGCGGCACGGGTCTTGAAGTCGCCGAAAAGCCACCAATTTCCATGACTGCTGCAGTGCGCAATGGCCCCCGATAGAATGAAATTCATGGCGACCCAAAATCCCTCCAAACCCCCGGCGCTGCCGGGGAGCAAGCCCGCGCCGCGCTTCGATGACGGCGATGCGGTGGTGCTGGAGCGGCGCACGCAGAAGGTGCAGCCGCCGCAGATGTATCAGGTTGTCATGCTCAACGACGATTTCACCCCGATGGAGTTCGTCATCGTCGTGATCCAGGAATTCTTTGGCAAGGACCGTGAGACGGCCACCCAGATCATGCTCAAAATCCACCTTGATGGAAAAGGCGTATGTGGCGTGTATTCACGCGACGTGGCCGCCACCAAGGTGGAGCAGGTGATGGAGGCGGCGCAGAAATCCGGCCATCCGCTGCAGTGCGTGAGTGAACCGGTTGAATAATCGAGACTCCAACTCCACGTACTGTCTTATTTTCTCAGCAAGGCAAAAGGAAATCTCATGATTGCCCAGGAATTGGAAGTCAGCTTGCACATGGCCTTTGTCGAGGCCCGGCAACAACGCCACGAGTTCATCACCGTGGAACACCTGCTGCTCGCCCTGCTGGACAACCCGAGCGCCGCGGAAGTGCTGCGCGCGTGTTCCGCCAACATCGACGATCTGCGCAAGTCCCTGGCGAACTTCATCAAGGACAACACGCCGCAGGTGGCTGGCAACGACGAAGTCGACACCCAGCCCACTCTCGGCTTTCAGCGCGTGATCCAGCGCGCCATCATGCACGTGCAGTCCACGGGCAATGGCAAGAAGGAAGTCACCGGCGCCAACGTGCTGGTGGCGATCTTCGGTGAAAAGGATTCCCACGCCGTCTACTACCTGCATCAGCAGGGCGTGACGCGCCTGGACGTGGTCAATTTCATTGCCCATGGCATCAAGAAGGGCGAGCCGCCGGAGCCGGCCAAGCCGGGCGAGCCGCAGGCCGAGTCCGAAGAGGCCGGCGGCGAGAAGAACGAGAAGGCCTCGCCGCTGGAGCAGTTCACCGTCAACCTGAATCAGCAGGCCAAGGACGGCAAGATCGACCCGCTGATCGGCCGCGAATACGAGGTCGAGCGCGTGATCCAGATCCTGTGCCGCCGGCGCAAGAACAACCCGCTGCTCGTGGGTGAGGCCGGTGTCGGCAAGACCGCCATCGCCGAGGGCCTGGCCTGGCGCATCACGCAGAAGGACGTGCCGGAGATCCTGGCCGAATCCAACGTGTATTCGCTCGACATGGGCGCGCTGCTGGCCGGCACCAAGTACCGCGGCGACTTCGAGCAGCGCCTGAAGGGCGTGCTCAAGTCGCTCAAGGACAAGCCCCACGCCATCCTGTTCATCGACGAGATCCACACCCTGATCGGCGCCGGCGCGGCCTCCGGCGGCACGCTCGACGCGTCCAACCTGCTCAAGCCCGCGCTCTCCAGCGGCCAGCTCAAGTGCATCGGCGCGACCACGTTCACCGAGTACCGCGGCATCTTCGAGAAGGACGCGGCCCTGTCGCGCCGCTTCCAGAAAGTCGACGTGGTCGAGCCTTCGGTGCAGGAAACCGTCGACATCCTGAAGGGCCTGAAGTCGCGCTTCGAGGAACACCACGGCGTGAAGTACGCGGTGGCGGCCCTGCAGGCCGCGGCCGAGCTGAGCGCCAAGTACATCAACGACCGCCATCTGCCCGACAAGGCGATCGACGTCATCGACGAGGCCGGCGCGGCCCAGCGCATCCTGCCGCCGAGCAAGCGCAAGAAGACCATCAGCAAGTCCGAGGTCGAGGAAATCGTGGCGAAGATCGCGCGCATTCCGCCGGCCAACGTCAGCAACGATGACCGCAGCAAGCTGCAGACCATCGAGCGCGACTTGAAGAGCGTGGTGTTCGGCCAGGACAAGGCGCTCGAAGTGCTGGCCTCGGCGGTCAAGATGGCACGCTCGGGCCTGGGCAAGGGCGACAAGCCGATCGGCTCCTTCCTGTTCAGCGGCCCCACCGGCGTCGGCAAGACCGAGGCGGCGAAGCAACTCGCCTACATCATGGGCATCGAGCTGATCCGCTTCGACATGTCGGAGTACATGGAGCGCCACGCCGTGAGCCGCCTGATCGGCGCGCCGCCGGGCTACGTCGGCTTCGACCAGGGCGGCCTGCTGACCGAGGCCATCACCAAGAAGCCGCACGCCGTGCTGCTGCTCGACGAAATCGAGAAGGCGCATCCGGACATCTTCAACGTGCTGCTGCAGGTCATGGACCATGGCACGCTGACCGACAACAACGGGCGCAAGGCCGACTTCCGCAACGTGATCATCATCATGACGACCAACGCGGGCGCCGAGACCATGAACAAGGCGACCATCGGCTTCACCAACCCGCGCCAGGCGGGCGACGAGATGGCCGACATCAAGCGCCTGTTCACGCCCGAGTTCCGCAACCGGCTCGACGCCATCGTCAACTTCAAGGCGCTGGACGAGCAGGTCATCCTGCGCGTGGTGGACAAGTTCCTGCTGCAACTCGAGACGCAACTGGCCGAGAAGAAGGTGGAGGTCACCTTCACCGACACGCTGCGCAGGCACCTGGCGAAGAAGGGCTTCGATCCGCTCATGGGCGCACGGCCGATGCAGCGCCTGATCCAGGACACCATCCGCCGCGCGCTGGCCGACGAACTGCTGTTCGGCCGCCTGCAGGACGGCGGCCGCCTCACGGTCGATCTGGTGGAGAAGGAAGGCGCCACGGAGCCGGAAGTGATGCTCGACATCACGCCCCTGCCCAAGCGCGACCGCTCCACCAAGTCGGAGCCGGCGGAGCCGGAAGAGGCCACCGCAGACTGAGGCTGCATGCGCCATGGATAGGCCCGTGATCGCTCAGGTCACGGGCCTTTTCAATTGCGGCTCACGGCGCTTGCAGCCGCTGCAGCAGTTCCGAACTCGGATAGCCGTCCGCCGCAAGCCCCACGCTGCGCTGGTAGCGGCGAAGGGCATCGCGGGTGGCGGGGCCCACCATGCCGTCGGGCGTGCCGCTGGCGAAGCCGCGCTGGTTCAGGGCCGTTTGCAGGTCGCGCACCTGGCTGCGGCTGAGCGCGCTCAGGTCGCGCGGCCATGGCGCCCGCACGCCGGGGCGTCCGTCGATGGCCTGGGCCAGCAGGTTCACCGCGAGGGCGTAGCTGGTCGAGTTGTTGTAGCGCAGCACGGCGCGGAAGTTGGGCCCCGTCAGAAAGGCCGGCCCGCGCGCGCCGGCCGGCAGCAGGATGGCGCCGTCGGCGAAGTCCGGCAGGGCCTGCCCGTTCACGCCGCGCACGCCCTCGGCCGCCCACTGAGCGCTGGACTGGCGCACCGCCATGTCGGCACGGCCGTAGTCGAAGCCGGCTGGCAACTGCACCTCGGCCCCCCAGGGCTGCCCGGCCTTCCAGCCCGAGCGCGCCAGATAGTTCGCGGTCGAGGCCATGACGTCGGCCATGCTGCCCCAGATGTCGCGCCGGCCGTCGCCGTCGGCGTCCACCGCATAGGCGAGGAAGCTGGAGGGCAGGAACTGGGTCTGGCCCATGGCGCCGGCCCAGGAACCGATCATGTGCCGGTGGTCGATGTCGCTCTTGTCGATGATCCTCAGCGCCGCCAGCAATTCGCCGCGCGCCCAGTCCCGGCGCCGGCCTTCGAAGCCGAGCGTGGCCAGGGCGTCGATGCTCGGGATGTCGCCGTAGTTGCTGCCGTAGTTGCTCTCCATGCCCCAGATCGCCACGATGGTGCTGGGCGGCACGCCATAGCGCGCCGCCGCCGCGTCGGCCTCGGCCCTGACCTGCCGCAGTTGCGCCTGGCCGCGGCTCACGCGCTGGGGCGATACGGCGGTGTCCAGGTAGTCCCACACCGTGCGCGTGAATTCGGGCTGCGCCCGGTCGAGTTCGATCACGCGCGGCTGGTAGCGGACCTGGTCGAAGGCGTCGCGCAGCGTGGCCTCGCCTATGCCCTGCGTGCGGGCGTAGGCGCGGAAGTCCGCGACCCACTGCGCGAAGCCCTGCTCCTGGGCGGCATCGCCCATTGCCGGCGGTGCGGGCACGGCCGGGGTCGAGGGCGCCGGGGCGGGGGCTGCCGGAGAAGGGGGTGGGGCGGCGGCGGATGGCGCAGATGGTGCGGTCGACGGCGCCGAGGCGCAGCCCGCCAGCACCAAGGCCAGCGCCAGGGGGGCGAGGGCCGGCGCTAGGGGGCGCAGGCGCGGGGGAAGGAGGCGAGGTGGCATGCCGCCGATTGTGCGGCCCCGAAAGCGGGGGCGCGATGGGGTGCTCCTAGAATTCCCCATCTCTCCCATCCACACGGCGTGTTCCACTTTCCCGTCCTCCCCGAAGCCGTCAAGGCCGCCATCTCCATCGCCTGGACGGGCTATATCGTGGTGCTGGCCGTGTGGATCGTGCTGCAGAAGCGCTCGCCGCTGTCCACGCTGAGCTGGATTCTCTCGATGGCGGTGCTGCCGGTGCTGGGCTTCGTCCTCTATTACTTCCTGGGGCCCCAGCGCCTGCGGCGGCAGCGGCTCAAGCGCCTGCGCAGCCATTCCCGGCTCTATGCCAAGGCCGACCTGGACAGCCTGCGTCCGCAGGCGGCGCAGGCGCCCAGCCATTTGCGCCAGCTGGGGCAGCTGGGGCTGGCGAGCTGCGACATTCCCGTCTCCACCGCCTCCGACGTGCGCCTGCTGGTGGGCGGCGCGCAGACCTTCGATGCGCTGTTCGAGGCGATCCGCGCCGCCCGCCGCCATGTGCACCTCGAGTACTACATCTTCGAGCCCGACGGCATCGGCACGGCCCTGCGCGACCTGCTGGTGCAGAAGGCCCGCCAGGGCGTGAAGGTGCGCCTGCTGGTGGATGCGCTGGGGTCCAAGCGGCTGGGCAGGCGCTTCCTGGCGCCGCTGCGGGCGGCCGGCGCCGAGGTCGGCCTGTTCCACGATACCCGCATCGGGCGGCGGCTGCGGCCGGTGATCAACTTCCGCACGCACCGCAAGATCGTGGTCTGCGACGGAACGCTCGGCTTCACCGGCGGCCTCAACATCACCGACGAAGAGGACGAGCGCCGCCGGCCCGACGCCTACCACGACGTGCACCTGCGGCTGCAGGGCAATGCCGTGCGCTGGCTGCAGACGGTGTTCCTGGAGGACTGGTCCTATGCCACCGGCGAGCACTGGCGCCGCACGACGCAGGAGGAGTTTGCCGAGCTGCTGCCGCCGTCCTCGCCGGGCGCGCACCCGGTGCAGATCATCGCCTCGGGCCCGGACAACGAGCGCGAGGCCATCCACCGCATGCTCGTCGCCGCCATCCACGTCGCGCGGCGCAGGGTGTGGCTCACCACGCCGTACTTCGTGCCCGGCCCGCCGACCCTGATGGCGCTGACCAATGCCGCCCTGCGCGGCGTGGACGTGCGCGTGCTGGTGCCCCGGCGCAGCGACTCGGCGGTGGTGAGCGCGGCGGCGCGTTCCTACTTCGACGAGCTGATCGGCGCCGGCGTCAAGGTCTGGGAGTACCAGGCGCGCATGCTGCACTCCAAGACCATGCTGGTGGACGACGATTGCGGCTTCATCGGCACCGCCAACTTCGACAACCGCAGCTTCCGCCTCAACTACGAGATCTGCGCCCTGGTCTATGGGCCGGCCCTCACCGTTGCGCTGGGCGCGCAGTTCGAACACGACCTGCGCCAGTCGCAGCGGGTGTCGGCGCGCCGCCGGCTGCCGTTCTGGCAGCGGCTCGGGGATGCGACCGCCCGGCTGTTCTCGCCGTTGCTGTGATACTTGCGGGTTCGCCGCTTATCCCTCCTGCAGCATGCGCACCTTTCTCTGGCACGACTACGAAACCTTCGGCGCCGTTCCGCGCCGCGACCGGCCGGCCCAGTTCGCGGCGATCCGCACCGACGCCGAGCTGAACGAAGTGGGCGCGCCCCTGATGCTGTATTGCCAGCCGGCGCCGGACTTCCTGCCCAGCCCCGAGGCCTGCCTGCTCACCGGCATCACGCCGCAGTTGTGCCTGGAGCGCGGCATTCCCGAGCATGCGTTTGCCGCGCAGATCGAGCAGGCCTTCGCCCAGGCCGGCACCATCGGCGTGGGCTACAACACCATCCGCTTCGACGACGAGGTCACGCGCTTCCTGTTCTGGCGCAACCTGATCGACGCCTACGCGCGCGAATGGCAGAACGACTGCGGCCGCTGGGACCTGCTGGACGTGGTGCGCCTGACCTACGCGCTGCGGCCCGAAGGCATCACCTGGCCCCGCAAGGAGGACGGCAGCCCGAGCTTCAAGCTGGAGGACCTGGCGCGCGCCAACGGCCTGCTGCACGAGGCGGCGCACGACGCGCTGTCCGACGTGCGCGCCACCATCGCGCTGGCGCGGCTGATCCGCGACCGGCAGCCGCGCCTGTTCGAATTCGCGCTGGGCCTGCACAAGAAGGACCGCGTCGCCGCCGAACTGGGCCTGCCCGTCACGCTGCAGGGCGCCAGGCCCTTCCTGCACGTATCGGGCATGTTCCCGGCCGAGCGCGGCTGCCTGGCCGTGATGTGGCCGCTGGCCCAGCATCCCACCAACAAGAACGAGATCCTCGCCTGGGACCTGGCCCACGACCCGGCCGGGCTGGCAGCGCTCGGCGCCGAGGAGATCCGCCTGCGCCTGTTCACCCGCAGCGCCGACCTGCCCGAGGGCATGACGCGCCTGCCCGTGAAGAGCGTGCACCTGAACAAGTCGCCCATGGTGGTCGGCGCGCTGCGCACCCTCACGCCCGACATGGCCGCCCGCTGGCAGATCGACCTGGATCTGGCCGCGCGCCACGCGCAGGCCGCGCGCAGCCTGCCCGACCTCTCCGCCATCTGGGCCGAGGTGTTCCGCCGCCCGGACGAAGGCCCGCGCGACGTCGACGAAGACCTCTACGGCGGCTTCATCGGCAACAGCGACCGGCGCGAACTCAACCACCTGCGCAGCCTGTCGCCCGCGGCCCTGGCCGCCGCGCGCAGCAGCTTTGCCGACCCCCGGCTCGAAGAACTGGTGTTCCGCTACCGCGCGCGAAACTTCCCGGACACGCTGTCAGCAGAGGAAGCCGAGCGCTGGGAGGCCCACCGCGCCCAGCGCCTGCTCGAAGGCGCCGGCGGCGCGCTCGCGGTGGACGAGTACTTCGCCCAGATCGACGCGCTGGGCGAGTCGGCCGACGAGCGCGGCGAGGCCATTCTGGGGGCGCTCTACGACTACGCGGAGGCGATCGTGCCCTCGGTGTGAGCGGCGCGGCGGCGGCAGCGGGGTATCTTGCGTTTTCTTGGTCAAAAAGGCCTGTAGCCCAGGTAGTACCTGGGCTTGTAGCTATACATTTGATAGTTAACCGTCTTTCCCGGCTGCGAAGCCCGTACCCGCCGCCCGCCTCGCCCGCAACACGAGGCGGTTGCGCTCAGGGCTCCACGCCAGCCAAGTCGGCGCCGTCCTCGGCGCTGCAGGTGACGGCCGATCAGTCCGCCTTGAACCCGGTGGCCGCGACGGCCTTGACCCAGCGCGAGCGCATCGTCTGCGTGCGCATGCTGCGGGGGCTGACGCTGGAGGGCATCGCCAGCGACCTGGGCCTGGCGCTGCCTACCGTCAAGACCTACCGCGGCCGCGCGTTCGCGCGGCTGGGCATCCATTTCCGCAACCAGTTGTTCGCGCGCGTACTGAACGCCTGACCCGGCAGCCCGGTCAAATCCAGCCCAGCGCCCCCAGCAGCGCACCGGCGCCCAGCAACCACAGCAGATGGAGGCGGGTGCGCCAGACCACCAGCGCGGCCGCCAGCGCCGTGGCCCAGATGGTCCAGGGCGCGCTGGTGGCCGCGCCGCCGCTCACCAGCACCCAGCCGGTGGCCATCAGCAGCCCGACCACGATCGGGCCCATGCCCTGCTTGAACGCGCGCACGCTGCGGCGGTGGCGGTTGCGCTGGCCCCAGCGGGCCGCGCTGTAGGTGAGCAGGCCGCTGGGCAGCAGAATGCCGACCATCGTGATCAGCACGCCCAGGGCACCCAGCGTCCAGGCGCGCATCCCGGCGGCGGGGCCGCCCGCGGCGTTCAGGCCCACGTTCCAGCCGAGCAGCGCCACGAACAGCACGTTGGGCCCGGGCGCGGCCTGCGCGATGGCGATGGAGGCGTTGAACTGCGGATCGGTGAGCCAGGCATGCTTGTCCACCAGATAGCGGTGCATGTCGGGCACGGTGCCGATGGCGCCGCTCACCGAGACGAGGGACAGCGCCATGAACTGCACGAACAGGCCGGCCCAGTCGGACAGGCTGAGGCTGCCGCCCATCATGGCTTGAGCCTGCGCCAGGTCATCACGCAGGACACCGCGCCCACGCCCAGCAGCACCCCGACCAGCGGCCAGCGCAGCAGCGCGATCATGGCAAAGCAACTGCCTGCGAACACCGCGCACAGCGGCCTGCCCAGCGGATGGTGGCGCAGGGCCGGCAACAGCTTGAGCCCGGTGGCAAGGATCAGGCCGGCGGCCACCGCCGCCATGCCCCGCAGCGCACCGGCGACGGCCGGATGGCCCTGGTAGTGCCCGTAGAACACGGCCAGCGTCAGCACCACGCAAAGGGGCACGGTGATCAGCCCGAGCAGCGCCACCAGCGCGCCGCGCCAGCCGAAGAAGCGGTCGCCCAGGATCAGTCCCATGTTGACCACGTTGGGCCCGGGCATGATCTGCGCGACCGACCATTCCTCCAGGAATTCCTCGCGGCTCAACCAGCGGCGGCGCTCGACCACTTCGCGCTGCACCACCACCAGCACGCCGCCGAAGCCCTGGAGCGCCAGCAGCGTGAAGGCGATGAACAGCGCGCGCAGGGACTCCGGCCCGGGCTGCAGTGCGTTTGGATCGGCGGCGGGCGGTGGCGTGGACATGGCGGCGATTATCTCCAGGCCCTGGGCCGCGCGCCGCGCGATGTGCCCGCGGATCGTCGCGTCGCCTTCAGTTCAGCAGGAACAGCGCATGCTCCTGGTGGATGTGCGCGCGGTCCTGCAGCCATTGCGCCAGCGCGGGCTTGCCCAGCCGCTGCGCGGCCGGCACGCATTGCGCAAACGCCTGGGCCAGCAACGCATAGTGGGTGTCCAGCGTTCCGGGGCGCAGTGGCGGCGCCGGCGGTGCGGCGTTCGCGCCGCCCGCGATGGGGCATAGGCCCAAGCCGTGCAGCTCGAACATCAGGCGCTGCCGCTCGCGCAGCAGGCGCTGCTGCGCATGGGCGCGCCGCCGTGGCCCGAAGGTGCGGAAGATCCGCTGCGCCTCGCTGCTGCCGACCGACGCCAGGGTGTCATCGAGACGCTCGAACAGCCGGAGCCACGGCTCCAGGCTGTCCGCGTCCGCCAGGGGCGCTGCCGTCGCTGTCATCGCTGTCTCCATGGCCGGGCGGGGGCCGCGCCGGCTCTTTCTTTTTTTCCATGGGCGGCTGCGCCGCCTTATCGATCCAAGTTCATCACCTTGGTCCAGGCGGCGATGAAGTCGTGCACGAACTTCTGCTGCGCGTCGGCGCTGCCGTAGACCTCGGCCAGGGCGCGCAACTGGGAGTTGGAGCCAAAGACCAGGTCGGCGCGGGTGGCGGTCCACTTGAGTTCGCCGCTGCGGCGATCGCGCCCTTCGAAGCGGGTCTGCTCGGGCGACACCGGCGTCCACTGCGTGCCCATGTCCAGCAGGTGGACGAAGAAGTCGTTGGTGAGCGTTTCGGGCCGCCGCGTGAAGACGCCGTCCTGCGACTGCCCGACGTTGGCGCCGAGTACGCGCAGGCCGCCGACGAGCACCGTCAGCTCCGGCGCGCTCAAGGTCAGCAGTTGCGCGCGGTCGATCAGCAGGGCCTCGGGCGCGGCGCCGTGCCGGCCCCTGAGGTAGTTGCGCAAGCCATCGGCAACGGGTTCGAGCACCGCGAAGGACGCCACGTCGGTCTGCGCCTGGGATGCGTCCATGCGGCCGGGCGCGAAGGGCACGCTCACGTCGTGGCCGGCCTTCCTCGCCGCCTGTTCCACGCCGACACCGCCGGCCAGCACGATCAGGTCGGCGAGCGAGATCCTCTTGCCGCCGGACTGCGCGCCGTTGAATTCGCCTTGAATGCGCTCCAGCGCGGCCAGCACCTGCGCCAGTTGCGCCGGCTGGTTGACCGCCCAGTCCTTCTGCGGCGCGAGGCGGATGCGCGCGCCATTGGCCCCGCCGCGCTTGTCCGAGCCGCGGAAGGTGCTGGCCGAGGCCCAGGCGGTGCTGACCAGTTGCGACACCGTCAGGCCCGAGGCGGCGATCTTCGCCTTCAGGGCGGCGACGTCCTGCGCATCGACCAGCGGGTGGTCAACGGGGGGGATCGGGTCCTGCCAGATCAGTTCTTCGGCCGGCACTTCGGGGCCGAGGTAGCGCGCGCGCGGCCCCATGTCGCGATGGGTGAGCTTGAACCAGGCGCGGGCGAAGGCATCGGCGAACTGCTCGGGGTTCTCCAGGAAGCGGCGCGAGATCTTCTCGTAGGCCGGGTCGAAGCGCAGCGACAAGTCAGTGGTGAGCATGGCGGGCGCGTGGCGCTTGGCCGGGTCGTGCGCGTCCGGAATGGTGCCGGCCCCGGCGCCGTCCTTGGCCACCCACTGGTGGGCGCCCGCCGGACTCTTGGTCAGCTCCCATTCGAAGCCGAACAGGTTCTCGAAGAAGTCGTGGCTCCACCGCGTGGGCGTGGTGGTCCAGGTGACTTCCAGGCCGCTGGTGATGGTGTCGCCGCCCTTGCCGCTGCCATGGCTGTTGTGCCAGCCCAGGCCCTGCGCCTCGATGCCCGCGGCCTCGGGCTCGTGCCCCACGTGCGAGGCCGGGGCCGCGCCGTGGGTCTTGCCGAAGGTGTGGCCGCCGGCGATCAGCGCCACGGTTTCCTCGTCGTCCATGGCCATGCGCGCGAAGGTTTCGCGGATGTCGCGCGCCGCGGCCAGCGGGTCGGGCTTGCCGTCCGGTCCTTCGGGGTTGACGTAGATCAGGCCCATCTGCACGGCGCCCAGGGGGTTCTCCAGATCGCGCGTGTGCGGCGCCTGGCTGTCGTCGTCCGCCACCAGCACGGCGTGGTCTTCCGCGACGCCGGGCGATCCCTTCGCATAGCGCACGTCGCCGCCCAGCCAGGTCTTCTCGCGGCCCCAGTACACGTCCTGGTCGGGCTCCCAGACGTCGGCGCGCCCCCCGGCGAAGCCGAAGGTCTTGAAACCCATGGACTCCAGCGCGACGTTGCCGGTGAGGATCATCAGGTCGGCCCAGGAGATCTTCCGGCCGTACTTCTGCTTGATCGGCCAGAGCAGGCGGCGCGCCTTGTCCAGGCTCACGTTGTCGGGCCAGCTGTTGAGCGGCGCAAAGCGCTGCTGCCCGCGCCCCGCGCCGCCGCGGCCGTCGCCGATACGGTAGGTGCCGGCGCTGTGCCAGGCCATGCGCACGAACAGCGGCCCGTAATGGCCGAAGTCCGCCGGCCACCAGTCCTGCGAGTCGGTCATCAGCGCGAGCAGATCCTTCTTGAGCGCGGCCAGATCCAGGCTCCTGAACGCCTCGGCATAGTCGAAGCCCGGCCCCATCGGGTCGGACAGACTCGAATGCTGGTGCAGGATATCCAGCCTCAGCTCGTTCGGCCACCAATCCCGGTTGGTGGTGCCGCCACCCGCGGCGGCGTGGTGGAACGGACACTGTGCTTCGTTCGTCATGGCTTTACCTTTTCGTTGGCGTTGGGAAACCGGTTGCTGTGGACCGCAAGAGTAAGCAGAGGGCGAAGAATAGTTAAATCAAATTGCCCGAAGTTGTTCATAGCGTGAATCTATACGGCGTCCTGTCGCGCGATGGACGGATACTCGCGGCGGACCGATTTCCGTTGAACGCTTCGTTCGCCCTCATGCAAAACCTCGAAGACCCCTCCCTCACCACCCGCCTGCAACACCGCCTCGACCAGAAGACCAAGCCGCCCGGCGCGCTGGGCCGGCTGGAGGCGCTGGCGCTGAAGATCGGCTGCATCCTCGGCACCGAGTACCCGGCGCTGATGGCGCCGCAGATGCTGGTGTGCGCGGCCGACCACGGCCTAGCCGCGCGCGGCGTGTCGGCCTACCCGAGCGAGGTGACCTGGCAGATGGTCGGCAACATCCTGGGCGGCGGCGCGGCGGTCAGCGTGCTGGCGCGGCAGCACGGGCTGGCGCTGACCGTGGTCGATTGCGGCGTGCGCCATGACTTCGCGCCCCGGCCCGGGCTGGTGATGCGCAAGGTGGCCGCCGGCACTGCCGATGCGTCGGCCGGGCCGGCCATGAGCGCGGCGCAGCGCGACAGCGCCATCGCCCATGGCCGCGAGGTGGTGCGCGTGCTGCCCGGCAATGCGCTGCTACTGGGCGAGATGGGCATCGGCAACACCTCGGCCGCCGCGCTGCTGCTGGCGCGGCTGGCCGGCCTGCCGATCGCGGACTGCGCCGGCAGCGGCACCGGGCTGGACGCGGCCGGCGTGGCGCGCAAGCGCGCGGTGCTGCAGGAGGTGCTGGCGCTGCATGCCGGCGCCACCGAGCCGCTCGACGCGCTGGCGGCCTTCGGCGGCTTCGAGATCGCCACCCTGGTCGGCGCCGTGCTGCAGGCGGCCGAGGAGCGGCGCGTGATCGTGGTGGATGGCTTCATCACCAGCGCCGCGGTGCTGGTGGCCGCGCGGCTGCAGCCGCGGGTGCTGCAGCGCTGCGTGTTTTCTCACCGCTCGGGCGAGCGCGGCCACGGCGCCATGCTGGAAGCGCTCGGCGCCGAGCCGCTGCTGGACCTGGGCCTGCGCCTGGGCGAGGGATCGGGGGCGGCGCTGGCTTGGCCGCTGCTGGTATCGGCCTGCGCGCTGCTGGCGGAGATGGCCAGTTTCGAGAGCGCGGGCGTGTCGCAGCGTGGTTGAGCCATCGTCGCGTGCGCAGAACGCTACATTCAGCATAGCGTGAAGCCCTGGAGGGATCTTGGTTTCAGGTTCTCATGAACGGTGAAGGCAGATGGATCCAGGGCATGGCGCTATTGATTTGATACCTGTACCGTGCTTTCGCGCAGCCGGCGCCACAGCGTGGCGCGGCTGATGCCCAGCAGGGCGCAGGCCTGGCGCTGGTCGCCGTTGACCGACTGCAGCACTTCGCGCACGCGGCGCAGCTCGGCGGCGCGGCGGGCGTCCTTCAGCAGGCTGTCGCGCACCGGCGCCGGGCGCGCCTGGCTGCATTCGGGGATCAGCTCCAGCAGCCGGGCGCGGTCGATCCGGCCGGCCGGCGCCAACGTGGCGTGGCAGGCGAGCAGGCGCTCCACCATGTTCTCCAGTTCGCGCACGTTGCCGGGCCAGGCGTAGCCGGCGGCCAGCTCGAGCAGGGCGGCGAGCAGCGCCGTGGCCTGCGCAGCGGGCAGGCCGGCGGCGCGGGCGCGGCGCTGCATCAGGCCGGTGGCCAGGGGGGCGAGGTCGGCGGGGCGCTCGCGCAGCGGCGGCGTGGTGATGCGCAGCACCGCCAGCCGGTAGTACAGGTCGCGCCGGAACAGGCCGCGCTCCACCTGCGCCGCTAGGTCGGCATGGGTGGCGGCAATCACGCGCAGGTCCACCGGCACGGCGACGGTGGCGCCCAGGCGCAGCACCTCGCGCTCCTGCAGCACGCGCAGCAGGCGCGTCTGCAGCGCCGGCGGCATGTCGCCGATCTCGTCGAGGAACAGGGTGCCGGTGTGCGCGGCCTCGATCAGCCCGGTCTTGCCGCCGCGCCGCGCGCCGGTGAAGGCGCCTTCCTCGTAGCCGAACAGTTCGCTCTCCAACAGGCTTTCGCCCAGCGCCGCGCAGTTCACCGCCAGGAAGGGCTGCGCCGCGCGCCGGCTGGCGCTGTGGATGCCCTGGGCCACCAGTTCCTTGCCGGTGCCGCTCTCGCCGGTGATGAGCACCGTGGCGTCGCTGGCGGCGCACTCGGCCGCCAGCGCGCGCACGCGGCGCGCGGCGGCGCTGTCGCCGCCCTGTCTCTAATACACATCTGACGCTGCCGACGAAGAGAAGCTAGTGTAGAGAGAGGGGGGGGCGGGAGAAGTAAAAGAGGGGGGGGGGGGGGGGGGGGGGGGGGGGGGGGGGGGG
>NZ_JAELTO010000308.1 GCF_016428875.1 Xylophilus sp. ASV27
CCCCCCCCCCCCCCCCCCCCCCCCCCCCCCCCCCCCCCCCCCCCCCCCCCCCCCCCCCCCCCCCCCTCTTTAATCCCCCCGCCACCACCGACCTCTACACTAGGTTCTCTTCGTCGGCAGCGTCAGATGTGTATAAGAGACAGGTTCCGCAGGCCAGGCACAGCCGCAACCAGATCAAGCGCCTGGCCATGCTGCAAGGAATGCGGTGTTGTTTGAGGTGTTCACGCAAACGCTGTGCGAACACCTTGAGGCGGTGTCTTATACACATCTCCGAGCCCACGAGACCGTACAGGAAATCTCGTATGCCGTCTTGGGGGTGGAAAAGGGGGGGGGGGGGGGGGGGGGGGGGGGGGGGGGGGGGGGGGGGGGGGGGGGGGGGGGGGGGGGGGGGGGG
>NZ_JAELTO010000309.1 GCF_016428875.1 Xylophilus sp. ASV27
TGATGGCACTGCGCGAACGGGGGTTTTCACGGATCTCTTCTTCGCTGGCGCGCACGGCCTTGCCTACGCTGTTGAGTGGGGGCTGGGCCATGTCTTCGGCCCGCACCATCACCCAGCTGGGCAGCTTTTCCACACTGCTGGCATCGCGCAGGTATTGCTTGACGATGCGGTCTTCGAGCGAGTGGAAGCTGATGATGGTCAGACGGCCGTCTTCAGCCAGGTGGCGCGCCGCCTGCGGCAGGACGGCCTTGAGCTCGTCCAGCTCACGGTTCACAAAGATCCGGATCGCCTGGAAGGTACGCGTGGCTGGGTCCTGACCCGGTTCCCGAGTACGGACGTTTTTCCCAACGAGCAAGGCGAGCTCACGCGTGGTCTGGATGGGAGCGAGCTCCC
>NZ_JAELTO010000310.1 GCF_016428875.1 Xylophilus sp. ASV27
CCCCCCCCCCCCCCCCCCCCCCCCCCCCCCCCCCCCCCCCCCCCCCCCCCCCCCCCCCCCCCCTATCCACCCCCCCCCCGCCCCCCGAGATATACACTAGGTTCTCTTCGTCGGCAGCGTCAGATGTGTATAAGAGACAGATTAATGACTGACTGGTTAGTAATCTAGTGAAGCCGCCCGGGGCTGTCGAGTCGCCAACCCCGACAATGCGCGGGTGCCACACTCCCCCGCCCCCCCCCCCAACCACAACCCGGTCGCATAAAAACAAAAACCAGCCCACCACAACCGACAGGAAAAAAGGGAAGACGAATACGGCATGTAAACAAGGGGGGGGGGGGGGGGGGGGGGGGGGGGGGGGGGGGGGGGGGGGGGGGGGGGGGGGGGGGGGGGG
>NZ_JAELTO010000311.1 GCF_016428875.1 Xylophilus sp. ASV27
GCCTAACACATGCAAGTCGAGCGGTAGCACAAGGAGCTTGCTCCTGGGTGACGAGCGGCGGACGGGTGAGTAATGTCTGGGAAACTGCCCGATGGAGGGGGATAACTACTGGAAACGGTAGCTAATACCGCATAACGTCTTCGGACCAAAGTGGGGGACCTTCGGGCCTCACACCATCGGATGTGCCCAGATGGGATTAGCTAGTAGGTGAGGTAATGGCTCACCTAGGCGACGATCCCTAGCTGGTCTGAGAGGATGACCAGCCACACTGGAACTGAGACACGGTCCAGACTCCTACGGGAGGCAGCAGTGGGGAATATTGCACAATGGGCGCAAGCCTGATGCAGCCATGCCGCGTGTGTGAAGAAGGCCTTCGGGTTGTAAAGCACT
>NZ_JAELTO010000312.1 GCF_016428875.1 Xylophilus sp. ASV27
ATTTGTTGTCTGCGATCGTTGCCTATCCGCCGGTGCTCGTTGTGATCGATACGGGTGGAACTATCATGCAGCACCTCGGCTGTCATGTTCTTTTGCGCATGCAGATAGAGCTCCTCCTGGCCTTTTTCATCTTCAAAACGCAGTTCATTAAAACCTTCGCCCTTATGGGTTTGCGACCGGATCGACATCTGGGTTTTGGTGCCCGGCAGCTTGCCCGGGGGCAGGTTACTGGCATGATAGGTGCGGCCGATAATTACGGGCTGATCGGGATCGCCATTCAAAAATTCGACGATCACCTCATGGCCAACGCGCGGCACGGCCGACATGCCCCAACGTGGTCCCGCCCAGGGGTGTGATACCCGGATCCAACAGGAACTGCTGTCGTCGGT
>NZ_JAELTO010000313.1 GCF_016428875.1 Xylophilus sp. ASV27
CCCCCCCCCCCCCCCCCCCCCCCCCCCCCCCCCCCCCCCCCCCCCCCCCCCCCCCCCCCCCCCCCCTCACCACCCACAAGCCGCCAACCCAGCTCTCCTGTACGGTCTCGAGGGCTCGGAGATGTGTATCAGAGACAGGGGCGGCCCCGAGCTGCCCCTGCCCGGCGAGCCCGGCCGGCAACTGCGCAACTCTGCATGGCTCACCTGTGAGGATGTGGAACGCATAGCGGCGCGACACGCCAGCACCGCGGCTGTCTCTTAGACACATCTGACGCTGCCGACGAGGAGACCCTCGTGTTGAGGGGGGGGGGGGGCGGTGGAGTGGGGGGGGGGGGGGGGGGGGGGGGGGGGGGGGGGGGGGGGGGGGGGGGGGGGGGGGGGGGGGGGGG
>NZ_JAELTO010000314.1 GCF_016428875.1 Xylophilus sp. ASV27
CCCCCCCCCCCCCCCCCCCCCCCCCCCCCCCCCCCCCCCCCCCCCCCCCCCCCCCCCCCCCCCGCCACGACCCCGCCACCCCCCCCCCCTCCACTCGGTTCTCTTCGTCGGCAGCGTCAGATGTGTATAAGAGACAGGCTACCAGGGCGAATGCGCATCTTCGCGGGCCACCTTCGGCAAGGTCAACCAGTTGGCCAATGCCTTGCGCGACGCGATGATGATGGACTACGCCACGGTGATGGTGGAAGACCTGTCTCTTATACACATCTCCGAGCCCACGAGACCGTACCGGAAATCTCGTATGCCGTCTAGTGCGTGAAAAGGGGGGGGGGGGGGGGGGGGGGGGGGGGGGGGGGGGGGGGGGGGGGGGGGGGGGGGGGGGGGGGGG
>NZ_JAELTO010000032.1 GCF_016428875.1 Xylophilus sp. ASV27
GCCCTGCAGATGCTCACGCGCGACACCTCGGTGAAGCTCGGGCTGCAGGCCAAGCGCAAGCGCGCTGGCTGGAGCCTGCCCTATCTGGAGCACCTCATGGGCATGGGAGCGGCTCTGGGGATGGGGGCTCTGGTTAGATGCGATTGCCCTGACCACCTGGGCATGTAGCTACTTTTTTTGTAGCATCAGGCTACCGCCGAGGAATCCGCCAGCGCTTCTTCCCGGAGCGCGGCGGTGCGCTGCGCCATGCGCGTGCGGGCGTCGCCGTAGGCACTGGCGAAGATCTCGTTGCGCCGCTTGCGGCTCTCCACATTGGCCGGGGTGCGGAAGAGCGAGGTGACCTTGGGCACGTACGCGAAGCGGTTGCCGTCGGCGTAGACGTTCCAGAGCACCCAGTCCTCCAGCGCGTCCATGTCCACGTCGAAGCCGCCGCGCTCGGCGAACAGCCGGCGCTCGAACAGCACGGACTGGATGGCCATGTAGTTGCGCTCCTGCAGCAGGCCCGGATCGAACGCCTGCTTGAGCACCGGGGGCACGGTGTAGGCGACCTCCTGGTACTCGCCGGCGCCGCCGCCGGGGAAGTCGGTCTCGACCTCCCAGGCGGGCGAGTACGCGGCCACGGCCTCGGGGTTCTGCTGCAGGGCGTGGACCAGGGTCTCGACATGGTCGGCGAACAGCAGGTCGTCGTCGTCCAGGAAGAGGCACCAGCGGCCGCGCGCGGCGGCCAGGCCGGCATTGCCGGCGCTCGAACGCCCGAGCTTGGGCGCGGCGATGAAGCGGCAGTCCAGCCCGGTCACGCCGGCCACCTCCTCGACCGCCGGGCGCACGCTGTCGCCGCCATCCTGCACGACGATCAGTTCCACCTGCGCATAGGTCTGGTGCGCCACCGACAGCACGGCCTGGCGCAGCAGGCTCTCCCGGCCCTGGAAGGTGCGCGTGACGACGCTCACCAGCGGCCGTTGCCCGGCCAGCGGATGGCCCTCCACGAAGGCGCCATCGCGCCGGATCTCGTAGTCCCAGACCTGGAACGGAAACACCGCGTCGCTCGGCCGCCGCGCCGCCAGGGCCAGCGGCGCCTTGACGGCCAGGCGCGCGAAGCTGCGCAGCAGCGCCTTGCGCGCGCCGGGAAACGGCTGCGGCATCACCAGCAGGCCCAGCGCCATCAAGGGCACGATGCCGGCATCGGCCGCGCGCCCGTACTTGAGCCGCAGGTACAGATTGGCGAAGGTGCTGCCGGTGTACTGCACCGGCTTGACCTGGCCGGCCGCCTCGTAGCTGTAGTGCGTGACCACGGCCGAGGGGCAGTAGCGCAGCACCCAGCCGGCGCGCCGGAGCCGGTAGGACAGTTCCACGTCCTCGCCGTACATGAAGATGTTGTCGTCGTAGCCGCCGATCGCCTCGAAGGCCTGGCGCCGCAGCAGCACGCAGGCGTGGCTGTTCCAGTTGACGGCGCCGGTGACCGGGTCGTAGAACTTGGGGTGCTCGTAGGGCTTCTGCCGCAACTCCCACGCGGCGCCGGCCGGGTCCTGCAGCGCCGTGGCCACCACCTGCTGGAGCGCACCGGGATCGAACTCCAGGTCGATGTTGGACACCAGCATGAAGCGCGCGCGGCCCTGCGCCAGGCCCGCGTTGTGGCCCGCGCCGAAGCCGTGGTTCGGCCGCTGCAGCAGCGCCGCATCCAGCCCTTCGGCCCGCAGGGTGTCGACCGCCGCCTGCAGCTGCGCCGGGGTGTCGTCGGTGGACTGGTTGTCGACGAACCACAGGTGCAGCCGCTCGCGGGGGTAGTCGAGCGCACGCAGGCTGACCACGAAGCCTGCCAGCCAGCGGCCGTTGTTGTGGGTCACGACGCTGATGTCGATGTCCGGCCATTCGGGGGGGCGCGGCGGCCGCAGCACGTCGGGCGGCAGGGGGGTGTGGCTGCTGTACCGGTTGCGAAAGCGCACCAGTTGCGACACGGCGTCGAGCCGCACGCTGGTGTTGCCGACCAGACCCGAGGCGGCGATCAGCCGGGTCCGCATCCGGGTCAGGAAACTGCGCACCGGCAGGGGCAGCCGCCGCAGGGAGCGGGATGCCAGCGACCAGCTCAGGCGCCGCGCCTCGGCGAACTCGCCGCGCGCAAGAAGCCCGACGAAGCGCAGCGGCCGCGTGATCTTCCACGAGCGGCTGTTGACCAGGGCACGGATGTCGGAGATGGCCACCTCGTGCCGGCGCGACAGGTCTTCCAGTTGCTGCGACATGCTGTGAAGCTGGCGCTCCAGGCCCTCCGCGCGCTCGCGCTGCCCGGCGATCTGCCCGTGCGCCTGGGCCAGTTCAGCGATCTTCTCGCCTTTCTCGTGGTTCAGCGTCCAGATGCGGGCATTGGCCTGCTCGACCGTGGCATCCAGTTCGTCCTTGCGCTGCTGCAAGGCGCGCAGTTGGGCCTGGGCCAGCTCGATGGCCGCGCGATCGCGCTGCTCCGCCTCGCGCAGTCGCACCATCTCCATCTGCATGCCCAGCAGGGTGTTGGCCTGGCCGGCCGAATGCTGCCGGTACTCGATCAGCGGGGCGGCCACGTGCACCGCCTTCCAGCCCGCGCCCAGCATGCGCACGAACAGGTGGTGGTCCTCCGGCCCGGCCGAGCCCTGGTAGCCGCCCACCTGATCGAATGCCTGCCGGCGGTACAGGGAGGATCCGTGCATGAAGTTGCGCTCGGACAGCGCGGCCAGGGCCTCGGGCGTGGGGTCGGGAAAGCGCCACAGGAACACCGGCCAGCGCTCCAGCCTGCTCTGGCCGATGCGCTCGGCGCCCACCTTGGACGCCAGCTCGGCCGCCCGGTGGCCGAAGATCGCCATGTCGGTATAGGCGATGGCCGCGCCCTCGTTACGGTCCAGCGCGGCGCGGCACTGCGCCACGTAGTCGCTGCGCATGCGGTTGTCCGCGCCGAGAAAGCCGATGTAGTCGCCGCTGCACAGGCGCACCGCCTTGTTGAAGTTCTCCACGATGCCGAGGTTGCGCTCGTTGAGCACCACGGTGGCCACGCCGGCATAGCGCTGCGCGATCTCGGCCGAGCCGTCGGTGGATGCATCGTCGATCAGGACGATCTGGTCCGGGGGGATGGTCTGCGCCAGCACCGACTCCATGGCCTCGGGCAGGAACGCGCCGTAGTTGTAGTTCGCCACCACGATGCTCACCCGCTTCCGCGCGAAGCGGGAGGATTCCGCCACCGTGACCCGGTTGAGCTGGTAGCGGTCGCTGTCGTTGCCCGCCACGCAGGACAGGGCGCCCGCGTAGCGCGCCCGCACCATGTCCACGACGGCCGGCGCGTGGTCTCCGTGCGGGTAGGCGAACCACTCGAAATGGGGCGGCGCAAACTGCGCCCGCAGGCCATCGGGCACCGTCAGTTCCGTGGCAAGCGCCTGCTCGCCCAGGCCCGCCAGCCGCTGGTGACTCGCGGTATGCCATTGCAGGCGGCCCCCGTGGGCGGCCATGGCGTGCAGTTGCGCGACGGTGCAGAACCTGGCCCGCGGCTCCGCGGTGTCGAAGGCGTTGTCCGCGCCCAGGTAGTTCCCGGTCACGAACAGTTCGAACGGATAGCCCCACTTCTTCAGCAGGGGGAACGCGAACTGGAAGACGTTCTCGTAGACCCCGTCGAAGGTGATCGCCACATGCCGCGGATTGCGGCTGTCGTAGTCGGCCAGATGCACCACGTCGAAGGCGGCCAGGTCGGCGAGCTGACGGTCGAATGCGTCCGCCGTGATCCACCACTGCGTGGGCGACGTGGCCGCGATCTTGTGATAGAGAAGAATCATCTTACATACACCTCCAGGCGGTGCATGTACTCGCGATAGGGATAGAAATTCACGTCGAGCAGGGTATAGGGAAAGCGGGCAGGCCGCCATTCATGGATATGGCAGGAGGCCACCACTCCCTTCTCGGAGAGCACCCCATCGAGCAGCGTCTGCAGCACCGAGAAGGCGCCGCCCAGGTACTGGGGGTACAGGACTCCGGTGATCACCACCAGATCGAAGCTGCCGCTCACCACGGAGTCGAGGTCGAACATCGAGCCTGCATGAAACGAGAACCGGCGGGCCTCGGCCTGCCCGAGCCGCGCCTGCCGCGCGCGCGCCCACTCGATGGCGGCGGCCGAGATGTCGAGACCGAGCACTTCACGGCCTGGCAGATCGAAGGTCACGAAGCCATTGCCACAGCCGATGTCGAGCACCCGGTTCCACTCGCGCTCGGGCAGCAGCGCGAGCAACTCGGACTTTCTGCGCTGGTCATGGGGATTGCCGTCATATCCCCACGGGTCGGCCTCTGCGTAGTGCCGCTCGATGTCTTGCGCAGGTTGAATGCTCATGAATACTCAAATCACCGGTAGATGTCCACGGAAAGCCTCGGCGACACCAGCGCCCAGCGCTGCACGCCCGGCTGCTGCCCGCTCACGAAGGAGCCCGCCAACTCGATGTAGTCTATGTAGTCGGTCGCGACCGAAGGCTGGTAGTCCACGAGAAACGCCTGGATCCCGAAGCGCCCCGCACGCAAGCGGTTCTCCAGCGAAATCCGCAGCCTGCAGGTGTCTCCTGTGCCGCATGCGCGGAGGTCCACCCCTTCGTTGTGGGTATTGGTGCCGATCAGCAATTGTCCCGCCGCGTCCACCACGTAGAAAGCCAGTGCGGGGTTCGGCAGCGGCTCGTACAGGCGGAACGTGATTTCCACGACCAGCGGCTCGGCAAAGCCGACATAGGGCTCCGCACCATGCACGCCATTGACGGAAAGCGCCAGGATTTCCCCCTGCTGGCGCGACCCGCTCCTGTACGCTGCCACGCGCTCGGCGAATTCGCGGTGGATCTGCTCGTCCGCAAGCCTGCCGCCGCCGGACAGGGGCACGGCGGGCGCCGGCTCGCTGGCGGCGGCAGGCCCCTCCGCCTCGCGCACGTCGGCCAGGTAGCGGCTGCAGGCTTCTCCCGCCTCGCCGTAGAACACGGCCTCGCCGTTGCGCAGGTAGAGCGCACGGCTGCACAGGCGCTGGACCTGCTCGATGTCATGGGTGACGAACAGGACGGTGCAGCCCGCTGCCGCCAGTTCCTTGAGACGCCGCAGGCATTTGAACTGGAAGGCGAAATCGCCCACCGCCAGCGCCTCGTCGACGATCAGGATTTCGGGATCGACGTGGATCGCCGCGGCAAAGGCCAGGCGCGCGAACATGCCACTGGAGTAGGTCTTCACCGGCTGATCGATGAAGTTGCCGATGTCCGCGAACGCCACGATGCTGTCGAAGCGCTGGTCGATCTGCTCCTTGCTCAGCCCCAGCACGGTGCAGTTCATGTAGACGTTTTCCCTGCCGGTGTAGTCCGGGTTGAAGCCCGAGCCCAGCTCCAGCAGGGCGGCGATGCGCCCGAACGTTTCCACCTCGCCCGCAGACGGCACCAGAGTGCCGCAGATCATCTGCAGCAGCGTGGATTTCCCCGACCCGTTGCGGCCGATGATTCCCACCGTCTCCCCGCGCCGGATCTCGAAGCCAAGCCCCTTCAGGGCCCAGAACGAGCGGTAGTAGGAATGCTCGGCAAACCCCATGAGCCTGCGCAGCCGCGGCAGAATGAACTGGCGCAGGCGCAGGGCCGGGGCGTCATAGATGTGGTAGCACTTGCCAAGACCCTGGGCGCGAATCGCAACAGCGGATTCAGAGGACATCGGCAAACCCTTTGCGCGTCTTCTGGAACCAGAAGAACCCGGCCCAGGCCACCAGCAGGGCGCCCACGGTATAGGCGAGCAGCCCGGGCCAGTGCGGCACATGTCCCCAGATCAGCACCTCGCGCGTCTGCTCGATGATGAACGTCAGGGGATTGAGCATCATCCAGAAGCGCATGCGCTCCGGCAGCGACGTGACCGGATAGAAAACGGGCGAGAGAAACAGCATCACCGTGGTGAACAGCGCCGTGGTCTGCCCCACGTCGCGCACGAAAACGCCCAGAGACGCCAGTATCCACCCCAGGCCCAGGCACATGATGACCAGGGGCATCACGACAAAAGGCAGCAGCACGACCGTCCAATGGACGAAGCCGTTGAAAATGGCAAAGGCCATCAGCAGCACGCACAAGCTGACCAGGCTGTGAAAAAGGGCTCCGCCCAAGGTCACCACGGGAAGAATCTCGAGCGGGAAAACCACCTTCTTCACATAGTTGACGTTATTCACGATCAACAATGGAGCGCGGTTCACCACTTCGGAAAAAAGCCCGTGGACGATCATGCCGGTGAACAGCAGCAAGGCAAAAAGCGTCTTGCTCTCCACCGGATCGCTGCCGCCCCATTTGGTCTTGAACACCACGGAAAACACGAAGGTGTAGACCGCCAGCATGAGCACCGGGTTCAGGAACGACCAGAGCAGGCCCATGGCCGAGCCCTTGTACCGGCCAATGATCTCCCGCCACGTCATCTGCTGAATAAGTTCACGATGGCGCAGGAGCACATGGACCATGGATCTCATTCCCGTCGGGAATGGAGAATGCGGATTCAAATCTTTCCTTGGATGTCCCGATGCAGCCGTTCATTGTATTGAACGCTCTCGGGCGCCCGGCCCAGGAGGCTGTCGGGCTTGGACATGACCCTGCGTTGAGCGACGGAGTGCGCGGGCAAGGCGCCCGGCGCGAGCTGCACCGAGGTGCAGCGAGCATGGGCAACTCCGCCCGCATGCCCTGTCGCTCAACCCTTCGGGCCGCCGCCTGGACGGCCGGAAGAGCGGGCTTGCTAAGCCACCATGCGCGCCAGGCTGCGCTCCAGGTGTTCCGACGGCAGGCGGCGGAAACCCGAGCGCGCGTAGCGCTGCAGGCGCCCAAGCACGAATGCGGTCAACAGCGAAGCCAGCACCTGGGCGTCGGCGTCCGGCGTCGGCGAGGCATCTGCCGATGGGGCCGCTTCCCGCAGGTTCTGGCGCAGAGCGGCTTCGATCTTGTCGAAGAAAAGATTCATGCGCTGCTGCAGCCGCTCATGCTCGAACACCAGCGCATCGCCCACCATGACGCGCGTCATGCCCGGGTTCCTCTCTCCGAAGTGCAGCACCATGTCCACGATCTGCCGGGCTCGAGCCTCGCCGGAGACTTCGCGCATCGCGATCTGCTGCACCAGGGTGAAGACGGATTGCTCGATGAAATCGATCAGGCCTTCGAACATCTGCGCCTTGCTCGCGAAATGGCGGTACAGGGCGGCCTCGCTCACGTCCAGGCGCGACGCCAGTGCCGCTGTGGTGATGCGCTCCGCTCCGGGCGTCTCCAGCATCGCCGCCAGGGCCTGCAGGATCTGGATGCGGCGCTCGCCGGGCCGTGGCCGCTTGCGCGACGCTGCCGCGGCTTCGGACGGCAAGGCGTCCTCCGGGAGGGAAGTAAGGGCAGACTCGGGCATTTTGTAACTGTGCGTATCTTGATGTGGATTTTCTCACACCTCCGCCGGCACAGCATGTGCTCCCTCGCGAGGGGTTGGCGAATAGGCGAAGCCCGCGCCCTGGGTTTTCCAGTCAACTGGAACGGATCATGGTCCCGAAGGCCTGGTCGGTCAGGATTTCCAGCAGCAAGGCATGCGGCACGCGGCCGTCGATGATGTGCACGGAGTTGACGCCGCTCTTCGCGGCATCCAGCGCGCCCTCGATCTTGGGCAGCATGCCGCCGGAGATGGTGCCATCGGCGAACAGCGCGTCGATCTCGCGCGCGCTGAGGTCCGTCAGCAGTTCGCCGGCCTTGTTCAGCACGCCGGGGGTGTTGGTGAGCAGCACCAGCTTCTCCGCCGTGAGCACGGTGGCCAGTTTGCCGGCGACCACGTCGGCATTGATGTTGTAGCTCTCGTTTTCCTCACCGAAGCCGAGCGGACTGATCACCGGGATGAATTGGTCGTCCTGCAAAGCCTTGACCACGGACGGATCGATGCTCACGATGTCGCCCACTTGGCCCACGTCGTGGAAGCGGCTCGGGTCGTCCCGGTCGGGCAACTGCAGCTTCCTCGCGCGGATCAGGCCGCCATCGCGCCCGGTCAGGCCCACTGCCTTGCCGCCGGCCTGGTTGATCAAGCCCACGATGTCCTGCTGCACCTCGCCGGCCAGCACCCACTCGACCACTTCCATGGTTTCGGCGTCGGTCACGCGCATGCCCTGCACGAAGGTGCCGGTCTTGCCCAGCCGCTTGAGCGCCGTCTCGATCTGCGGTCCGCCGCCATGCACCACCACGGGGTTGATGCCCACCAGCTTGAGCAGCACCACGTCCTCGGCGAAGTCGGCTTGCAGCGCCGGGTCGGTCATGGCGTTGCCGCCGTATTTGATGACCATGGTCTTGCCGTGGAACTTGCGGATGTAGGGCAGCGCCTGGGCCAGGATTTCGGCCTTGTCGCGCGGCGCAATGGAGGCTGCGTCGGTCATGATGCGGGTGGGTTGGAGGAAATCAGCCGCGCATTGTGCCGCAGCAGCGGCCCTCAGCGCCGCAGCCAACGCGGCACCTTGAAGCGCACGATCATCAGGTAGGCCCCGACATAGCTCAGCGCGAACAACGCACAGAACAGCATCAGGACCCAGGTGGTGCGCCAGAACATCGTCGCGGGCACGACCGTGAGCATGGTGAAAGCCCACAGATAGGGCGCCGTGCGGTTGTTGCGCATCAGGATGCGGCGCGTCTCGTCGTCGTGAAATACGCGGTGCACGACGCGGCGATAGATGAGCTGATGGAAGTGCAGCGCATCGGCGACGCTGGGCGACATGCCGCGGGTGAGCTTGCGGTAGATGGAAAAGAAGGTTTCCCACACCGGATAGATCAGCAGCAGCATCGGGAACCACGGCGACACCTGAGGATGGCGCTTGACCAGCACCAGGCTGGCCACAGCGATGCACACGCCCCAGAAGTAGGCGCCGCCATCGCCCGCAAAAATCATCCCGCGCGGGAAATTCCAGAACAGGAAGCCGGCGGTGGCCCCGGCCAGGCACAGCAGGATGCCCGCCAGCTGCCGGTCCCCCACCTGCAGCGCCACATAGGTCAGTGCCAGGCAGGCCACGAGCGCGACCATGCCCGCCAGGCCGTTGTAGCCATCGATGATGTTGAACGCATGCGGCAACCCCGCGACCGCCACCAGCGCCAGCGCAGTTCCGGCCAGCGGCACGCCGGCCAACAAGGCGTCCACTCCCGGAATGCCGACCCGCACCATGGACAGATCCAGCATGACCACCGCCATGACCGCCGATCCCCCGGTGAGCAGCAGCCGGAACACTACCGCGAGCCGCTGCGTCAGGTCTTCCGCCACGCCGCCGATCAGCGCCGGCAGGGAGATGGCGGCCCATGCCAGCGCCACGGCGAGCGTGATGTCGAAGAAGCCACGGTTCTCGAAGTGGAATGCAACCGCCGCGGCGGTCCAGCCACAGGCGGTGCCGGCGAAAATGGCCAGCCCTCCCACGCGCGGGATATCGCCCACGTGGAAGCGCTGCGGTTTGCTCTTGCCATAGCGCCGCGCATGGCCGCGCGCTCTACGTATCAGCAGGATCGCAACGTACGCGGCGGCAAACGCGCTGAGGCAGAACAGAAACACCATGGGCAGGAAACCATCGAGAAACTAGGTCAAACATTTGCCAGCGCCGTCACCGGAATATGCATGGCCTGAAGCGCGTCGCCGGCCCCTGGAGCCCGCGCACGGTGGGCGCATTTTCCGGCATTTCTCAGCCGGCCCTTACCGCCCGTGACAAAAAAGGCAAGCGTGTCACCAAGACCGTCGGCCTTGCGCGGCGAACCGCCAAACGCTCACTGCATCATGGCCTGCACCGCCGCCCGCAGCGGCGCCGAACCGTGGTGGGGATTGGCCGCGTCGAAGGACATGACATTGCTCACGCCCTCGCGCCAGGGGCCCGAGCCCTGCGCTTCCGCAAAGAAGGACAGGAACCGCGCGCCATGCTCGGCATGCCGGCGCAGCACTGCCTTCAACTGATCGGGCGACATGGCGCGCAGGGGGTGGAACTCGGTCACGCCGTAGAAGTCGCGGCCACTGTGGCGCAGCCAGTCGAAGAAGGACGCGCCATAGCTGGCTTCGCCGTAGAGACTCACGCCCAGCCCCAGGCGAGCCGGCACGTCCAGGTCCTGCTCGACCGCGAACTTGCTCACGTCCCAGCCCGGATTGACGAAGGGCAGTATCTGGTGGGAATAGATGCGCTCGGGCGGCACGCAGGAGCCGGCCACTACCGCACGGAAGTGGTCCAGGTAGTCGCGCACCTGGCGCGCGCGGAACGCGTTCCATAGCGGGACCAGCGGATTGAAGTAGTACGAAGAGAGTTCGGCCGGCGCATCCACATGGAACTCCACCCCGGGCGGCACCGGCGCCGCGACTGGCAGCGGGCGCGATGGCAGAGCCTGCGGCGCGGTCTGCGCCCGGTCCATGATGGCGATGTGGCGGGTGTCCAGGCGCGCCAGGAGCCCGCCCTCCTCCATGTAGATGTCGAGGCGATGCATGCCCGGCGGCAGGCCCGCATACGCGAGATCGAAGCGCCAGCCCAGGTCCGCAGTCTTGAACTCCGGCCGCGCCGCCAGCACGTCCTGCCGGCCGAAGCGCGCCTGCACCCGCCCCGCCAGGCTGCCATCCAGGTAGACCCTGACCCAGGGAGCGTCGGCCGCGCCGCGGCCCGGGGCGTGCAGCCAGCCCATCACCGGCAGGGTACCGGCGGCATAGGCGTCGATGTGCTCCCAATAGTGCCGAAGAGGCTGAGAGCGTATGTCCCTGGAGGGTGGCGCCAATTCGTCGAAACTGCGAAAGCCGGCCCCCAGTTGGGCGTTGAGGCGCTCGACCGTGCCGAAACGCTGCCGCAGGAACTGCCGGAAGCCCTGCACGCTCGCCGCGCTGTAGTCCGTGGTCACGTAGGGCCCGGAAAACCCCATGCCATCCTCGAAGCGGGGAAACATCTGGTGCAGCTCGCCCAGCAGCGTCACCCCGCGCACCCGCTCCCGCGCGGCCTGAGGCAGGCCGCAGACCCCCTGCAGCAAGGCCCGGACCACCGACTCCCGGGCGCGGGTGATGCCGTTGTCCAGCCGCACGAAGGACCAGGGGTAGATATCGGTCTGGTAGTAGCGGTCCTTGCCCAGCGGCCCTTCGGGGGTCTGCAGCAGGTTGTCGGCATCCTGCGCCAGCGCGGCCTCGGCCGGCGCGGCGCTGCCGAAGTGGGTGGAGAACAGGTACAGCACCACGGGCCGGTCGGCGTCGCGCACCGAGCGCACGGCACGCCCGACGGCCTCCTGGTCCACGGTCCACTGGCCCTGCTGCAGCGTCAGGAACTTGAGCAGCGGCAGGTTCAGGGTGTAGCCCATCTCGAGCGTGCCGTCCCGGCTGGTGCGGCGCTCGCCCAGGGCGCGCAGGGTGGACTCGATGATGGGCGCGGCCGACGCCTGCGCACCCTGGCACTCCCGCGCGATCGCCGGCGACCTGGCCGCCTCCTCGGGCCGGTCGGCGAACAGGCAGGCATCCAGGCCCATCATGGGCGCCAGCAGCAGAGGCCCGGGACGCGAGGACGCCAGCACCCCCAGCAACAGCACGATCGCCACGAAGGCCAGGAGCGCCACGGCCAGTGCACGGGAACCTGCATCGCCGGCCTGCCGGTCACCGGAGCCGGACGAAGATGAGTGGGAAGAAGTCATGGAATCCAATGAAAGACGTGGCGGCCGGCGCGCACCGCCCTGCTCATGCCGAAGGAACAAGGTAGCGGCGCGCCCACAGATAGCGCCACAGCACGGCGCCCGTCCACAGCCGCCACAGGCTGCGCAGGTGCCAGGCGAGATGCCGCCACTGCCGGTGGCTGGCGCGCTGCGCTTCGTGTACCGCATCGACAGGCACGCGCAGCAGCCGCCAGCCGCCCAATTGCAAGCGCAGGCAAAAGTCCACGTCCTCGCAGTACATGAAATAGCGCTCGTCAAAGCCCCCCAGTTGCCGGTAGACCGGAGCCGGCAGCACCCACAATGCCGCGCTGGCCCAGTCCACCCGCGCGTCCGCGCGCCGCAGCACGCGCCGCCGGAAGAGGGCCCAGGGCGTCAGCGCCGAGCGCTCGCTGTCCTGGACGGCACCGTCGGCATCGAGCAGGCGGGGGTAGGCGCACCCCACGCCCGGGCGCGCGGCCGCCTCGCAGAGGGCGTCCCACAGCGAAGGGTCCGGCAGGCGCATGTCGGGATTGAGCACGCAGAACAAGGGCGCATCGGCCCGCTCGAATGCGCGGTTGTGGTTGGCGCCAAAACCGGCCGGTGCGGCATTCATGACCTGCGTCAGGCGAAACGGCCAGCCGCCTTCCTGCAAGGCGGTGGCGGCGGGCGGCAGATTGTGCGTGAGGATGACCTGCACGATCCGCCCCGCCCCCGTGCGCGCAAGCTGCTGCAGCAGGCCGGGCAACCAGGCATCGTGTCCGTGGCTCACCACCGACACCGCCAGCCCGTTTTTTGAATCGTCTCGCCTCGTCACGCCTGGCCCGAATGCTCCTGAAAAGCGCGCATTATCCCGCCGGGGGCGCCCGGCATAATCCCGGCATGACCCAAAAGATAGGAGATCTGCATGTATATCTCCGAGAAATCAAAGACGATGAACGCACGTCCCTGTCGGTCCTCTCGGGCCTGATCAGCCCTGGCGCCACCGTGCTGGACCTGGGCACGGGCAGCGGCGCGCTGGGCCAGTATCTGCGGGAAACCAGGCAATGCACGGTCGATGGCGTCACGTTCAATGAAGAAGAGGCAGCGCACGCCCGGCCTCACTATCGGCGCCTGGAAGTGGCCGACCTGGACAATTGCGACCTGGTGCAGATGTTCGGGGGCATGCGCTACGACGCCATCGTCTGCGCCGACGTGCTGGAACACCTGCGCAACCCCACCCGCATCCTGGACGCCGCGCGCACCCTGCTCACGCCGCAAGGCCAGGTGCTGATCTCGATCCCCAATGCGGCCTATTGCGGGCTGATCGGCGAGCTGATGCTCGGGGAATTCCGCTACCGCGAAGAGGGCCTGCTCGACGGCACCCACCTGCGCTTCTTCACGCGCCGCTCGCTGTCGCGCTTCCTCCAGGAAGCCGGCTGGAGCCTGGAGGGGCTGGAGGAAATCCGCCGCGAACTCGCGGCCTCCGAATTCAAGGTGGCTTTCGACAACCTGCCACCTGCCGTGGCGCGCTACCTGCTGGCGCGGCCGGACTCCCTCACCTACCAGTTCATCGCCCGCACACGGCCGGCCGCCGAGGGCGCAGCGCCCGGGCCGCTGCCGCCCGGCCCCGAGGACGGCCGCGCCGTCTTCACCGCCGAGCTGTACCTGGGCCGTGACGGCCGCTACGACGAAGCATCCAAGCTCACGGCCATCGGCACCATCGGCGAGCCGCGGCAGACGCTGCGCTTCGCATTGCCCGCCGGTGCCGGCACCACCCAGTTGCGGCTGGACCCGGCAGACCGGCCCGGCTTTCTGCACCTGCACGCCCTGACGCTGCGCGGCGCCCGGGACGAAGTCCTGTGGCGCTGGGACGGCGGCGCCGACGGCCTCGGCGCGCTGCTGGAGGCACAGCACCAGCAGATGGTGCTGTCGAACAATGCGATGCTGCCCGATGCGGCCATGGTGCTGCTGCACGGCGAGGACCCCTGGATCGAGCTGCCGATCCCGCCGCAGACCACCCGGGCCGCGTGCGCCCTGGAAGTCGAGCTGGGCTGGCCCATGTCGGCCGACTACCTGGCGCTTTCCGGCAGCGTCACGCCGCTGGCGCAGCGCATCGAGGAACTGCGGCGGCAGGCCGCGGCCGACCATGCCGAGCACGAGCGCACCCTGGAGCACGAGCGCAGGGAGGCGCTGCACGCCCTGCAGCAGGAGCGCGCCGAGACCGCCAGCGTCAGCCAGCAGCGCGTGCACCTGGCCGAGCAGAACAAGCTGCTGCAGGAACAGCGCCGCGGACTGAGCGCCGAACTCAATGCGCTGAAGTCCGACCACCACCGCCTGGTCGGCGAATTCGACCAGTTGGCCACCCACCTGCGCTGGATCGAGCAGTCCACCGTCTTCCGCGCCACGCGGCCGGTGGTCAAGGCCAAGATGTGGCTTCAGCAGCAGTTGAAGCTGTCGGCCGGCCGCGGCACCGCCGAGCCCCGCGACGCGCAACCGGTGACGCCGCCGGCGCAGCCGGTCGACGTGATCGTCCCGGTCTACCGCGGGCTGGAAGACACCCGCCGCTGCGTCGAGTCGGTGCTGGCCCAGAACTGCCGGACGCCGCTGCGCCTGATCGTCATCAACGACGCCAGCCCGGAGCCCGAAGTCACCCAGTGGCTGCGCAGCATGGCGGGCCAGGACAGCCGCTATCTGCTGGTCGAAAACGAGCAGAACCTCGGCTTCGTCGGCACCGTCAACCGCGGCATGGCCCTGAGCGAAGCGCACGACGTGGTGCTGCTCAACAGCGACGCCGAGGTCGCGAACGACTGGCTCGACCGCCTGCGCCGCGCGGCCTACTCCGACGCGCGCGTGGCCTCGGTCACGCCCTTCTCCAACAACGCCACCATCTGCAGCTATCCGCGCTTCTGCCAGGACAACGCGCTGCCGGCCGGCTACGACACGGCCGCGCTCGACCGGCTTTTCGCCGCCGCCAATGCGGGCCAGGTGGCCGACGTGCCCACCGGCATCGGCTTCTGCATGTACATCCGGCGCGACTGCCTCGACCAGGTCGGCCTGTTCGACGTCGAAACCTTCGGCAAGGGCTACGGCGAAGAGAACGATTTCTGCCTGCGCGCCGCGGCCGCCGGCTGGCGCAACCTGCATGCGCTGGACACCTTCGTCATGCACGCCGGCGGCGTGAGCTTCGGTGACGCCAAGAGCCCGCGCGAGCGCGCCGCCATGGAAACGCTGCGGCGCATGTACCCGCACTACGAGCCCGCCATTCACCGCTTCATCGCCGACGACCCGGCGCGCGGCGCGCGGCAGGCGGTGGACCTGGCCCGGGTGCGGGCGCGCGGCCTGCCGGTGGTCCTGGCCGTCATGCACGACCGCCAGGGCGGCACCCTGCGGCACGTGGGCGAACTGGCGGAACACCTGAGCGACCACGCCAGCTTCTTCATGCTCGCGCCCACGCACGGCGGCGTGCTGCTGCGGCTGGTGGGCCGGGATGAAGCGCTGGCCATGATGTTCCGCCTGCCCGAGGAATTCGACGATCTCGTCGCCGCCCTGCGGGCCCTGGGCGTGCGCCACATCCACTACCACCACCTGCTGGGGCACGGGGAGGAGGTCATGGCGCTGCCCGAGCGCCTGGGCCTGCCCTTCGACTTCACCGCGCACGACTTTTACGCGCTGTGCCCGCAGATCTCCATGACCGACAAGCGCAACGGCTACTGCGGCGAGGAAGGCCGGGGGCAATGCATGGACTGCCTGGAGAGCAGCCCGGCCCCGGGCGGCATGGACATCGATGCTTGGCGCGCGCGCCACGGCAGCTTCGTGCTGCGCGCGCGCCACGTGCTGGTCCCCAGCCGCGATGCCGCGCGCCGCTTCCTGCGCTACCTGCCGCAGGCCGACGTGTGCGTGGCGCCCCACACCGACGTGGCGGCCGACAAGCCCCTGCCGGCGCCCGCGCCCCGCCGCCTGCCCGAGGACGCGCCGCTGAAGGTCGTGGTCATCGGCGCCCTCAGCCCGATCAAGGGCGCCGACGTGCTGGAAGACGTGGCGGTCGAGGCCCACAGGCGCGGCGCCCCGGTGGAATTCCATTTGCTGGGCTACGCCTACCGCAACCTGCGCACCCGGCCCAAGAGCGCGCTGAGCGTGCACGGCGAGTACGACGAGGCCGAACTGCCCGAACTCCTGCGCTGGCTCCAGCCCGACCTGATCTGGTTCCCGGCCCAGTGGCCCGAAACCTACAGCTACACCCTGAGCGCCTGCCTGCAGGCCGGCATGCCCGTGGTGGCGCCGGACCTGGGCGCTTTCCCCGAACGCCTGAGCGGACGCAAATGGACCTGGCTGCGGCCCTGGAACACACCCGCGGGCGAGTGGCTGCGCTTCTTCGAGGACTTGCGCGAGCGGCACTTCGTCACCGGCACCTCGCCGTCCCCCTACTGGGCGGTGGCGCCCCATCCCGGCACCGAGGCCCTGATCCAGGACTGGGACTATGCGCGCGACTACCTGACCCACCTCGACCGCCTGCCGCCCACGCCGCCCACCGAGCCGCTGACGCGCGAGTTCATCGCCGCGCACCAGCCCGACCGTACCGACCTGCCCGGCCAGACCGGCCTGCATGCGCGGCGCGGCCTGCTGCGCATGCTGGTGCGGCTGCGCTCTGCGCCGGGGCTGCGCGGCGTCGCCCGGGCGATCCCACTACGAGTACAAACGCGCATCAAGAGTTGGCTGAGCACATGAAGACAGCCCATATGGGGAACAAAGACCCCGCACATCACATGCAGGTGATCGATGGCATTCGCAGTGCCAGTACTCGTTGGTCGACACTCGATGGCTTGCGCGGCATGATTGCAGTTACCGTACTGGTGGGTCATGTTCAATATTCATGGTTACCTGGATCATTCATCTTCATGGATACCTTCTTCATGATGAGTGGTTTCTTGATTACACGCATTCTTGTGCGCCAATGGCAACAGAATGGAAAAATCAATCTTCTGGAGTTTTATCGGCGGCGCTTCCGAAGATTGGCACCAGCGTTATTGCTGGTAGTCGCTTTCGTTGGACTGTGCAGCGCGCTCATCGGTCGAACGAGCCCCAACCCCGGGTTGCATCTGCTGGCAGCGATCTTTTATTTTGAAAATTGGTTGCGTGCGCTTGCTATACCACACGACGGCATCCTTGGCCACACCTGGTCGTTGGCCATTGAGGAGCAGTTCTACCTCGTATGGCCTCTGCTGCTTATCGCTGGACTGTCCATCGGACCCGCACCCCGCAACCTTGCCAATAGCACCGGAACACCATCTGCATTACATTCGACCCGCTGGATCGTATTTTTAAGTGCTGTCGTGATTCTCTGTATGGCATGGCGCACCCACCTTGCATTACGAGGCGTGCCCATAGAACGACTCTACAATGGCACCGACATGCGACTCGATAGCCTGGGACTAGGGGCTCTTCTGGCGCTCACGTTCCACACTCGACACGTCCGCGCGATATCCAATTGGCTCGCATCAGGCTGGGCCAGTACCGCTGTGCTTGCACTGTTGTGGTGGGCGGCTTTCAATGTCGATTTTCGTTGGCATATTTGGTATGCGTGGATTCAACCAATTTGCACGTTGCTATCACTGGCGCTTCTGGCAGGCCTCCTGGCTATGCCACCTACCACCTATCTTTTCAAATTATTCTCCCACCCGGCAATACGGTATGTGGGCACAATCAGCTACGGCTTCTATCTGTGGCACTACCCTCTAATAGACTTGAGCAGAGAACTGCTACAACTCCAACCAGTCGGGGTTTTATTGATAAGCGCTTCATTGACCCTGCTACTAGCCAGCATTTCGTATCACTTCTTGGAACTTCCCTTGCTGGGCGGCAAACGGAATTCGGCTCGATGATCTTTAAGTGTCTAGAAAATTACGGCCGAGTTATCACGTAGGCATCCTGATGCGCCCAAAAATGGGCTGGGCTAAACAGAGCCAACCTATCTGAACCCATGCTTTCAGCAATACGCGCCAGCACGAAATCCTTTGAAGTGAAGGTAGTGCCGTATTCAGCCGTATCGATAGCAAGTGATTCGCTAGCGGGGACAAAGTGGAATCCATTCGCATCCAACGTCACCCCTTGCCGGCGCACAGCCTCCGCTCCGTGGGTCGTGAAAACAAGAACACCTCCAGGCGCTACACAGTCATACAGCCGTGCGAGCCAACGCCGCCAGGTACTAAGTGGTAGATGGCTGAACAGCGAAAGCGCGAACACGACATCATACGTATCTGAGAGTTCCAGCGCCTCGGGCACCACTGCGGACTGAACACCTTCAACGCCCAATGTCTGGCGACAAAATTGCACCGCATCCGGCACGATGTCCGATACCACGACACGATCCGCCCCCAGAGCCTTGACTAAATGACGAGTGAAGCGCCCATGCCCGTTGGCAAACTCTAAAAATCGGTGCACTCCTGCCAATGGTCGGTCGATACGTTCAAGAAGCAGCATCAATTCAGACAAGGTGCGCCAGCCATCCGCGAAGTAGTCGCGCAACGGGTTAATACTGGTTGGGTGAGTAGAAAAAAATCGAAAAATATCGTCCGCAGGTGCAATTGCGCATTGCACACCTACCCAAGGCGAAAATGCACCGTCCAACAAATGGTGCTCTATCAAATTGTGCGCCGATATACGTGTTTCTTCATACTGACGCGCACGGCATAGGAAATTGGCCGCTGCGGCCAGGTCTCCGGACTTTATGCAAGCTTGCCCCAGCGCCAGCAATTCGGCGGGCGTCTCGCCATTCAGTGATTCGTACATTCGATCATCTCATATCTTACGCACGTCATACTACAAAGCATGTCGTGCAGCAATTTAGTTAAACTGATGCAAGTCTCGCATCTTCAGGACCACCGATGAGGTAGGCGAACCAATCCTGGCATTAAGGTTGGCGAGACGAAGCGAAAATGCATGTAGTAAAGCCATTGGTCATAGACGATCAGGCCACTTTCGTCAAAAAGGAATGCGCTCACCACGTATTCCCCACTGTGCAACGGCAAATCAGGAAAGGTTAGCACTGATCGCCATAGGCCATCGCCCATGGATATGGGTGTGACCCCTTCTTCGTGCGTTGCCAGCGAAGTGATCCCGACCCCTTTGGATTGTTCGATCATGAAACCAATATTGGGCCGCTCGTCCGCACGCCCGCGCACCGTGATGGTCGCCACCAGGTCGCGGCTCTGGAGCAAGGGCGGATCGCCTTCGCCCAGGCCGGCCACCGTCAGCGACACGATGCAGGCGGCGCCCTCTTCCCTCGGCGGGAGCGGGATCGGTTCGGCGGCTTTCGCGCCGCCCGACTCGCCGTCGGCGCCGGGCATCGGGTCGGCAATGTCCAGCCCATCCTGCGCATTGCGCAGGCGGGTGTGCATCTCGTAGGCGCCCAGCACCGGCTCGGTCGGCCCGATCTCGCGCACCCGGCCGCCGTCGAGCCACAGCGCCACGTCGCACAGATGGCGGATGTGGTAGGGGCTGTGCGAGCAGAACAGAATCGTGCAGCCCGCCTTGCGGAAGGCCGTGATGCGCTCGATGCACTTCTTCTGGAAATGCTGGTCGCCCACGGCCAGCGCCTCGTCGATGATCAGCACGTCGGGCTGCACCGCCGTCACCAGCGCGAACGCCAGGCGCACCACCATGCCGGACGAATAGGTCTTCACCGGCCGGTGGATCGCATCGCCCAGCTCGGCGAACTCGGCGATCTCGGGCTCCAGCCGCTGCATGTCGGCCTGCCCGATGCCGATCAGGCTGCCCGCGAAATACAGGTTGTCGCGCCCGGTGAAGTCGGGGTGGAAGCCCGCCCCCAGCTCCAGGATGGCCGTGACCCGGCCGATGCGCTCGATGCGCCCGGTGCTCGGCTGCACCGTGCCGGCCAGCAGCTTGAGCAGCGAACTCTTGCCCGCGCCGTTGTCGCCGATCACGCCCAGGCACTGCCCGCGCCGCAGCTCGAACGACACCTCGCGCAGCGCCCAGTGGCTGCGGTGGTAGCGGCGGCCGGTCACCAGCGCCTTGAGCCGGTCGCGCGGCGAGGCGTACAGGCGGTACTCCTTGCCCACGCCGGTCACCCGCAGCACCGGCGCGCCGGAGGCTTGCAGCGGCGGGCTCACAGCCAGTCCACCAGTTGCTCGCGGCTGCGGCGCACCGCGGCCGCCAGCAGCGCCAAAGCCACCAGCCACCACGCGCCCGCCCCGGCCCAGGACGCCCAGGAAGGCCAGGCGCCCTGCAGCAGCACGTTCTGGTAGCCCAGCAGCAGCGGCGTCATGGGGTTGAGCCACAGCACCCAGCGCCAGGCCGCGGGAAACAGGCTCAGCGGAAACAGCACCGGCGACAGGAAGATGCCGACCGACAGCAGAAAGCCCACGATCTGCACCGTATCGCGCAGCGCCGCGGCCAAAATCGCCAGCAGGTAGCCCAGCGTCAGGCACAGCAGCACCTGCAGGGCCAGCAGCACAGGCAGGGCGAGCAGCGCCGGGCTCATGTGGTGGGCCGGGATATAGGCCACCGCCAGCAGCAGGATCAGCGGCGCGTACACGATGCTGCTGGCAAAGGCCGAGCGGGCCACGAACAGCACCGGCGGCAGCGCATTCTTCTGCAGCACGCTGCCCGCATCGAGCAGGCTGTTCATGGTGCGGCCCAGCGTGTCGCAGAACGCCATCCAGGGCAGCGAGCCCACGATCAGGTAGGCGCCGGCCCGGTGCGTGGGCGCGTTCTCGCCCAGCCGCATGGCAAACACCACGTCGAACACCAGGAAGTAGGCCGCCACCGTCAGCAGCGGCTGCACATAGGCCCAGGCGATGCCGCCCGCGGCCCCCGCGTAGCGCGCCGCGATCTCGCGCCGCGTCATCACCGCCACCAGCGCGCGCGCGCGCCACAGGGCGCGTGCGTCATCCAGCACAGGCATGGGGTTCAAGGGTAGGAGGAAGCGTCGGCCGGGCAACAGGGCCCGGCATTCGGATCGAAGCCGGGCACGGGGCCAGGACAGGTCAGCGGTAGCGGCTGGAGAAGGCCTCGACGGCCGCCTCGTCGAACTTGGCGTCCTTCAGCAGTTCGGCGGCCTTGGCGGCGCGGGCATCTTCCAGCACCTTGACCCGGGCGCTGTCCATCAGGCCCTGCTTGACCTCGTCGAAGGGCAACAGGCCAGAAGGCTTCTTCTCTTCCAGCTCGATGATGTGGAAGCCGAAGCTGCTCTCCACCACCGGCGACAATTCGCCCGGCTTTTCCAGCGCAAAGGCGGCCTGCTCAAAGGCCGGGACCATCTGCCCCTTCTTGATAAAGCCCAGCTCCCCGCCCTTGGCGGCGCTGCCTGGGTCGCCGGACTTTTCCTTGGCCAGCGCGGCAAAGTCGGCGCCGGCCTTCAGGTCGGCCAGCAGCTTCTCCGCCGTGGCCTTGGCATCCGGCTCGGTGGAGCGGATCAGGATGTGCCGCACCCGGACCTCTTCCGGCGCCCGGAACTGCTCGGGCTTGGCGTTGTACTGCGCACGCGCGTATTTCTCCAGCGCCGCCGCATCGGGCGCCGCGGCCTTGTCGATCTGGGCAATGCGTGCATCGGACAGCACCCGGTCGCGCGCAATGCGCAGCGAGGCGATCACCTGCGGGTCCTTGTCCAGCCCCGCCTTCTCCGCCTCGGCAGCCAGCGCGCGCCGGGTGTAGAGGTTGGAGGCCGCGGCAGACACGTTCTCGGTCTTGCCGAAGACCTTGCTCTCGGCCGCGCCGGGGATGCGCAGCACCTCCGCCGTCAGGTCGGCATCGGTGATCTGCACGCCGTCCGCACCCTGCACCACGGACTGCTGCGCCCATGCACACGACAGCATGGACAGCGTCAGACAGCCCGCGATCAAGCGGCGGCCGGCCAATCGAGCAACGGGCGAAGAATGCCCAGAAGATGCCACAGCGGGCAAGAACGGGATCAATGGAGTTGGCATAAGAAGCAATGGGCCCAAAAGCCGCATATTGTGCAGCACCCGCCTGCGGGCGGCGCCATACCCCCACGGAGCATCCAATAAAAAAGGGCAGGAGATCACTCTCCTGCCCTTTAGCCACCCAGCCTTTGAAGGCCGAGCGCGCTTACCTAAACATCGCCTGGATTACTGTGCACCAGCCTTGGTGAACTTGTGAGCGTACGTCCAGCTGTAGTTGGTGGACATACCAGCAGCCGGGGCACCCACGGCACTGGTGTAGGCAGAGCCCAGCACCGGCAGGCCAGCATTGCTCAGGCCCGGGGTCCCAATATTGATCCAACCTTCTTGGTAACCGGTGTACAGGTTCTGCACGGCCACGGTGGCACCCAGAACACCGTTACCAGCCGGGTTCGTCGGATTGTTATTGACCGTCAGCACGCTGACTTCACCGCAGAACTGCAGCGTGGTAGCCGTACCTGGGGAGATCACGGGCCCGCTCGTCAGATATTGCTCTGAACGGCTCCAGCCGGTCACGGAACCGCCAGGCTGCACGCAAGCCAAATTACCCTTCACGGTAGTATTGGCAGCGGTGAAGTAAGTGGGGTTATCCCCATTGAATACGACCTTGGCCGGACTGGCAGAGTAGTCAACTGCAGCAGCGTAGCGACGCGTCGGCATGGAGAACGTAAAGTCCGTCTTGGAGCCGATGGAGGCCAGAGTGCTGTAGTCGTTCTTGACAGTACTGACAGCAAGTGCCTTGGACAGAGCAGCAGCCTGCGAAGCAGCCGTGGTCGTCGTGGTACTGGCACCGATGTACAGAGTGGACAGATCCGGGAAGTCGAACTGCAAAGGCACGATACCGCTCACGTACGGCACGGGAGCGCCACTGACCAACAGCGGGTCAGCCGTCAAATTGCCAATATTAGTCACCTCGCCACTACCCAGCTTGTTGCCAGTCTGAGGAGAGAAAACCAGATTGCCACGCCCCGGCGCACCGCCGGCTGATGCACGAGCTTCCACCGCCGTAGGTTCCGTGGACCATGCCATATAGGCGTTGGCCGAGTTGATGATGAAGGCGTTGGTGTACAGGCCGCCCGACGGCGTATCCAGACCCAGCGCGTTCAACTTCGCACCGTCCGTCGTAACATTGTCGGTAGCAAGCGCGGTCAAAGTGGAACCGGTGCAAGGAGCGACGCCATTGATGTGCTTGGTAGCGGTGAACAGCGGATTGGTGGTCGTGCCATCGCTCAGTTGCGGAGGCACATCAGCCATGTTCAGCACTTCGATGTAGCCTTCACGGGTCCACTCGGCCTTTTGAGCGTCGGTGAACGTCGGGGGCAGGCGGTCGGTAATGAACTTGCCGTTCACGCTTGCGGGCAAGGTGCAGGAATTATCTGCGGTATACAGTTGGGACAGGCCCGTGGCGGCATCCTTGCCGACGTCAGCCGTCCACACGTCGCCAGGCGACAGGAACAGCGTGAAGTCGAACACGTCGTCGGAGTTTGCGGCGCTGCGGAAGCGCACCTTGACGGCCTTGCCATTCGTGGCGTCCGTGTTGGTGATGCTGATCAGCGTGTGGTTGCCGTTCTGCGTGCTGAAGTAAGGAATGATGCCGATGTGACCGATGCCGCCGGGATTCAACTCCAGGACGGTGGCTGTGGTCGTGGTCAGCTTGTTGCCACCAGTACCAGTACCAGTACCAGCAATAGACACGGCTGCGTTGGCTGCGCCGGCGAGCGTCAGGCCGCCGATGAAGGCGCCGATGCTCAGAGACAGAAGACTCTTCTTCATTAATAACTCCATGGAAAAAGTTGGTAAGCGCAACTACAAAGAGCGTGTACGCCACGAGATGTTAGCAGGGAGAGCTTGGTGTCAGCAGATTTTGGCTCACACGCCCCTCTTTTGTTGGACACCTGCAACACCCTGGATACACCCGGCATTGATGTAGCAATCTTGTTCACCGCACCGCCGTTAAAAGCATCACAAAGACAGCAGGACGAACCAACGTCCTCCCTCGCGCACCCACGTCTCGTCGAGAGCGGAGCGAAGCGTAGCCGGACTGTGTGCCGGCGTCAAACTTTTTATAGCGGATTGCGTCACGTTTTTGCGAAATGTTGAGCCGGAGCGGACCACAACGCGCACAAGACGACGGGCAAGAACGATGCGGCTGTCGAAGCCACATCTCGCGGACACATTCAGGCAAAGGCTTCGCTTCAGCCGTTGCGATGCCCGTGGCAAGCGGCCATGGCCCCGGCGCGCGGGCCACGGCTTCTGCTCAGAGTGCGGGCAGGAAATACCAGCGCCCGTCCTCCAGCACCCAGTTCTCGTCCAGCGCGGTGGTCAAGGTGGGAAGGCCGCGGATCGGTGTGGAGTTCTTGATGGTCACCTTCAGCACGGCGGTGCAACTGGCAGCACTCGCACACGTGACCTTGACGACCTCCGAACTGACCCAGCTCTTTGCCGGCCCGTAGTTGAGGCGATAGGCCTTGAAGTCCTTCAGAGCCCGATAGGAGGGCGCCGTTAGTTCATAGGAGCCCTCGAACTTGTCCGCCATCATGAGCTTCCAGCGCTCGGCGGCGCGCTCGGCCACGATCTGCTCGGGCGTCTTGGGTGCCACGGCGGCACAGCCGAACAGCCAGAGCCCCGCGCCCACGAGGGCGACGGCCAGCACGGCGCGGCGCAGATGGGCAGGCGCCGCGTGGGAAACGTCATTGCGGTCGGGCGAAGAATGGCTGCAGGTACGCAACATGGGCAAGGCCTCTTGGTCTGGGTTCAATTGGGGGTTTTGATGTAGGTGGCAGGGTCGGGCAGCTTGGACATTCCCGGTGACTGCTCCACCAGCGAGTCCGATCCGCGCTGCGACGAACCGCGCAGGTTCGAGAGCCGGTCATCCGAGAAAATTCCCTTCATGCGATCGCGCATTTCGGAGCCGACGTCGCGGATGTCTTCGTCCGCCCGGATCACGCGTGGCGTGAGGATGACGATGAGTTCGGTGCGATCCTTCGCCACGGTGGTGGCGCCGAAGGCGGCACCAATGAGGGGCAAGTCTTTGAGAAAAGGAATGCCATTGTTGCCGTTCTGGGTGTTGTCTCGAATCAAGCCACCGAGCACGATTGCGTCCCCAGAACGCACTGCAACCTTGCTGGTGATTTGACGCTGACGGAAGGGTGGTTGCTGCCCCGCGGTTGTTACCGCGCCCACATCCGTCACGGCTTGGGTGAGCTGCATTGTCACGATGTTGCCAGCATTGACGGAAGGCAGGATCTGCAATTGCACTCCGGTATCCTTGTACTGAACACTGCTCGAAGAACCCACACCCGGGACGATGACCGTCTGGCCCACGATGGGGACTTGGTCCCCCACCATGATGGAGGCCACCTGGTTGTCCATGACCATCAAGGAGGGGCTGGAGATGACCTTTACGAGAGAGTCGGTAGCCAAGGCGTTCAACGCAGCCCGCACCGCACCTGCCGAATTGATGACAGAGTAGGAAAATCCCTGGCCCAGCAGGTCACCGACCTTCCCCGAATCAGTGAGACTGAGACCACCCGTACCTCGTAGACCACGGCCGGCGTTGCTGAAAGACCACTCCAGACCATATTGAAGACTGCCCTTGAGCGTGACTTCGACGATGCTGGCCTCGATCAGCACCTGCGGCACCCGCACGTCGAGGCGCCTCAAGGTGGACTCTATCTTGTTGAACTCCCCGTTGGTCGCGTAGACCAGCACTGCGTTGTTGACATCGTCGGCAATGACGCGCACGCCATTGTTGAAGGTGACGGCACTGACGCTGGCACCTCGACCCGCCTGCTGGTTGGCGGTATTGGTGTTTCCTCCGAAGGAACTGCTGCCGCCAAGGCCGACGCCACCGGCCATACCGAAGCCCCCGGAGGTCCCGCCCCCAAAACCACTGGAGCCGAAATTGCCGCTGCCAAAGCCGGTGTTGCCGAACCCTCCGCTGATGCCCGAAGACGAACCCAGCCCAGGCGCAATGCCGGTGCCGCCGCTGGCGCCGGAAGCACCACCACCATAAATGCCGCTCAGCACCTGGGCCAGATGCCGCGCGTTGCCGTTCTGGACGTTATAGACGTGGAGTTGCGGCTCGCTGCCGTTGTCGCTGGGCTTGTCGAGCCGCTCGATCCAGCGGCGTGCTTCTTCCAGATAGGCGGCGCGTGGCGTCACGACCAGGATGCTGTTGATGCGTTCGATCGGCATGATGCGCAAGGCACCGAACAGCGGATTGGATTCCGCCAGTGCCGCCGCGGCGCCAGCGGCCTGCGAAGGCGCGCCCGGCGTGGAGGCGGTGGCGGCGCCAGGAGCCGCCGGGCGCGAGGGCGCGGAGCCCGCGGGCTGGCCGCCACCGCCGCCGCCGCTGACGATTTGCAGCGCGGCCTGCACCTCCGCCACCGAGGCGTACTTGAGCGGGAACACGCCGACGGACATGCCCTTGAGCAAATCCACGTCGAAGGTGGAGACGATGTCGAGCCAGCCCTCGGCTTGCGCACGCGTGCCGACCATGACCAGCAGGTTGCGCAGGGTATCGACCCGCACCAGCGCGTCGCCGCCGGCAATGGGGCGCAGGATCGTGGCCATTTCGCCGGCGCCGATATAGCGCAGGGGCACGATGACGGCGCCGTAGCCGGGCGGCAGGGCTCCACCCACGGACTGGCGCGGCGCCGCGACGATGCCCTTGAGCGCGTCGGGCTTGCCGATGTGGTAGGTGCCGCGGGCGTCGCGCGCCATGACCAGGCCGTTGGCCTGCAGCGCGGTTTCCAGCAGGAACACCGCTTGGTCCGGCGTGACCGGCTCGCGCGTGGCCAGCGTGACCGAGCCGTTGACCTGGCCATGGAAGACGAAGTCGATCTTGGCGACCTCACCCAGGATGACGTTGGCAACCTCGGCAATGGGCGCATCTTCGAACTTGAAGGAGCTGGGAGCGCCGGCGATGGGCCGGATGCTGGCCTTGGGCGGCGCGATGACCTGATCGTTGCCGCGAATGATGCGCGGCTCCTTGGCAGCCTGGGCGTCTGCGGCCGGCGAAGACGCGGTGTCAGCCGGCTCCGCGGCAGGTGCGGCGGGCGCCATGTCCAAGGTACTGATGGCGGCAGAGGCGGCTGCCCCGGCATCCTGCGACGGAACGGCCTGGGCCCAGGCGCCGTTGGATGCGGCCACGACCAGGGCGGAGAGCGTGGCGATGCGAAGATGGTTCATACGTGCTATCGGTGGCAAGCGGGCTCGCGGCAGGTGCGGCCCGGATGAAGAAACAAGATGGCTGCGGCGCGGCAGTGCGGCACGGAGCAGGCCCGAAAGACCACAGCCTCCGTGGCGTGCAGGGCGCGACATGCCCTGTGAGTGGAGAGCTTCATGCGACGGTGCCTGCCAGCATTCAGGGTGCGAGACGGAATGATCCGTCCGGCATGGGAATGGGAAGTCCCGAGGCGCGCGGCGGCCCTCCCGCTGGGGCCGGAGCGGCAGGCGCGGGCGCCATCGCCCCACGCGGAACCCCTCCCTGCACGAACGTGGCCGGCCCTTGAGGCGCAGGCTTGGGCCGTACCAGGCTCAGCACGCGGGTCTCGGCTCCGCGCTTGAAGGTGACGTCGCGGCTGCCGATGGAGGCGAGCGTCCACGCACCAATCATGTCGTTGACTAGGATGCGGCGGGCCTTGCCCTCCTGGTCGGCGATCGCGCCTCCGCCTGCCGCGCTCGAGAAGACACCCAGAATGCGGACCTTGTCCAGCGGGTCTGGTGGCGGTGGCGGCTCGACCTTCTCCACGATCTTGGGCGGTGGCGGCTTGCGCGTCGGGGAGAAAAGGGGCCGCTCCAGGATGGCCACGAACTGGCTGGGATCGATGCTGCGGGAAGCGTCCAGTGCCGAAGAACTACCGTCGGCGATGTCTGGCACGAGCGCCTGCGGCGGCTCCCAGTGGATATTGCGGAGTGTGCCGGACGGGCCGACCCACAGGGCGGCGATGACGAGCAGCAGCACGAGCGGCAGCAGGACCAGCACGCGGGGTGCCGCGGTGCGCGCTTTCAGGGTAAAGCCTGTGCTCATGACCGGGCTCGCAGTACGTAGAAAGAGAACTGCACCATCAAACGGCTGGCCTCAGGGCGTTGGTAGCTGCTGGCCTGAATGTTCATGCGGTCGATGAGAATGGCCGGCGTCTGGCTGCCCAGGCCGACCAGCGCAGCCTGCAGTGCCAGCAAATCCCCCTCGGCCCTCACGCTGATCGGGATGCGCTCCATGTCCCCATCCGCCTTGGGCGCGAGCACCTGGCTGCTGCTGATGTCGAGCTTCGCGGCGGTCAGCACCGCGCGGATCTTCTGCTGTGCATCGTTGCCGGCCTGGGTGGCGTCCTGGGCCGCGGGGTAGGTGAACTTCTCCAGCGTGGCACGAACCGATGCCTGCGCAGCCTCGAGCTTTGGCTTGGCGGCCTCAAGCCCCAGCAGTCGCGCGTAGCGCGGCTCGATCTGCTCTATGCGCCCCGCAAACTCGACATGCTTGGACGCAACAAAGTAAACGCCCACGGCAACGGGCAGCAACAACAGCAGCCCCAGACAGGCAAGGGCCACGCGATCCTGGCGGCGGAGGTACAAGGTCATTCCCGTCTCTCAAGGATTGGGCGCGGGCGCCGGGGGCCGTGGCGCGCGGCCGCCGATGGTGGCACGGCTCAGGGGGTTGGATGCCGGCGCTTCGGATGCGTCGTTGCTGGCCAGTCCAGTCGCGGGCGGCTGCTCGGCTGGCGCAAGGGGCGGATAGGCGGGTTTTCCTGGGGCGGCAGGCAAGAGCGGCGGGCTGAAAGGTGCCGGCGCGGGAGCGGCGTTTGTCTGCTGGCTGTCCAATACTGGCGCGGGCGCCGCAGGGACTGGAGCGGGAGCGGGAGCCGGGGCGGCCGTTTCGGCCTGGGCCACGGCCGTGCGCGGGATCACGCCCGGTATGTCCAGAACGAACTCCACGCCGAACGATTCCTTTGCAGCGCCCGGCTGCCGGGTGGCGGCCTGTGAGGCCTTGAGTTCGCGTATGCCCGAAGTGCTGCCCAGGCGGCTCATCAAGGCCGCCGAGTTCTCGGTCATGCCGCTCAGTGAAATCTTGAGCCCTTCGATCTGCAGGGTCTGTATGAACGTGTCGTCCGGGACGGCGTTGGTGAGAATCTCCAGGACGCGCAAGGGCGCCGCGCTCTCGCCCACGGCGGACTCCAGCGCCTTGAGTCTGGCCGACGAGCGGACAAACTGTTCCCGTAGCTCGACCACCGGCCGCGTCCGCTGCTGGACTTCGGAAAAGGAAGCGGCTGCATCGCGCGCCCGCATCCATAACTGGAGCGTCGGAGTTACGGCAATTACGCCGAGTAGGCAAATGCCTATCGCGAGGAAGGCATATGTCCGGCGTTGCCGACGTTGCCCATCACGCGCCCGCGCTCCTTCGCCAAACCCTTGCAGCACGATGGGCGCAGCGGCTGGCTCGGGCTGGGCGGGCATCACCCAGACCTCCAGTTGGCTGGCCTCTACGCCCAGGGCCTGAGCCGCAGGAGGCAACAGCCGCTCGGCATGGGCACGCGAGGCCAACGCTGCCTCGACCTGGAGCCTGGGCCCGCTGCCAGGCCGCAGGCGCCATCCCCACACGAGACTGCCTGCGGCAAAAGGACTGATGCTCTGGACTTCCAGCGCCAGGGCATCCGCGACTTGCGCCTGCGGCATGGCAGGCATGGTCGTGGCGTGGCGCAGGACAATGGAATCGGGAATTTCGACGGCCGCGAAGCGCGCCTGACCAGAAGGCGACTTTTCCTGCCCGGGCGCGACCAAGCTACCGTTGCGCCAAGTCTCCACATTGCCATTGGCGCGGAGGACGCGCACCGCTGCCGGCTCGGTCAACCAGACAAAAGGGGGGCCCTGCAGCACTTGGCCCCATAGCGTGGCGAGGCCCTGCACTCCAGAGCGCAGATCCACACCAAACAGCCGAAAGTCATTGGATAGAAGCGTCATTGCCGATCAGTTGCACCAGGCGGCAACGCGACAACACCGCCGCTCTGCAAAATGCGCCATGGAAGTTCGCTTTGTGGCCCGGCTTGAAAAGTGACGTCCTGGGTGAAGCGCATGCTGGCGCCATCCGGCAGGGGGACATTCGCAATCAGGCGGTAAGCGCGCGAGACTGCGCTGCCGATGAAAGATGCCTCGAGCTGCGTCAAGTCAACCCCCACGGCATCTGTTCGCCGTGCGGCCGCTATGCGCTCGGCCACCTGCGCGTTGCCTTTTGCCAGAACCAGCAAAACCCCGTCCGGAGCGCACAGAGGATTGACAGCGCCACCCGATGTCTGACCTGCCGCCACAAGCTGCGCGATCCTAGCATAGACGTCATACGTAAAGCCCGGCACAAGCATGAGATCCTCGGGTGCGTCGAAACCAAACGTACGCCCCCCGGAATCACGCTGCGTGCGCCACTGCACGACCGCCTGCGCTCCCGCGGCCGCGGCTGCAGGCGGCATACCGCCAGCCACGGCAAACAGCGCCTCCAGCAAAGGGGGCTGAGCGCTGTTCAGATCGATCAGACCGTTCATTGGGAACACTTGTACCGTCGTGGACACGCCACGAAATGCCACGTCGATCGACATCAGACGATTCACGGCGCCGGGCTTCGCCGCCATCTGCTGCAATACCAGATTGATGGCGGCTTCGGCTGCGGCACGGCCCTCGACCGCCTGGCGTGCGCTCGTCGCGGAACGCACCTCCTGCCGGACCGAGCGCGTCATGCCGGTCAGCATCAGGCTGAGGGCCGCCACGATCCAGAGGACGGCAACAAGCGCCATTCCCGCATCACGCATTCGCGGCCGTCGTACGAGGCGCATGCTCATGAGGTTGTGCCCCCGATCACCGCGCCGCCGCTGCCGATAGGGCGCCCGCCAAACTGCCGCAGCGGCAGCACCAGATCGGGCCAGGCGCTGGTGGTGGTGGAGACGCGAATGTTGACGCGTGCAGGCAGACGGTCTGGAATGGACCAGGAAGCGCTCCAGCGCGGCCCATCGGTCATGTCGTCCTCATAGAGGATGGAGAAAGCCGTCAGATCATCGACCAATACCCGCGAATCTGCGCCGGACCAGTCGGGGAAGCCCGGGGCATCCTTCCAGGGCATGAAGCGGATGACCAGTGCCGAGCGGCCGGCGACGGACTCGGCCGCGAGGCGAAAGAAATAACGCCCCCCGGCGCCGTACCTGGGAGGCATCACGCCGATCCATGCGACCCCCCCGGGCGCCCCCTGGAACACGAAGGTGTTCTGGCCCTCGGTCTGGATGGCGAGACTCTTCTTGGCATAGACACGACCCAGGACTGCCCTCAGAAAGCCCGTGCCCGTGCGGAAATCATCCAGGCGGGTCAGGCGATCGGACACTCTCGACTCGGTCTGCACCATGCCGCGCATGGCCGCCCCCAGGGCGAGCATGACGATGGCCAGCAGGGTGATGGCCACCAGAATCTCCACGAGCGTGAATCCCCTGGAGCGAAAGGGTGCGGTTGAGGGCTGACGAATCAGGCTCATGGCTGACGCCCCCCGGGCAGCGGGCGCGCCTGAGGCCGCAGGGTTGCGAGGTCATAGCGCTTCTCGGTCCCGCCTTCCAACCATGTAATGCTCACGGCAACCTCATACAGTGGCGGCGCGGCCGGGCCGTTCACGTCGGTGGGATAGGGAGCGCTGCGCACCTGCCATCGGTAGCCTGCGGATTCGCCCTGATCGTTCCAGCCGGCAGGTGGAACCGCGTCGCGCAGATTGAGCACCGATTCCGCGAGCAGGGCTGCGTGCTGGTAGTGTTCAAGCTCCCCTGCGTTGCGCGCGGAGCCGCCGCTGACGCGGTAGATCATGGCGAGCGAGAACGCCATGATGGAAAAGGCGACCAGCATCTCCAACAGCGAAAACCCCCGCTGAGGTCGGACGGGATATGCAGCACTCACGGCGCAATCGGCTCCTGCTCCACGCGGCCGGTCAGCCAATCCACACGCAAGCGCACCCCGGCACCCGAAGCGCGGAGCAGGTCGATACTGCCGCCGCTGGCGCCACCGCCCGGCAGGAAGCGAATCGATGCCAGACCACTGCTATCCAGTTCCTGGCTGGCGACCGTGGCGCGCAAGGTCAGCGCCGGCGCCAAGGCATGCCGCGGGGCGCCGTCCAGGCCGTACCAGCGCTGCCGGAGGTCTACGCTGAACCGGGTTTCGGCCCCGCTGGACATGGCACGCCAGCGTGCCAGCCGCATCTCCGAAACGATGGCGCGCAGCGTATCCCGGTACTCGGCCGATTCGCGCAGACGCTGGAACGCCAGCGGGGCAATGCCGACGATGAGTGCGGCAATGGCGAAGACGACCAAGAGCTCGACCAGGGTGAACCCCCGCGGCCGCCTCATGCGAGTACGGCAGTCTTACTGCTTGTTCTGGATGTCGGCGTTTTCGCCATCGCCACCGGGGGCGCCATCGGCACCGAAGGAGATGATGTCGATGCCGCCATTGGCACCAGGATTTGCATACTTGTACGGATGTCCCCAGGGATCGGAAGGAACTCCGCCCTTCAGATAGGGCCCTGCCCAACCATTGGCGGAGCCGGGCTTGGCCGCCAATGCGTTGAGCCCTTCCTCGGTGGTGGGATAGCGGCCGACATCGAGCTTGAACAGGTCCAGCCCCTTCTCGATATCCGCAATCTGCACCGCGGCGGTCTTGGACTTCGCACCGCCCAGCATCCCCAGCACGCGCGGCCCAACCAGGCCTGCCAGCATGGTCAGAATGGCCAACACCACCAACAACTCGATCAGTGTGAAACCGCGCGAAGCGCGGCGGATACGACGTGTGTGAATACTCACCATTCCAGTTCCTTCAGTAGCAAAAGATCATACCGCGAGGTCGTTGATCGACAGAATGCCCATCAGGATGGACACGATGATGGTCGCGATCAGGAAACCCAGCACCAGGATGAGCACGGGTTCGACCAGTGTCAGCGCGCGCTTGATACCTGTCTCGACTTCGCGATTGAGAATATTGGCCAACTCCAGCATCATGGGGCCGACGCGCCCCGTCTCTTCCCCGACGCGGATCAGGTTGATCGCGAGCGGTTCGAAGATCCTGGTTGCCGCCACCGCCGTGACCAGCTTGCCGCCATCCTTGACCATCGGGGCAACCTGCTCCAACGGCTTTCTCAGCACCGTATTGCTGACCGTCTCGGTGGCGATGCGCAGCGCGGCCAGCATGGGCACGCCATTGCCCAGCAGCGTTCCCAGAGAGCGGGAGAAAAGCGTGAGTTCGTACTTCCACATCAGGCGGCCAATGACCGGCACCTTGAGCAGGCGTGCCTGCCACCAGGCGCGCCCTGCGGGGGACCTGAGCCACCGGGCCACGAACCACACCAGCAGTGCTGCCACCATGGCCATCACCAGGCCATAGTCGGAAAAGGCATGCCCCAAGTGCATCACGATCCGCGTCGGCATGGGAAGTGCGTCGCCCATGTCCTGGAACAGTTTCTCGAACTGCGGCACGACGAACCCGAGCATCACCACCAGGGAGATGACTGCGACGGCCAGCAGGATGGCAGGGTAAATGGTGGCGGAAATGACGCTTTCGCGCAGGGCGCGCAGGCGGTCCATGTGCTCGACCAGGCGCGCCAGCACCGATGACAGTTGCCCACTGGCCTCGCCGGAGCGCACCATGTTGATGTAGAAGTCGCCGAACAGTTCGCGATTGCGCGATAGCGCGCGGCTGAACGGCGTCCCGCGTTTGACGTCCTCCAGCGTCTGCTGCAACATGGCAGCGACCGAGGGCTTGTGGCTCATTTCGATCAGCACGCGCAGCGCGCTGTCCAGCGCCAAGCCAGCCTTGAGCATGATGGACAGTTCGGACGTGAGCGCCAGGATGTCCGCCTGGTTGACCGGCCCTTGCGACGCCCGCGGCTTGCGGCTGGAGCCTGCGGCGAGTGCGGGCTGCGTCGCGGCGCCGGGGGCGGCATCCTCGATCTTCAGAGGTGTCAGCCCGCGCTCCCGCAGCAGTTTCATGGCGTGCGCGGGCGTGTCCGCGGTGATGTGCCCCTGCACGACCTGTCCTGCTGCCTGGGCGGCGCGCCATGCGAAATCAGGCATCGCCCTGGTCCTGCGTCACGCGCATCAGCTCATCCAGCGTCGTGACGCCAGCGGATACCTTGCGCAGTCCGTCCTGATAGAGCGACAACATGCCGGTTTGTGCAGCAATATCGTTCAAGGCGCTGGCGTCCTTGCCGTCCAGGATGGCGCGGCGCATCGGCTCGTCGATGACGAACAATTCGTGTATGCCGGTGCGCCCCTGGTAGCCGCCGCCGCGGCAATGCTCGCATCCGCGCGCCTGGTAAATGGGCTGCGCCGCATCATGGAAGCGCCCAAGCCCGGAAGTCCTCAGCAATTCAGCGGAGGGAATGTAGGGTTCCTTGCAGTGGGTGCAAAGCGTACGCACCAGGCGCTGCGCCAGCACGCCATTGACCGACGAGGTGATGAGATAGCTTTCCACGCCCATGTCCTTCATGCGGATCACGGCGCCTGCGGCGGTATTGGTGTGCAGGGTGGAAAGCACCAGGTGGCCGGTGAGTGCCGACTGCACCGCGATCTGCGCGGTTTCGCCGTCGCGCATTTCGCCGATCATGATGATGTCCGGATCCTGCCGCAGGATGGAACGCAACGCACTCGCGAAGGTCAGGCCGATCTGCGGGTGCACCTGGATCTGGTTGATGCCCTCCAGTTGGTATTCGACAGGCTCCTCGACCGTGATGATCTTCTGCGCGTCGGCGTCGAGCTTGGAGAGCGCCGCGTAAAGCGTCGTGGTCTTGCCCGAGCCCGTTGGCCCCGTCACCAGCAAGATGCCGTGGGGCCGTGCCAACAATCCATTGAAGCGGCTCAGGGTGTCGGAGGCAAACCCCATCTTCTCCAGGCTGAAGCGAACACTGGCCCGATCCAGCACCCGCATCACCACACTTTCGCCGTGCACGGTGGGAACCGTGGAGACGCGCAGATCCAGTTCGCGCCCCTTGACCCGCGTCCTGACACGCCCGTCCTGCGGCAGGCGTCGCTCGGCGATATCCAGATGCGCCAGCAGTTTGACGCGGGAATTGACTGCCGCACTGTGCTTGGGCGGGACAATCTCTGCGGTATGGATCACGCCATCCACGCGGTAGCGCACGTGCAGCCCGTCGTCGAAAGGCTCCAGATGGATATCGGATGCGCGCAGTTCGATCACCCGGCCGATGATGGCGTTGACCAGCCGGATCACCGGAGCCTCGCTGGCCAGGTCTTTCAGGTGTTCGACGAAGTCGCCGGAATCGGAATCGTCGGAAAGACCGTCGCCCTCCTCGCCTCCCGCCCCTTCGACCGGTTGCGCCAGGGCCTTCTCGATTTCGCTCTCTATGCCCAGGAACGGCCGAATCTGCAAGCCGGTAGCAAGATGCAGGGCTTTCACCACAAAGGCGTCTTGCGGCACGGCCATGACCACGTCGAGCCGGCCGTCCTCCAGCCGCAAGGGGTACACGCCATTGGCGGCCAGAAACTCGGGCAGAAGTCCTTCGACTTCCGGCTGCACGGCGGGAAACTCCTCCGCAGGCACGACCGGTATGTTCAGTTGCGCGGACAGCGTGCGCACGACGTCCACTTCGGACACCAGCCCCAGCCTGACCAGCACGCGGCCCAGCAGGCTGCCCATTTCCTCTTGCGCGCCAAGTGCGCGCTCCAGATCCCGTGGCGTAAGTTTGCCAGCCCGCACCAACAGCTCGCCGATGCGCGGCTCGGGCGTCTCCGACAGGACGTCCAGACGGGGTTCCATGCTCAGGGTTTCTTCGGCGTTCATGCTGTTCAAGGCGGCTGAGATTCGGGCATCAAGCGGTGTCACGTGCAGTCACGAAGCGTGCGACGGTGCGGGCCTCATGGGTAGACTTCCGCGAGCTCGAACTTCACGCCTGCCGCATCCTTCGCAGAAAGCCGAGGAGACGTTCCGGCCGGCCACTGGATGCCAAGGGAAGGATCATCCCATGCAATGCACCGCTCATGCGCCGGGGCATAGTAATCGGTGGTCTTGTAGAGGAATTCAGCCGATTCGCTGAGTACCAGGAAGCCATGCGCAAATCCGGGCGGCACCCACAATTGCCTGTGATTGTCCTCGCTCAGTTCATAGCCGACCCACTTCCCGAAGTGAGGAGAGGATCGGCGCAGATCCACCGCCACGTCGAAGACCGCACCACGCACCACCCGCACCAGCTTGCCCTGGGGCTGCCGTATCTGGTAGTGCAGGCCGCGCAGCACTCCCCTGGCAGAACGCGAGTGGTTGTCCTGTACAAACCTCACGTTCAGGCCAGTCGCGGCCTGGAACAGGCTCTCGTTGTAGCTCTCGAAGAAAAAGCCGCGCGCATCGCCAAATAGACGAGGCTCGAGCAACAGGACCTCCGGCAAAGAAGTAGGAACGATGTTCACGCGTGTACCTTCTGTCCGTCCTGAAGCAGGCGGCTCAGGTACATGCCGTAGCCGCTCTTGCGCAAGGGAGCGGCCAGGCGCTCCAGTTGTGCGTCACTGATGAAGCCGTGGCGCCAGGCGATTTCCTCGGGGCAGGCGATCTTGAGTCCTTGCCGATGCTCCAGTGTGGCAATGAACTGGCCAGCCTCGAGCAAGCTGTCGTGCGTGCCGGTATCGAGCCAGGCATAGCCTCGCTTCATGATCTGCACCTGCAGTGTTCCGCGTGCCAGATAGGCCTGGTTCACGGCGGTGATCTCCAGTTCGCCACGGGCACTGGGGCGCACCGCCTTGGCGACGTCGACCACATCGCTGTCGTAAAAATAAAGACCGGTCACGGCATAGCTGCTCAAAGGGCGAGCAGGCTTTTCCTCGATGCTCATGGCTTTGCCAGCGCCATCAAAGGCCACGACGCCATAGCGTTCCGGGTCTTGGACATGGTAGGCAAACACCGTTGCGCCTTCGGCCTGCGCGTCGGCATGGGCCAGCATCGGGCCAAGGTCATGGCCGTAGAAGATGTTGTCGCCGAGCACCAGCGCGCTGGGCGCACCTTGAAGAAACGACTCTCCGATAATGAAGGCCTGCGCCAGCCCATCGGGGCTGGGCTGTACTGCGTACTGAAGGCTCAGCCCCCATTGGGAGCCGTCACCCAGCAGCTGCTGGAAACGGGGAGTGTCCTGCGGCGTGCTGATCACCAGAATGTCGCGAATACCCGCCAGCATGAGCGTACACAGCGGGTAATAGATCATGGGTTTGTCATAGACCGGCAGCAGTTGCTTGCTGATCGCCAGCGTTGCCGGGTGCAGGCGCGTACCGGAGCCGCCTGCAAGGATGATGCCCTTGCGCTGAGTCATGCATGTGCCTTCACAGGATTTCCTCCACCATTCGCCTGACACCGGACTGCCACTCAGGCAGTTCCAATCCGAAGGTTTTTCTGAATTTGCGCGTATCGAGGCGCGAGTTGTGCGGGCGTTGAGCCGCAGTGGGAAACGCGCTGGACGGCACGCGCTCGATGTCGTCCGGCTGGACCTGCAGCCGACAACCCCGGCTTTGGGCTTGCTGCAGAACCAGGCGTGCATAGTCGAACCAGGAGGCTTCGCCGCCCGCTGCCAGATGGTACAGGCCCGCGTGCGCCAAGCCATCGGGCTGCGCGACCACCTGCCGGAGGGCCTGGGCGGTCGCGTCCGCCAGCAGATCGGCGCCCGTAGGCGCGCCTATCTGGTCATCCACCACCTTCAGCTCGGTTCGCTCCTGTGCCAGCCGCAGCATGGTCCTGGCGAAATTGCTGCCGCGTGCGGCGTATACCCAACTGGTCCGCAAGATCAGGTGGCGTGGATTGGTATGCTGCACCTGCTGCTCGCCTTCAAGCTTGGTGCGGCCATACACATTCAAAGGCGCTGTCGCATCGGCTTCGGCAAAAGGCGTCCGGCCACGGCCATCGAAGACGTAGTCGGTGGAATAGTGGACCAGCCAGGCGCCGATGCGCTGCGCCGTCTGCGCAAGGACTGCCGGCGCGGTGGTATTGACGGTATATGCCAGGTCAGGCTCGCGCTCGGCCTGGTCAACCGCTGTGTAGGCGGCGGCATTGACGACTACATCGGGCCGCACGGCCAGAACCGTATCGACAAGGTCTGCGGGGCGTGAGAAATCACCCGCCAGTCCCGGGGTGTCTCTTCCCACGGCTACCACGTTCCCCAACACGGCAAGGCTGCGCTGCAGCTCCCATCCGAGTTGCCCGTCTTTCCCGAAAAGCAGAATCTTCATAGGTTTCGGGTCAGGCAAGCGCCGTCTCCGCATACTGCGTTTGCATCCACGTGCGATAAGCGCCGCTCTGGACATTGGCCACCCAATCCGGATGCTCCAGATACCATGCAACGGTCTTGCGAAGTCCCGATGCAAAGGTCTCTGCAGGCTTCCATCCCAGTTCATGCTCCAGCTTGCGCGCGTCAATGGCGTAGCGACGGTCGTGGCCTGGCCGGTCCTTGACGAAGACGATCTGCTGCCGGTAGCTGCGGCCATCCGGTAAGGGGCGCCACTCATCCAGCAGGCCGCATATCTGGCCAACGATGTCCAGGTTGGTCTGCTCGTTCCATCCGCCTATGTTGTAGGTTTCCCCAACGCTGCCGCGCTCCAGCACCTGGCGAATGGCGCTGCAATGATCCCTGACATAGAGCCAGTCGCGGATCTGTTGGCCATCCCCGTAGATCGGCAATGGCTTGCCCGCAAGCGCATTGATGATCATCAGCGGAATGAGCTTTTCCGGGAAATGATACGGCCCGTAGTTGTTGGAACAATTGGTCGTCAGCACCGGCAAGCCATAGGTATGGTGCCAAGCCCGCACCAGATGGTCGCTTGCTGCCTTGCTTGCGGAGTATGGGCTGTTCGGCTCGAAGGGATGTTGCTCAGTGAACGCGGGCTCGCCGGGCTCCAGTGAGCCATAGACCTCGTCGGTTGAAACGTGCAGGAAGCGGAAAGCCTGCTGCTCCTCTTTCTCGAGAGAACTCCAGTATGCGCGCGAGGCCTCCAACAGATGCAAGGTGCCAACGACGTTGGTTTGGACGAACGCCTCCGGTCCTTTGATGGATCGATCCACATGGGATTCGGCGGCGAAATTGACCACCGCACGTGGACGATGCTGCGCAAACAAGTGGGCCAGCAGCGGAGCGTCGGCGATATCCCCGTGCACGAAAACATGCCTCGCATCCTGCTCAATCGAGGCGAGATTTTCCAGGTTGCCGGCATAGGTGAGCTTGTCCAGATTGAGGACTGGCTCATCATTCAGAGCCAGCCAGTCCAGTACGAAATTCGCGCCGATGAAGCCGGCGCCGCCTGTCACGATGATCATGAAAGCCTTCCAGTAGTTTCAGCGCTGGCGTGGCTCAGCGATGCGTTGCAAATCGCTCTTCGGCCATGGCCAGCAGACCTTCCAATATCAGGTTGTCCACCAACTCAAACGCGTGCGCCATGTGCGGCGCCATCTTCCAGCCTGCGCCGCCGCTCATGACACAGACGGGTTCTTCTCCTGTGTGAGTGCGGAGATGCCGGACCATGCGATCTACCGCACCCGCAATGGCATAGGTCCCACCACTGGTAAGTGCATCACTCGTATTGGTAGGAAACATATGGACTTCACCAGTAGGAACATGCAAGCCCGCAGTTCCCGACTCCAAGGCCCGCAGCATGATGCCGTGCCCCGGCAAGATCAATCCTCCTAGGAAACGGCCGCCGGAGTCGAGCGCATCCACGGTCACCGCCGTGCCGACCATCACCACGACGACCGGTTTAGGCACCGGCAACCGCAAGATCCGATCCCGGGCCCCGACCATGGCGACCCAGCGATCCGCCCCCAGGCGCGAAGGATGATCATAGCCATTGGTCACCCCTCCAGCTTCCGTCGTCGGGACGACCCATTGGGGGTGAACATCCCACAACTCCATCTGCTCTTCAACGCGCCTCTTGACACCCTCTCCCGCGACGATGCAGCCATACATGTGCTCAGGTACGACAAGCTGCGGCCACACCCGCTCACCCAAATGGTCGATATTCTCCAGAAATTCTGCGCCGTGCGACAGAAGTCTGGCCCCTCGGCGGGGTGACTCGTACTGGGCCCACTTCAGGCGGGTATTTCCCACGTCGATAGCCAGGAAGGTCATGACGAATTATCCCCTTTCGGTTCTACGCGACTCGCGGCATGTCATGGAGCGTACATCCGAACCGATATAAGCCGAACGTTCCGGATTCCAAAAAACAAAACCCCCGCTGCTGTGATGCAGAGGGGGTTTTGAGGGCTGTAAGAGCCTGACGATGACCTACTTTCACACGGGAACCCGCACTATCATCGGCGCTGAGTCGTTTCACTGTCCTGTTCGG